>CAYUAQ010000009.1:34096-53532 GCA_964442705.1 uncultured Desulfobacteraceae bacterium
GGGCGGCATCGGCCACGCTCCCCAGCACGCGATCCCATTTTTCCTCGCTCAGCAGAGGCGCAATGCGATCCAGCACCGTGCGCAGCCTCTCTGATACCGCCGGAATATGGGAATCTTTGACCGCCGAGCGCAGATCATCGAGGGCCCCGGAAAACGCGGCGGCCATCTTCTGAAGGTTGAGCTTTTTAAAGTTACTCAGAATCTCACGTACATCTCCCATGAACTCCTTGATCTGGGAGGGCTTGGTGAGTACCACCGGAAAAGGCGCCGTAAAGGTGATCTTGGGCGACAGGGCGCTGTCGCCGGCCTTTTTGCGGTCCAGATCGATGAACATGCTCCCGGTGATGCCGACGTTTTTCAACTGCGCCACCATCTCGGCGGGCTTCACGATGGCGGGGTCGATCTGAAGCACAGCCTCGATGAGGGTGGCATCCGGGGCCACCCCCAGACGGTATACCCGCCCGACGGAAACGCCGCGGTATTTGACCGGTGAATCCTTGCTGAGGCCCTGGACCGACTCATCGAAATAGGCCACGCAAAAGTGCCCCTTTTCGAAGTAGTGGGACATGCCCAGCCAGATGATGGCCACCGCGGCCAGGAAAAACCCGGCCGCCACGAAAAGGCCTACCGCAAATTTGGTTTTCACTGATGGCATGGATCGACAGGTATCAGGAAATCTCCGCAAAACCCGGGTTGAAAAACCGCCTGACCTGGGGCAGCGGGCTTGATGTCTTCAGGGTACGAGGATCCCCCTGGGCAATTATACCCTTTACCGAAGGGTCCAGCATGATGGCCCGCCGGGCCACGTTCATGATGCTTCTGAGTTCATGGGTGATCATGATGGTGGTGGTTCCCATGCTGTGGGTGATGTGTTTGACCAGCGCATCCATTTCGGTGGCGGTGATGGGGTCCAGGCCTGCGGAGGGCTCGTCCAGGAACAGGATATCCGGACTCAATGCCAGCGCCCGGGCCAGTCCGGCCCGCTTGCGCATGCCCCCGCTGAGCTGCGAGGGCAGGAAAAACTCGTATTCCGCCAGGCCCACCATGCACAGCTTCATACGCACCAGATCGTGCACGGCCTCCATGGGGAGACCGGTATGTTCGATGATGGGCAGTGCCACGTTTTGACCGATGGTCATGGACCCGATCAGCGCACTGCTCTGAAACAGCACGCCGATACGTTTCAAAATCACCCGCAGCCGGGTTTCACCGCAAGTGGCCAGATTGTGTCCATGGATCAGCACTTCGCCGCCGTCGACCCTTTCCAGCCCGATCATATGGCGCATCAGCGTGCTTTTACCGCAGCCGCTGCGCCCCAAGACCGCCAGAATCTCTCCCTTATACACATCAAAACTGACGCCGTCGAGAACAAGATGGTCTCCGTAGCGGACAACCACGTTTTTTAGCTGTATGACGGTTTGTTTTGCCATCCATTCCCCAGTCTACCTACCAGTAGTTGCGTACCACTGCGAAAAGCGAGTCGAAGAGAATGATTAAAAAAATGGAGGATACCACGGCCGAGGTGGCGGCACGTCCGACGGCGGCGGCACCGCCGCGGGCCTGAAACCCGCGCAGGCAGCTGACCCACGAAATAAGAAACGCAAAGATGGCGCTTTTGAAGAGGCCCCACAGCAGGTCCGCCAGGCTGAGGGACTCGATGGTCTTGGAAACATAGCCTCCGGCGGTGATGTCCAGCATGGCGACGCTGACCAGCATGCCGCCGGCCAGGGCGAACAGATTGGCAAAGAGCGACAGCAGGGGGACCATCAGCAGGGCGGCGGTCACACGGGGCAGCACCAGGAAGTGGACCGGATCGAATCCCATGGTCTGCAGGGCATCGATCTCTTCGGATATCTGCATGGTGCTGATTTCGGCGGCATAGGCCGAACCCGATCGGCCTGCCACCACGATGGCGGTCATAATGGGCCCCATTTCCGGGACGACGGAAAGTGCCACCAGTGCGGCCACATAGATATCGGCACCGAACTGGCGCAGTTGGACGGCCGCCATGAAAGCCATGATCAACCCCACCAGAAAACTGATCATGCCGACGATGGGTACGGCATCCACACCCGTGGTTTCCATGTGATCCACACAATCGGACCAACGCAGGGTGCGGGGCTGGTGCAGAATACGTCCCAGAGAGAGGATGAGGTCGCCCAGAAAAGAAAAGGTGAAGCGGAAATCCTGGATTTCATCGAGGATGGCCGCCCCCAGCCGCACGATAACATTCAAGGGACGGTTTCTGGACGGAGCCAGGCATTTCTTGTGACCGACGAAGTTGACCATGGTCAGTATTTCACCGACTTGCGACGGTACGTCTGCCAGCTGGAATTCCCCGCCGTTTTCGTCAACGGTGTGCCTGACGTGGAAGAGGAGCAGCGCACCGAAGTCATCAAAATGCGTAACGCCGCCGAGTGAAACGGTCAGATGGCGCGGATGCTTGCGCTGCAGTGCAGGCGGGAGGCTCTCGATGAGCGGCGTCGCCGAGGAAACATCGACGGGGCCGTCGAATGAGAGTTTCCAACGTCCATCGCCTGTTTCTACGAGGCGGTACTGTGTGGTTGGGGAAACGTCCGGCATGGTTTGTCGCATGTTGGCCGCGTGCCGAGAAGGGTGGGGACTGCTGCATGCCCAGGTGCAACCGTGTAAATCACCTATCCGCTCCGGCTGCAGGAGATCGCCTCGGACAGCACCGCTTGGATCCTGTCCAGTATTTTACAGGTTTCGGCGCATCGGGGAAAATCGTCCCTGCTGGCACATTCCTTACAGGGGCTTCTGACGAGGTATCCGATTTCGAAATCAAACCGGTATCGTTTGGCAAAATCAGGTGTCATCTGATAGTGTTCCTTATTCTTAGCACACCGGGCGGCTTGAGCTTTCATCTTGCATCTAGCGCCTAGATGCTTATCATAACGTTTCATTGTTAACAAGGCTTTATGGGGGATCGTATGCAAAGCGACAGGTCTTTTTCACGCAGATCCATCGGGATCATCCTGCTGTTCATGTTCATCCTTTTCGGCGTTTGCGCCGGCGCCTTCTACACGACGCTCAACACGCTCTCGGCCGCGGCTCAGACGTCTGTCGGCAGCAGCGGCACGGAGGCCTCTCGAGGCGGCGGGCTGACAGCGCTGGTGAAACAGAAGGCGACCGATTTCAACACCTTTGTGCTGCCGGCGTTGGCAGTCGGTTTCCTGGCGGCCGGTGTTCTTCTGTGGCTGGTGCTGCGGTCCGTGGCCGCGGGGGCTGGAGCTGTGACCCCACCGAAAGTCGTTTCAAAGGCCGCCGTTTCCGGAGACACCGGGCTCGAAGATTCACGAGCGAGCGAACAGGACCGCAATCTTCAACAGCGGCTTTTCGTGCATCTGCTGTCGGTGTTGCAACGCGAGGGCCGTCTGGTGGATTTTTTCTCTGAAAATCTGGACGCATATGAGGATGCCCAGATCGGTGCAGCCGTCCGCAGCATCCACGAAAACTGCAAGGCCGGCCTCGACAAGTACCTCAAGATGGCGCCGGTGGTCAGCAATCCCGAGGGGCAAACCATCACGCTGAAACCCGGCTTCGATGCCGTGGCCATCAAAGTGGTGGGCAACGTCTCCGGTGATCCGCCCTTTAGCGGCGTGGTCCGGCACCGCGGTTGGCGAGCGGTCAATATAGACATTCCCACGCTGACGAATATTCGTGATCCCGGCCTCATCGCTCCGGCGGAAATCGAAGTGCTTTGAACAGAAGCGGTTGTCGGCTGACGGTTTTGGGTTTAGAATAGCATTCGTTGCTGTCTGAATTAAAAAGGGGGAGCAAGCACTTGTCTCAGGCTGAATACATCATCGGAATCGATCTGGGCACCACCAACAGCGTGGTGGCCTACACGGAAGTGGCCGACCTGGAGGCCCAGAGGCCACACATCAGGGTTTTCGACATTCCGCAGCGGGTAGACGCCGGTGCCATAGAGCCGCTGAAAATGCTGCCCTCTTTTGTGCTGGTGCCGCCGGACGCGGAGATCGCGGGGCTGAAAATGCCCTGGGACCAGGAGACGCACACGGTGGTGGGCGAATTTGCCCGCGAGCGGGGGGCGGAAGTACCTGCCCGTCTCATCGCTTCCGCCAAATCCTGGCTGTGCCACAGCCTGGTGGACCGCACCCAGCCCATCCTGCCCTGGGAAGCACCGAACGACGTGAAAAAATTTTCCCCCGTGGAAGCCTCTTCCCTGATTCTGGCGCACATCCGCCAGGCCTGGAACCAGGAGATGGCCCGCCGGCCGGACGGGGGGAGCGATGAGAAACGCAGACTGGAAAATCAGGAAATTTTCCTGACGGTGCCGGCCTCTTTCGATGCCGTTGCCCGGGAGCTGACCGTCAAGGCCGCCGAACTGGCGGGATTGTCGCGGGTGACCCTCATCGAGGAACCCCAGGCCGTGTTCTATGCCTGGATTGAAGCCAGTGAAGATGGCTGGCGGGAAACGGCCAAACCGGGAGACATCATCCTGGTCTGCGATGTCGGGGGCGGCACCACCGATTTCAGCCTGATCCGTGTGCTGGAAGAAGAGGGGCGTCTGGTGCTGGAACGTATCGCCGTAGGCAACCATCTGCTGGTGGGCGGAGACAACATGGACCTGGCCTTGGCACACTCCGTGGCCCAGCGCCTGGCCGCCGAGGGAACCCGCCTGGATTCCTGGCAGATACGTTCCGTGTGGCACACCTGTCGCAAAGTCAAAGAGGCCCTGCTGTCCGATGAGGGGTTGGATCGCTGCCATCTGACGGTGCTGGGCCGGGGCAGCAGCCTGATCGGCGGCACCATCAAAACGTTTGTCTCGCAGATCGAGGCCAAACGGGTGATCCTGGATGGCTTCTTTCCCGCCTGTGAGCGAGATGCCAGACCCGCCACACCGACATCGGCCGGAATCCGCGAGCTCGGCCTCACCTATGAGGCCGACCCGGCCATCACCCATCACTTGGCGCATTTCATCCACCGTCAGCTGGGCGGTGAGCAGGGGGCGGAACGCTTTCCCACCGCCATTCTGTTCAACGGAGGGGTGATGAAGCCCAAAAAGCTCCGGGGCCGCATCCTGGATCAGCTGCGGTCGTGGGGAGGCGCCTTCAGTCAGGTGCGGGAGATCCAGCCCCAAAACCTGGACCTGGCCGTGGCCCGCGGCGCCGTTTACTACGGGCTGGCCCGCAGGGGCCGGGGCATCCGTATCCGCAGCGGCCTCAACCAGTCCTACTACATCGGCGTGGCGGCTGCCATGCCGGCGGTTCCCGGTATACCGGCCCCCATGAAAGCACTGTGCATCGCCCCTTTCGGCATGGAAGAGGGCACCGCAGCCGACATCCGTTCGCGGGAATTCGTGCTGGCCGTGGGAGAGCCGGTGCGTTTCGATTTTTTAGGGTCGTCTCTGCGTCAGAAAGACCCTCTGGGCGAGATCATCGAGGACTGGCAGGGGGATCTGGAAGAGATCACGACCATCGAGACCACCCTCGACGGCGAAAAGGGGAGCCACATTCCGGTCACCATTCAGGTGAGGGTCACCGAAATCGGCACCCTCGAACTGTGGTGTGTATCGGCTGCCGACGGGCGCCGCTGGAAGCTGGAATTCAATGTGAGGGAGTCCCATGACGCCCGACATCCATGACGTCTCTTACGTGGTGGGAATCGATCTGGGCACCACCAACAGCGCCGTCGCCTATGTGGAACTGAGGGAAAACCCGGATGGTAGCGGACATCCGCGCATCATGCGTATCCCCCAATTGACCGGGCGCGGGGAAATCGGACGTCTCGAGGTGCTGCCCTCTTTTTTATACCTAGCCGGAAAGTACGATCTTCCCCAGGACACCGTTGCCCTCCCCTGGCAAAAAGAAGACGGACCGGCGCACATCGTGGGACAATTCGCGCGCGACCACGGCGCACGCATCCCTTCGCGGCTCATTTCTTCAGCCAAGAGCTGGCTGTGCCACGGACAGGTGGACCGGCGGGCCCCCATTCTTCCCTGGGGCAGCGCAGAAGGGGTGCGCAAGCTGTCTCCGGTGGCGGCCACGGCCGCCTATTTGCGTCACATCCGCGAAGCCTGGAACAGCCTGCGGGGAGAAGACCCGCAAAACCACCTGGAAAACCAGCTGGTCATCCTGACGGTACCGGCCTCCTTCGATGAAGTGGCCAGAGATCTGACCGTGGAAGCCGCCGCCATGGCAGGACTGTCGTCCGTCCTTTTGCTGGAAGAACCGCTGGCGGCCTTTTACAGCTGGCTGATGCGCCACGAGAGAAACTGGCAGCGGCGTATCGCACCCGGCGAACTGGTCTTGGTGTGTGATGTGGGCGGGGGAACCACCGACTTCACTCTGATCACACTGGAGGATCGCGGGGGCGACCTGCGTTTCGAACGTATGGCCGTGGGGGATCACCTCATCTTGGGCGGCGACAACGCCGACCTGGCCCTGGCCCGGGCGGTGGAAAAGTCCGGTGGTGTCGGCAGTCTGTCCAGTGACCGTTGGAGGGCGCTTTGCCACCAGTGCCGTCAGGCCAAGGAAGAGATCCTGGAAGGCCGCACCGCCGAGAAGAAGATCACCTTGACCGGCGAGGGCAGCCGACTGATTGCCGGCACCCTGTCAACTAGCCTTGACCGCTCCACCGTCGAGCAGATCGTCGTGGACGGATTCTTTCCCATGGTGGACGACATCGGCAACGGAGGGTCTTCGACGCGTCCGGCCATCACCGAATTCGGGCTGCCTTACGAATCGGACCCCGCGGTCACCCGGCACCTGCTGCGGTTTCTCGAGCGCCATCGCCATGAGGTGCGCGAAAAGGCCCGGCGCGACGAACCGGCCCCGGACCTGCTGCTTTTCAACGGCGGCTCCCTGAAACCCCGCATGATTCAGGAGCGCATCCGCGTCGCGGTGGCCCGATGGTTCGGCGTGCAAACGCCGGATACACCCCGAATCATGGACAATCCGTCACCCGAACTGGCCGTGGCCCAGGGGGCGGCCTACTACGGACTCGTCAAAGCCGGACGCGGCGTGCGGGTGGGCGGCGGCAGCCCCCGCAGCTACTACATCGGCATCGGCAGCCGAAATCAGGCCGATCAGCCCTCGGTAACCGTGTGCGTGGCAGAAAGAGGCGCGCCGGAAGGCACCACCGTGGCGCTCGGTGAGCATGAATTCAAGGTGCGCACCAATCAACCCGTGGTTTTCGAACTGTACGCTTCCAGTTATCGTTCCGGCGACCGGGTCGGCGACATGGTGGCCGTCGGTGACACCCTCACGCCGCTGCCGCCCATCCAGACCGTGATTCAGTACGGCAAGAGGGGGATACAGGCCAGCATTCCCATCACACTGGAGGCCAGCTACACAGAGATCGGCACCCTGGCGTTGTGGTGTCGCTCACGCATCAGCACCCACCGCTGGAAACTGCAGTTTCAGTTGCGCGGCGATACCGCCAGAGCTTCGGTGGCCGAGCAGGAAATTTTTGAATCCGAAGTAGTCGAAACGGCACGCGGTTTGCTGGCGGCGGTATTCGACTTGCAGCAGCCATCACGGCCGCCCGCCGAAAATCGGGAAAAACTCAAATCCCTGGTAAGGGACATCAGTACCGTGCTGCAGCGGGATCGCCAAAAGTGGCCCATGGGCCTGATCCGCACCCTGGCCGACGATCTGCTGAACATGGCCGCTGCCCGCAAAGCGGGACCCGCCTTTGAGAACCGTTGGCTCAACCTGTGCGGATTCCTGATGCGGCCCGGTTTCGGCGATGCCGCCGACGCCGGGCGCATGAGGCGGCTGTGGAAAATCTACCTGCAGGGTCCCCTGGCCGCCAGCAATCAGCAGGTCAGAACCGAATGGTGGATCTTGTGGCGACGCGTGGCAGGCGGGTTAAAATACGGGCAACAGCGCCAGTTTGCCCAGGATGTGATGCCGCTGCTGGACATGCGACGAGCAAAGCGCGGCAAACAGCTGGCAGCCCAGGAACGCCTGGAGCTGTGGATGGCGGCTGCCAGCATGGAACAGCTGCCGCCGCGGGAAAGGGCGTTACTGGGAAGGCTGCTGCTGTATGAAATCAAGCCCCGCAAATGCAAAGCCCAGCAACTCTGGTCCTTGGCGCGTATCGGTGCCCGTGAACCCTTGTACGCACCGCTGGACCGTGTGGTCCCGCCCGATGAAGTGCGCCGTTGGATTGCGGATATGATGAAAAAAAACTGGCGCAACCCCAAACCGGTACTCTCGGCTCTGTGCCAGATGGCACGGCGCACCGGCGACAGGGCCCGGGACCTGCCGGCCGAGGTCCGGGATGAGATCGCCGGGTGGATGCAGGACCACGGGGCCGAGCAGTCCCTCATCGAACCCCTTTTGAAGGTCATTCCCATCCGCAGCGAAGAGCAGGATGTCATTTTCGGCGAAAGCCTGCCGGCCGGGCTGCTCCTGGAAAATCCCAAGAAGAGTGAATAACTTCACCACAGAATCCAAAAATCAGAGGTAACTTTCATGTCTGACTTGCGCATCGGCACGGGATACGATGTCCACCGCCTGGTAGAGGGCCGCAAGCTGATCATCGGCGGTGTGGAAATGGCGTTCGAAAAGGGGCTGCTGGGCCACTCCGACGCCGACGTGCTGCTGCACGCCGTCTGCGACGCCTTGCTGGGGGCCCTGGCCATGGGCGACCTGGGCCGGTACTTTCCGGACAGTGACCCGGCTTACAAAGGGATCTCCAGTTTGCGGCTGCTGGCGTTGACCCGCGATAAAGTCAGCACCGCCGGCTACGAGGTGGTCAACCTCGACTGCACGGTGTTTGCCCAGGCGCCCCGGCTGGCGCCTTACCGTCGTCAAATGCGGCAGGGTATCGCCGGTATCCTGGGGGTGGACCTTCAACGGGTGAGCGTGAAGGCCACCACCACCGAGGGGTTGGGCCCCATGGGGCGTGGCGAGGGGATCGCGGCCGCTGCCACGGTGCTGTTGAAAAAGAGCGGTCGGGTATCCGCAATCAGCTAGGGGATGGCAAAAGCTGACGCCTGACTGCTGAGTTTTTATTGCCAAATATAGTATGTATGTTTATTTTATATAATTAATTCGTTGTAGCAAAAACCATCATGACTGACTTTAAGATCGTCTCTGATTTCAAGCCCCGGGGAGACCAGCCGGCGGCCATCGCCGCGCTGAGTGCCGGTCTGCGGGATGGCAAACCCAGCCAGGTGCTGCTGGGGGTGACCGGGTCGGGGAAAACTTTCACCATGGCCCACGTGATCGCCGCCGTCAACCGCCCCACGCTGGTAATCGCCCCCAACAAAACCCTGGCCGCTCAGTTGTACAGCGAGTTCCGGGGCCTTTTTCCCCACAATGCCGTGGAATATTTTGTCAGCTATTACGACTACTACCAGCCCGAAGCCTACATCCCGGCCAGCGACACCTACATCCAGAAGGATTCCTCCATCAACGAAATGATCGACAAGCTGCGCCATGCGGCCACCATGTCCGTGCTGACGCGCCGGGATGTCATCGTGGTGGCCAGTGTTTCCTGCATTTTCGGCCTGGGATCCCCCGAAGACTATCTGTCCATGCGGGTGGAAGTCCGCGTGCACCAGGAGTACGGGCGACAGCAGCTGCTGCGGGACCTGGTGGCCATGCACTACGAGCGCAACGACATCGATTTCTACCGCGGGACCTTCCGGGTGCGCGGTGACCGGGTGGAGATCTTTCCGGCCTATGAAGAGGAAGAGGCCGTACGCATCGATTTTTTCGGAGACGAAGTCGAGGGCATCAGCATCATAGACCCCCTGCGGGGCGCCGTGCGCAGGCGCCTCAAGAAAGTGGGCATATTCCCGGCCAGTCACTACGTCACCGCCCGGCAGACCCTCAAACGGGCCTGCGAGACCATTACCGCCGAGCTCAAGGAGCGCATCCGCTTTTTCCGCGACCAGGATCGGCCCATCGAGGCCCAGCGCATTGAAGAACGCACCAGTTTCGACCTGGAGATGATCCGTGAACTGGGATACTGCAACGGCATCGAAAACTACTCGCGGCATCTCACCGGCCGCCGGCCCGGCGAACCGCCCCCCACGCTGCTGGATTATTTCCCGGATGATTTCCTGGTGTTCATCGACGAGAGCCACATTGCCGTGCCCCAGCTGCGCGCCATGTACCGCGGGGACCGTTCCCGCAAGGAAACCCTGGTGAAATACGGCTTCAGGCTGCCCTCGGCCCTGGACAACCGGCCGCTCAAGTTCGAAGAAACCGAACAGCGGCTGCGGCAGGTGGTGTTCGTTTCGGCCACCCCCGGAGATTACGAACTGCAGCGCAGCCGGGATGCGGTGGTGGAGCAGATCGTGCGGCCCACCGGGCTGGTGGACCCGGTGCTGGAGGTGCGCAGCGCCGTCAACCAGGTGGACGACCTGCTGGAGGAGATCCGGCTGCGCATGCAGCGCAGCGAGCGGGTGCTGGTTACCACCCTGACCAAGCGCATGGCCGAAGACCTCACCGAATACTACACGGACCTGGGCATCGAAGTGCGCTACCTGCACTCAGACATCAAGACACTGGACCGCATGGAGATCATCAGCGAGCTTCGCCGCGGCAGCTTCGACGTGCTGGTGGGGATCAATCTGCTGCGCGAGGGCCTCGACATCCCGGAAGTCTCGCTGGTGGCTGTGCTGGACGCCGACAAGGAGGGCTTCCTGCGATCGACGCGCTCGCTGATCCAAACCTTCGGCCGGGCGTCGCGCAACGTGCGGGGCAAGGTGATCATGTATGCCGAGACCGTCACGGATTCCATGCGGCGCGCCATCGACGAAACCGAACGGCGCCGCCGGATTCAGGTGGGTTTCAATGCCGACCACGGCATTACCCCGGCGTCGGTGGTCAAGGAGATCAGCAGCGTCTTCGATTTTGGACGGGGCGAAGGCGCAGGCCGGGAGGAGCAGGTAGCCGAAACGGCGCTGGCCTTTGGCGACGTTGATGAGGCCGGCGATGTCATCCGGCAGCTGCAACACGAAATGCTGGAGGCTGCCAAGCAGCTGGATTTCGAGCGTGCCGCCCGCCTGCGCGACCGTATCAAGATGCTCGAGGAGAAGGTCCTGTTTGAAGCCTGAAGTCATCCAGCAACTCAAAAACGCGGCCCCGCAGCCCGGCGTCTACCTGATGCGGGATGTCGACGGGGATGTCATCTACGTGGGCAAGGCCGGCCGCCTGCGCAAACGTCTGGCCGCCTACCTGCGGCCGGTACGGCAACTGGACCCCAAGACCCGGGTACTGGTGTCCAACGTCCATCGGGTCGAAACCATCATCACGGGCAGCGAAAAAGAAGCCCTGCTGCTGGAATCGACGCTGATCAAACGTCATCGGCCGCGCTACAACGTCATTCTCAAAGATGACAAGCGGTACCCCTCCCTGCGCATCGACCGGCGCAAGCCCTTTCCGCGGCTGCGCATCGTGCGCCGCATTCAGAAAGACGGCGCCGTTTATTTCGGACCGTTTTCTTCCGCCGGGGCTGTGCGACAGGTCCTGAAGATGGTTGACAAGACCTTCAAACTGCGCAAGTGCAGCCGGCGGGAGTTTTCCAGCCGCACGAGACCCTGCCTCCACTTTCAGATGCAGCAGTGCCTGGCCCCCTGCTGCCGTGAAGTCTCCACGCAAGCGTACGACCAGATCGTGGAAGAAGTCATCCTGTTTCTGAAGGGCCGCACACCGCAGCTGATCCGGCGGCTGCGAAAGCAGATGCAGGCCGCTTCCGATGCCCTGGCCTACGAAAAGGCGGCCGTTATCCGGGACCGGATTTTCGCCCTGGAAAAGACCCTGGAAAAACAAGTGGCTGTCACCACCGACTTTGGAGACCGGGACGTGTTTGCAGCGGCCCTCTCCAGCCAGGCCTGCCTGGTCACCATGCTGGTGATACGGGGCGGCTTTCTGCAGGGAACCCGTCACTTCGTCTTTCAAAGCGCCCTGCCCACCGAGGAAGAACTGCTGGCCGCCAGTGTGCTGCAATACTATGAGAAGGCCCCTTTTATCCCCCCTGAAGTGCTGCTTTCCGGTGAGATTCAGGAGGCTGTCCTGCTGGAAGAGCGCTTGCGCCAGCTTGGGGCAAGGCGCGTCGTGCTGCACGTTCCCCGGCGGGGCGAGAAGGCCAGACTGGTTAAGATGGCACTGGAAAACGCCGCCGGCCGGCTGGCACAGATCGAGGCAGACATGGCCGCCAACCGGGACCTGCTGGAGCGACTGCAGCGGCGCCTCAAGCTGCCGCAGCTGCCGCGGCGTATCGAGTGCTTCGACAATTCCAGCATGGGAGGCGAAGACGCCGTCTCGGCCGTGGTGGTCTTCCAAGATGGGCGGCCGCGCCGATCCCGCTACCGGCGCTACCGCATGCAGTCCCCCGGGCCTGACGACTACCGTCACATGGCCGAAGTGCTGCGGCGCCGTTATGCCGGCAAGGGGGATCATCCGCTGCCGGATCTTCTCATGGTGGACGGCGGACGGGGGCAGCTCAACGTTGCCGTCAAGGTGCTCGGAGAAATACACCCGGCCCGGTTGCCCGCGATCATCGCCATTGCCAAGAAAGACCCCCGACGGGGATTGGGGGAGGACCGCATTTTTCAGCCCGGCAGGGCCAACCCGGTAAATTTCGGTAAGGACCGCGATCTACAGCTGTTCCTGCAGCAGATCCGGGATGAGGCCCACCGCACGGCGATTGCCTTCCACCGCCGCCGGCACCGCCGCTCTTCGCTGCACTCGGCACTGGACGAGGTGCCGGGAATCGGCCCCAAGCGCAAACACTTGCTGCTCAGCCACTTCGGCAGTATCGAAAAAATACGGGCAGCCTCACTGGAAGAATTGAGCGGGCTGCCCGGAATGAACCGCCTGGCGGCACAGAGGGTTAAAGAGGCGCTATCCTAAGCCAACGTTTTCAGCAGTTTTTTTAGCTCTGCAACGGAATCCGCCGATTTTTTCAGAGCGGTCTCTTCTTCCACGGTCAGCTTGATTTCGATGATCTCCTCGATGCCGTTGGCACCGAGCTTGACGGGCACGCCGATGAACAGATCGTCGATGCCGTATTCCCCCTGCAGGTAGGCGGCACAGGGGAGAATCTTCCGCTTGTCTTTCAAGATGGCTTCGGCCATTTCCACGGCGGCCGAGGCAGGGGCATAATAGGCACTGCCGGTTTTGAGCAAGCTCACGATTTCGGCGCCGCCATTGGCCGTGCGCTCCACCAGCGCGGCGATGCGCTCGGCGGACATCAATTCGGTGATGGGGATGCCGGCCACGGTGGAATAGCGGGGCAGGGGAACCATGGTGTCGCCATGCCCGCCGAGAACAAAGGCATGCGTGTTTTCCACTGAAACGTTCAACTCCATGGCGATAAAGGCTCTGAAACGGGCCGAATCCAATACGCCAGCCATGCCCATGACCCTGTTCTTGGGAAATCCGCTGGCCTCCAGGGCCACATGACACATGGCATCCAGCGGATTGCTGACAATGATCAGGATGGCGTCCGGAGACAGCGCAACCACCTCCTGGGTGACGCTTTTTACGATACCGGCGTTGGTGCTGATCAGGTCATCACGGCTCATTCCCGGTTTGCGGGCGATGCCGGCGGTGATGATGACGATGTCCGACCCCCGTGATGCGTCGTAGCTGTTGGTGCCGGTCAGGTGGGCGTCGTGCTTTTCAATGGGGGCGGCTTCGGTGAGATCCAGCGCTTTGCCTTGGGGTATTCCCTCGATGATGTCCACCAAGACCACGTCACAAAGTTCTTTTTCCGCCAGCCGCTGGGCGGCGGTGGCGCCTACGTTGCCTGCGCCCACTACAGTGACTTTCTGCTTCATATCATCCTCCTGACCTGGGGTTATGCGTTAAAGTTTAGGAAAAAAAAGTTGATAACATAATTTACTGTATTGTCAATAGCTTTATCCATCAAAAATATTGACACCCGGAATACAATCAGGATAAGAGAGCCAACGGACCTGGCGCAATTTTCAGGGGCCACCAGAGGTCCCCGGAGATGAATGGATGGGCCTGTGGTCTGCGTATACAGAGAAGGGGAGCAATGGATTTCAAATCACGGCTTACCGGCATGCTGCGAGAAGCAGAGATATACGGAAACCAGGGGCTCTTCCGAGAATCCCTGCAGAAGTATATCGAAGCCCGGAACCTGATCACAGAAAACACCAAAATCAAGAACCGGTCGTCCCTGCTTGCGGCAATTGAAAAGAAAATCCAAACGGTTGAAAAATCAGTCCAGGAAGTGGATCAGGCCCCGTCAGCAACTCAGATGTCCTCCCAGGAACAGGACCTGGTAAAAAAGCTGTTCGCCTATTCACCGGGCAAAGACCGGAACACCCTCGAAATGGAAGGCGCTTTGGCCTTGGCCAAATTCGGGCAGTTCGAGCGGGCCCTGGATGAATTCAAGCTGCTGCAGCAGAGGGACAGCCTGCGGCTGGCGGCTTCCAAGAATATCATCCGCTGTTACATGGCCATGTCGGATACCGAAAGTGCCGTCGAAGAATATGCCCAGTGGCTGGAAAGCGCGCTTTTTTCCAGGCGACAGCTCGAACACCTCGAGGCTTTCTTTCAAAACATTATCGACAAACGGGGGTTGGAGGTTTGCCTGCCCGCCATGAGAACCCCGGACGAAGCCGAATCCGAAGTAATGGAAACCGATGAACTGGCCGAAGATGAGATTATCGACATCAGCTCCATCGTGATTCACTTTGAATCCGGCCCTAACTCGGGCAGACAGCTGGCAGTGGACGTCAGTTTTCAGACAGGAAATGTCATCAGCCTCCTGATATCCAGCCGGGACCGGGAATTCATCGAGAATCTCGAAGTCGGTGTCAAACTCAACAACCTTCAGTTTTTCTCCCCCATTGCCATTTTCAAGGGGTCGGGCATCGTGTCCGCCAAGACAAAAATAGCGTCCGGGCCCAAAAAGGGGGATTACAGCCTTGATATCAGAATAACGGGAGCTGAATAGAAACGGCGTTCGGCCACTCGTCAACTTTTTCCGGCCGTCAAAAAAGTTGGAGTTTATGGCTGTTTTCAATGTCAGAAACAGAGAAATAGAGTGCAAGATCGTATACTACGGACCGGGGCGCTGCGGTAAAACCACCAACCTGGAGTATATTTACCGCAGTTTCACCAAACAGGTCAGCGGGAAAATGGTTTCCATCGATACCGACGGCGACCGGACCCTGTTTTTTGACTTTCTGCCCATGGGAATCGGCAAGGTCATGGGGTGCGATGTGCGTCTGCAGCTGTACACCGTGCCGGGGCAGGTGAAATACGGTTCCACCCGCAAATTGGTGCTCAAGGGGGCCGACGGCGTGGTGTTTGTGGCCGACTCCATGGAAATCCGCCGGGAAAAAAACATGCTTTCCCTCAAAGACCTGCACAACAACCTCAAGGGGTACGGCAGTTCGGTATTCAGCATCCCACTGGTCATCCAGTACAACAAGCGGGATCTGGAAGGGCAGATACCCCTTATGGACGTCGATCAGATGAGAAGAGATCTCAATGCCCAGTTGAAAGTGCCTGATTTTGAGGCCAGCGCCCTGAACGGCAGGGGCGTGGGGGAGACACTGAAGGAGTGCCTGAAACTGACCCTCAAATCCCTGCAAAAGGAACTCAAATGGACCCAGTAACGGTGCCGTATGAAACAAAATACAGCTTTTAGCGGAAGTCTCAGTTTTCTGTCACTGGCCGATGTGCTGCAGCTGCTGGGATCGAACGGCAGCACCGGCCTGCTGCGCCTGAAGACACCACTGCGAAACGACGTGGGCAGTATCTACTTGGTGCGGGGCAACCCGGTGGATGCATCCCTAGGGCCAATGGGGGGCATTGAAGCCCTGTTCGCCCTGTTCGGGTGGATCGAGGGGGAGTTTGAATTCAGCCTGGAGGACGTCACCTGTGAAAACGTAATCCAGAAGAGTCGTATGGAGGTGATTCTGACTGCCCTGAAGATGCTCGACGACGGTGAGATTGAAGCCGTCGGTCTCCCCGAGGAAACGCAAGAGACCATGCTGGTGGACGACCGCTTTGCCGCCATTCCGGTAATCAAGGGCCCCCTCATCGATTACTGGTATATTGTCGACGAAGAGAACTTCGAAGCCGGCACCAAGATCGTGGAACAGGGCAAACACGGCAATTGGATCTGGGTCATCCTGGAGGGGGTCGTCGAAATACGAAAGGAGACTGCCCGCGGCACCCTGCCCATCCTGAGGATCGGGACGGGCAGCTTCGTCGGCAGCCTGGCGTCCATCATCACCGGCAGTAACGTGCGCAGTGCCACCACCATCGCCATGGACGATGTTCAATTGGGGGTGCTGGACTCTCAGCGTCTGGCCAATGAATTTGCCCGCCTTTCACCGGAGTTCAAGGATTTTCTGGCCAGCCTGGACCGCCGCCTGCGGCAGGTCACGGACAAGGCCGTGGAGGCTTTTGAAAAAAGCGGCCATATCGAAGCGTTCGTCTCTTACCAGAACCCGGTCATCGCCCAGGGGTCGCAGATGGATGACGGATTTGTCATCACCCAGGGGGAGGCCTTCGTGGTGCGTGAGACCGAAAGCGGGGATGTCCTGCTGGCCGACCTCTACCGGGGAGATTTTTTCGGGAATATTGCCTTCCTGGACATCGGTCACGAACCGGGCGCGGCGGCTATTTACGGATCTAAAGCCTTGGAAACCCGGAAGCCCAACCTGGAAGTGCTGGAAAGGGAATTCAACGATCTGTCTCCCACCTTTCACAATTTCATCAAGCACATGGCCCATTGCATCACGGCCACTTCGGCCGTTGCCTGTGGATTCATGAAGAAAACGCCTGAATCTCAGTGACTGCCACCAACGGTGGCGTTTTTTGCAGTTGACAATGCTGCCTTATGAAATGGGGACCGCCATGCAAGAACGACGACAAGCCGCCCGTATCGACTCTCTGAACCTGATTCATGTGACCTGTCACGACGCTGCTGGAAAGGCTGTCCGACAGGGAATCGGCCGCACCCTCAACGTGTCGGAAAAGGGAATACTGCTGGAAGCTCATTTTGAGATCCATGCGGATGAGAAACAGACCCTTGCCATCGGCCTGGAAGAGGAAATTGCCGAAATTCAAGCGCGGGTGGTTCACCTTCAGCGCGGTGAAGAGGGCAAGCTTCTCGTGGGACTCAGTTTCGGTGAAATGGATGAAGAGACGCTTGCTAAACTGAAAAAATTTGTTCAGTGGTTCCATGAGCACCATGAGACGCCATCGTGAAAAAGCCATCGGCTTTCTGGTATCAGCTGAAATTATTGAATACTGAAACCCAAGGAACCGTACACAAAAGAGGAGGGTAAGGGGACAAATGAGCGACGCCGTCGTCATGAGCACCGAATTCGGGGCACTCAAACTGCTGCAGCGGGGAAAGGTAAGGGACATCTACGATCTGGACGACTATCTGCTGATGGTGGCCACCGACCGCATTTCGGCCTACGACGTGGTCATGCCGGACCCCATTCCCGGCAAGGGGCGTGTGCTGACGCAGATCTCTCTCTTCTGGTTCGAAGAAATGCGCGATCTGGTCCCCAACCACGTTGTCAGCGCCGAGGTCGAAAGCTATCCGCCTTCCTGCCGCCCCTATGCCGAAGCCTTGCGCAGCCGCAGCATGCTGGTGAAAAAAGCCAGTCCGCTCTCCATCGAGTGCATCGTACGGGGGTACATTTCGGGATCCGGGTGGAAATCCTATCAGAAAACGGGGGCGGTGTGCGGCATCATGCTGCCACAGGGGCTGGTGGAGTCGGACCGGCTGCCGCAACCGATCTTTACGCCCTCCACCAAGGCTGAACTGGGAAGCCATGACGAGAATATCGATTTCGAGGAGGCCTGCCGCCTGATCGGACGATCCCTTGCGGAAAGGGTTCGCGATCTGAGCCTGGCGATTTACAACCGGGGCGCCGAAATCGCCGAGACCCGTGGGATCATCATTGCAGATACCAAGTTCGAATTCGGCCTGATCGACGATCAGCTGGTGCTCATCGATGAGGTGCTCACCCCGGATTCTTCGCGTTTCTGGCCTAAGGATGCTTACCGGCCGGGCGGGCCCCAGCAAAGCTTCGACAAGCAGTTTCTGCGGGACTACCTCACTTCCATCGGATGGGACAAAAAGCCTCCCGCCCCCCAATTGCCGCCCGAAGTCATCGAGGGAACCCGCCGGCGATACGAGGAGGCCTACCACAGGCTCACCGATAAAACGAATGATCTTTAGCGCCGCCGATTCAGCGACCATTGCCCTCAAGGCGGTCGAAGAGCGCGATGAACGTCTGCGAATCACCACCCGCAGAGACATCGACACACTGGCCGAATCCGTCGGCCATCTCGGCCTCATCAATGCGCCGGTGCTGCGGAAAACCGTGGACGGCTACAGTGTCGTCTGCGGTTTCCGGCGGATCGCAGCCTGCCGGCGGCTGGGGATGAAAACCGTCCCGGCGCGCCTGACCCCGGAGACTATTTCAGAGCTGGCGTGTGTCGAATTGGCCGTTGCCGACAATGCCATGCAGCGCCCTTTGAACACACTGGAACTGGCGCGCTGCTTCCGGCTCCTGTCACCGTTCTATCCGCGCCTGGACATGCTGACAGAAGCCGGTAAAAGCCTCGGCCTTCCTGGCGGAGCGGCTTACGTACGCAAATTGCTCGGTCTGACCGGGTTGCCTGAAAATATTCAGCGGGCCGTGGGCCGCGGCGATATCTCCCTGTCCATGGTAGAAGCGCTGCAGCAAGGCAATCCCGTTGATGCCGCCGCCATGGCGGCCCTGTTCATGAAACTCAGGCCCAGTCTGAACAAGCAGCGCGAAATTTATCAGCTGTGCCGGGAGATATCAAAACGGGAAGATATTTCCATTTCAGCACTGCTGGACAGCCCCCCATTCAAGAGGATTACAACCGATGAAAAGATGGATGCCAACCGCAGAACGACCCTCCTGAGGGAGGCATTGAAAAGACGGCGCATGCCCGCGCTGAGCAAGGCAGGCGAAGAATTTCAACGGGAGGTGGCGAAGCTGGCGCTGGGCCATGGTGTCACTTTGGTTCCGCCGCAGGGTTTTGAGGGAAGAACCTATCGTCTGACCATGGAATTCAGCAGCCGGCAGGACCTTGAGGACCGTCTGGCCAGCCTGAAAGCGATGGCCGTCAACCCGGCCATGGCACGTATCCTGTCGCGAAGCAGCGTGACCGGGGAATAACGGATCTCATCCACATTATACGGAAGGGTACGATCAGTTCAAGAAGGGCTTGGCGATCAACTCGATGAAAAAATAGGCCACCAGCAGAATGATCGCCACAAAGGCCGCATAGACATACAAGGTGTTGATGCGGTGCCATTTCTGCTCTTTGGGGTTATGGTAAACCGGGTTGCCGCACTTGTCACACCAGATGCGGCGACGGTCGACCGTCACTTCGTTGCCACATTTGCAGGTCATCGTTTTGGGGGGATAATCCATGGTTCCTCAT
>CAYUAQ010000009.1:53632-58322 GCA_964442705.1 uncultured Desulfobacteraceae bacterium
GTCTTAATTGATCTTTTTTAGAAACACAATTTGCTGATCTTGTAAAAAGTCTGAATTCCCAAAATCACTCAGGCGTGGCCTTTTTCTTCTCCGCCTCAAAAGTTTTAAAAAACAGCCGGCACTCGCTTGTCAACAGAAAAACGGTAGAAGCGGTAAAAGCCGCTGCACAACAGACAACCAGAAGCGTGTAAAGAGTGTAAATGCTACTATTGGTGGCAGGCGAATGATCACTGAAAAACACTAGTCCCATAGTGACAACCACGTAGAAACCCGCTATGGCAATATTGAAAAAAATGCATAGCATCCTTGCCCAACGCTTGATCATGATCACGAAGACACAGATTACCACCCCGATCACCAACCACCGGTAATCCAGTATCCCATTGCGGTACAACAACAGAAAGTGCAGCACCCACCCGGCAATCAGCGTCAAAATCGCCAGTTTGACCTTTTTGGGGTAACTGCCAATCGGGTTAAACAGGAATTCCATCCAAACCGCTCCTCACCCATCCACGTACGAATCCGCTTTTTCTCAACCTTGCCGTAAATGACAGTCAGTAGTCAGCACGCACTTCGGATGTCCTTTTGTCACGTTTGGTAAATTTAGACAATAATAAATTGAAAAATTATTTTAAAAAAATGAGGAATATTTTTCTTGACAAACGCAAGGTAAAGAATATAAGAATTTACATCAACTAAATGATGTTCATAATATTAAAGGGATCCGTTAATATTATGGGTATTCAGGAGCGCAAGGAACGGGAAAAGGAGCGTCGGCGCCAGCAGATCCTGGTGGCTGCCAAACGGGTATTTTCCGCCAAGGGCTTCAGCAAGGCAACCATGGAGGACATTGCCCGGGAGGCTGAACTGAGTCCGGGAACGCTGTACCTCTATTTTATAAACAAGGACGAACTGTATGCCTCCCTGTCGCTGCGCATCCTGCATTACCTCAATATCCGCCTTGAGCACGTCGCCAACGAGAAGGGTCTGACCCCAGAGCAAAGGATAAGCGCCCTCAAGAACGCGCTTTTCGATGTCTACGAATTCGACCCCCTCATCCTGATCAACATGTTCCACCTGCAGTCCAGTGAAACGCTCAACAACCTTTCGGACGACCTTTCCAAAGAAATACAGGCGCTCTCCCGATCGTCGCTGCGGATGATTTCCCGTATCTTCGAAGAGGGCATTCAAGAAGGGGTGTTTATCGATAAGCATCCCGTCGCGCTGGCCGACATCGTGTGGTCGCTGTTTTCCGGTGTGGTGCTGTGGGAAGAGAGCAAAAAGCTGTTCAACAGCGAAAACGATCATCTGAAAATGACCCTGGACCTGGCATTCGAGATTTTTCTTCGGGGAATCAGAAAAACCTGAAGCCGTCGTCACGAATTCGACGGGGTTTGCCCCCTATAAACAGACTGTGTCCAGAATAAAGACAATAACCAAGAAAGGCAATAACCTTCAAAACGGGACCGGTAGCCCTTTGCTTTCTATCGGGAAAGGAGGACGGCATCGGAAGAGGGAGGGATCACTATCACTGACTGTTTCAACGCATGGAAACAGCATTTGGGTTGCAGGGTTGAACCACACCCTTAAGGTATCGGCGGCAACATTTACTTTCACGGAGAAAAAGGAGAGGATCCATGGCAGAAAAAGAGGTTGTCGAAACTTCTGAAGCGCAGATTGCCGTACACTGGGCAGAGGAAGAATACGTTTACCCATCCACACAGTTCATTGCCCAGGCCAACATGACCGATCCAGGCGTTTACGACCGGTTCAGCCTGGACAATTTTCCCAACTGCTTCAAAGAGTACGCCGACATGCTCGACTGGTACGAGTACTGGCATACCACCCTGGACACCAGCGACGCGCCCTGCTGGAAGTGGTTCGTGGGGGGCAAGATCAACGCCAGCTACAACTGCGTAGATCGCCATCTGGCCAAAAACAAGAACAAAACGGCCATACACTTCGTTCCCGAACCGGAAACCGAAAAGGTCGAGCACATCACCTACCAGGAGCTGTTTGTCCGCGTCAACGAAATGGCGGCGCTGCTGCGTGATTTCTGCGGCTTGAAGAGGGGTGACCGCGTCACTCTGCATCTGCCCATGGTGGCCGAGCTCCCCATCACCATGCTGGCCTGCGCCCGTCTGGGGGTCATCCACTCCCAGGTCTTCGGCGGTTTTTCGGGACGCGCCTGTGCCGACCGCATCATCGACTCCGGCAGCAACGTATTGATCACCATGGATGCCTACTACCGGGCCGGCAGCCTCATCGACCACAAGGAGAAGGCTGACACGGCCGTGGAGCTGGCCGCCCAGGACGGACAGACCGTGGACAAGGTGCTCGTATGGCAGCGTTACCCCGGCAAGGCCTCGACTCCCACGCCCATGGTCGAGGGGCGCGACTATTTTGTCAACGACGTGCTCAAAGACTACTACGGCGCGCGGGTGGAGCCGGAAAAGATGAATGCCGAGGAGCCGCTTTTCCTGATGTACACTTCCGGCACCACCGGAAAGCCCAAAGGCTGCCAGCACAGCACCGGCGGCTACCTGGCTTACGTGGCCGGAACCTCCAAGTACGTGCAGGACATTCATCCCGAAGATGTCTACTGGTGCATGGCGGACATCGGCTGGATCACCGGGCACTCTTACATCGTCTACGGCCCGCTGGCCATCTGCGCCTCGACCGTGGTTTTCGAGGGCGTGCCCACCCACCCCGATCCCGGTCGTCCCTGGCGGGTGGCCCAGAACCTGGACGTCAACATATTCCACACGGCGCCCACGGCCATCCGCGCGTTGCGCAAGATCGGCCCTGACGAACCGGCCAAGTACAACTACCACTTCAAGCACATGACCACGGTGGGTGAACCCATCGAGCCCGAAGTGTGGAAGTGGTACTACGAAGTCGTCGGCAAGAAAGAGGCCATCATCGTGGACACCTGGTGGCAGACCGAAACCGGCGGGTTCCTGTGTTCGACCCTGCCGGCCATCAAGCCCATGAAACCGGGTAGCGCCGGTCCCGGAATGCCCGGCATCCACCCCATTATCTACGACGATGAGGGCAACGTGGTCGAAGGCGGTTCCGGCAAGGCCGGCAACATCTGCATTCAGAACCCCTGGCCCGGTGGTTTCCAGACCATCTGGGGCGACCGCGAACGTTACGTGAGCACCTATTACGAACGTTACTGCAAGAATCCCGACAGCAAAGACTGGCGCGACTGGCCGTACCTGACCGGTGATGCCGCCGTGGAGGGCCCCGACGGTTACTACCGCATCCTGGGCCGCATCGACGACGTCATCAACGTGTCCGGACACCGCCTGGGCACCAAGGAGATCGAGTCGGCTGCCCTGACCGTCGAGGAGGTGGCCGAGGCCGCCGTGGTACCGGTGGCCCACGATATCAAGGGCAAGGAGCCGGATCTGTATGTCTCCCTCAAGCCCGGCTACGAGTCCAGCCCCGAACTGGCCCAGAAGATCTCCGATGCCATCAGCACCGAGATCGGCAAGATCGCCAAGCCGCGCCATGTCTGGATCGTCAAGGACATGCCCAAGACCCGTTCCGGCAAGATCATGCGCCGCGTCCTGGCCGCCATCTCAAACCACCAGGATGTGGGCGATGTCACCACCCTGGCCAATCCGGAGATTGTCGAGGAAATCAAGCAGATGGAGGAAAATGCATAGGCCTGATATCCGTCCCGGTTTAGCCTAAACGTGAGGTAGACCACGAAAGGAGGTGATATTCCACCCCGATGATTTTTTCATCGGCTTTTCCGCACACACTATCCGGCTGACCGGACAACATTTACCGCATGCAGGTAAAGGAGGAAGTGAAATGAGTGGAACCACTTGGGTTTACATCATGTTGGGTATTTACATCATCTACTGTTTCTACTGGGGGCTGAAGGGCTACTTCACTGAAAAAACCGCTGCCGGATATGCAGTGGCCGGCCGTTCGATCCCCTTCATCGCTTTTCTGATGGCGGCCACGGCGGCATCCTTCTCGGGATGGACCTTCATCGGCCATCCCGGCTTGATCTGGCGTGACGGCCTGGCGTACGCCTTCGCGTCCTTTTACGTGCTCACCATTCCCATCACCGGGACCTTTTTCTCCAAGCGGACCTGGCTGCTGGGCAAACGTTACGGGTTTATCACCCCCGGCGACATGTACGCCTATTATTTCAACAACGAAGCCGTGCGCTGGCTGGTGGTGCTGGCCGCCTTCCTGTACGCCATGTTCTACTCGGCCGTACAGCTGATGGCATCCGCCGCGCTGTTTCACATCATCGCGGGTGTACCCGTCACCTTCGGCGCCATCTTCATGGCCTTCATCGTGTGGTTCTATGTGGTCACCGGCGGCCTCAAAGCCAGCACCTGGGTGGGTGTCATCCAGTTCGTATTGCTGGTGGGCGGCATCGTTCTGCTGGGCTTCTACGTCATCACCTCGGACGCCATCGGCGGGTGGACGGCCTTCTCACAAAAGGTCCACGCACTAGATGCCAAATTTCTCAATGTGCCCCGGGTCATCAACTTCGGCCTGGGAGGCGCCAAGGGAGAACTGGCCTGGACCGCCGTGATGGTGCTGACCTACATGTTCGCTCTCATGGGCATCCAGTCCTCGCCGGCCTTCACCTTGTGGACCTTCGGCATCAAGAACCCCAAGCCCCTGGCCTGGCAGCAGGCTTTCATGTCCACCTTCG
>CAYUAQ010000010.1:0-58274 GCA_964442705.1 uncultured Desulfobacteraceae bacterium
GATCAGCAGGAAGGCCGTTTCGGTAAACGAGGACTGCTCGGCCAGCTGTTCTATGGGAATGCCGCGGTACCTCAGAATGCCCTTTTCACCGTCCATGAAGGTGATGGTGCTGGTGCAGCTGCCCGTGTTGGCGTAACCGGGATCCAGGGTGATCAGCCCGGTCCGGTCCCTCAGAGAGGAGATGTCGATGGCCTTTTCGCCCTCCGACCCGGTCACCAGAGGCAGTTCGAAGGTGCGGTCCCCATAGATCAGCTTGACGGTTTCATTCATGCCCTTCTCCTTGTCTCGTCTGTTTCGTCGTTTCGCCTGAATAAAAATGGACACCCCTGCTTTCCCGTCAACCGGGAACCGTCAACTGTTTTACAGCGCGGTGCACGGGCTGACGGGTTTTCTTGTTTCTGGGGCGCTCTTTCCAAGGAGGACCAATAATAGCCGCAGTACGGTCGCATAGTCAAGGGCGCTTAGCGGGGTCGGGTCCGCCAGGCGATGTGATCGGAAGCCGCCGGCTGCTGAGGTGCGGGGGGGGCTCAAGTTTACATGTGCTGTCCACTGTGGTAATCTTTGCCATATTCACAGAGGCCGCGCAAAGGGAGGAATGCCATGGGATTCAGGGAAAATCTGCTCAAAAAAATCAGGATCGACGCGCTGGCCGCGCGGGTGACGGCGTCGCTCAAGGGGCCGGACAGTGGCGTCAACTTCGACCGCGAGGCCATGCGGGAGCTGCTGGAATACGCGCCGTACACATACGTCAGGGAACGCGACCTGGATCTCTACGTGCGCGACGACGGCCGGGGCTCCCCCGAAGTGCTGGTGCTGGACAACGGGCTGGCCATCTATCACACCGACGTTCAGGACGTAGCCCTGCGCAAGAGCCCCACCGTCAAAGAGATGATCAGCATCCGCAATGCCATCAAGATCCTCAGCGATTCCGATGTGCGCGTCAGCAAACGCGAAGAGTCCGTGGAAACCGTCCGCCGCCGCTGCCTTGAAGCCCTGGATCTGAGTTACGGGCCCGAGGATATAAAGGAACTTGAAATCGACGGCGCGGCCTCCCTGGAAAGCGGGTACCTCGACGGTGTCGTCGAGGTGCTCACGCTCTTTGCGGAACTGCTGGACTACCGTCCGCCGCCGCCGTCCCTGCGCATCGACCACGTGAAAATGTGGGGCCGCCTGACCGAAGGCCCCGGCGGAAAATGGCTGTACGGGCCGGTGGTGCTCTACAGCCTGATGGACAACCGTCTGGCCCTGGTGGAAGAGGCCGTTCCCACTGCCGACGATGACGCCGCCGGGCGCCTGCGGCAGATCGCTCGCGGCAAGCTGCCCCCCGATGCCGAGGGAGTCGAGGTCTTTCGCTTCCTGGGCCGGTCGGTACTGGACAGTCCGGAAAAGAAGGCGCCGGAAAAAGCGTAACCCGATTTTTATTGATCGGTTCATGATTTTTTGATAATCTGAAATCTTATTCGCTGATTTCTGCGCGCCAATGGCCTGACCGGCTTCGGCGGCAACCCCGCACCGTCTGTTCACTTTTTTGACCCCCCAGCGTTTGCGGAACGAAAGGAGGTTGGAAGTGAAAGAGTACAAGGTGAAAGACCTGATGGTCCCGCTGGCAGAGTATGCCACCGTGAACGAAGACGCCACGCTTTACGAGGCCGTGCTGGCCCTGGAAAAGGCCCAGCAGGAATTTGACAGCACCCGCTACCGCCACCGGGCTATCCTGGTGCTGGACCGGTCAGGCAACGTGGTGGGAAAACTCGGCCAACTGGATGTGCTGCAGGCCCTGGAGCCGAAATACAAGGAGCTGCAGGGGGGCGGCAGTGCCGAGCGATACGGTTTCTCCAAGGCCTTCATGCGCTCGCTGATGAAAGACTATCACCTCTGGGAGTCCCCCCTGAATGACATCTGCAGGAAGGCCTGTCTCATCCGGGTTGCCGACTGCATGCGCCGGCCCACCGAGGGAGAATTCGTCGCCGAGGACGCCGCCCTGGACGAGGCCATTCACCAGCTGGTCGTCGGCAACCACCAGTCCCTGCTGGTTACCCGGGGCGACAGGATTGTCGGCATCATCCGGCTGACCGACGTTTTCGCAGCCATTTTTCACCTCATGAAGGAGTGTGCCATCGATACCAACGACTGCAGCACATGAGACCCGTGCAAGCCACACCCCGACGGATCCGCAACCAGAACCCCCAAGACGGCAAGGAGGATGATTGATGGGTACGGATGTCAATGGCGCGCAGAGATCGGTCAACTGGCGCAAGTTCGTTTATCTCATGACTGGAGTGGTTCTCTTCGTGGTCGTTTACTGGTCTCCCCCGTGGCCGGACGCGGTGGATCCCGCCGGCAAGCATTTCGCCCTGTCGCGGGAGGGCAAGGGGGCTCTGGCCGTCTTCCTGCTGGCCGGCACCTGGTGGGTTTTCGAGGTGCTGCCCATCGGGGTGACCAGCCTGGCCATCGGGGTCCTGCAGACCCTGTTTCTCATCCGTACGGCCGAGGAAGCCTTCAAGGACTTCATGACGCCCTCGGTGATGTTCATCTTCGCCTCCATCATGATCGGTCTGGTGTTCACCAAGACCGGGCTCACCCGCCGCTTGGCCTACAAGATGCTCTCCATCGTGGGCGAAAAGACCAGCATGATCTACCTGGGCTGTTTCGTGGTGACTTCCGCCCTGGCGCACATCATGGCCCACACCGCCGTGGCGGCCACCATCTACCCCCTGCTGTTGGCCATATACACGCTATACGGTGAGGGAGACCGCCAGACCAAATTCGGCAAGGGGCTTTTCATGGGCATGGCCTATGTGGCCGGCGCCGGCAGTATCGTCACCCTGCTGGGTGCCGCCCGCGGCGCGGTGGCCGTCGGTTTTTTCAAGGACATCATGGGCCGCGAAGTCGGCTTTTTCGAACTCAGCTACTACATGTTCCCCATCGGCTGGTTGATGACCTTCCTGCTGTGGGGGTTTTTCATGGTCTTCATGAAACCCGAAAAGAAGACCATCCCCGGATTACGACAGAAAGCCAAAGAGCTGTATGCCGAGCTCGGGCCCGTCAGCCGCCAGGAATTGGTGGGGGGCGGCATCGTGGTGCTGTGCATCCTGTCGCTGGCCCTGTTCGCCGTGCTCAAGAGCTTTGTCCCCGGCTTTCAGGCCCCCCACAAGACCGCCGTCATCCTGATCTCCACCCTGCTTTTTTTCATTACCGGCATCCTGAGCATCGAGGATCTGGAAGAGATCCCCTGGAACATCATCCTGCTCTTCGGCGGTGCCATGAGCATCGGTTTCTGCCTGTGGCAGACCGGCGCCGCCCAGTGGCTGGCCATCAACTGGCTGACCATTTTCCGGGAATCCCATTGGTTCGTCTTCGTCATGAGCATCGCCTTTTTTGTCATGATGATGACCAACTTCATCATGAACGTGGCCGCCATCGCCATATCGCTGCCGGTGGCCCTGGTCATCGCCCCCTACCTGGGCGTTGCCGGAGAAGTCATCCTGTTCGCCTCTCTGGTGACCGCCGGCATGCCCTTCCTGCTGCTGGTGGGCGCGGCGCCCAACGCCATCGCTTACGATTCGGGTCAGTTCACCACGGCGGAGTTTTTCCTCTACGGCATACCGGCCTCCATACTGCTGATGGTGGTCACCGGTTTTTCGGTATACGTCCTCTGGCCCTTGATGGGCATGCCCATCCGGATAGCGGGATGACGAGGGCGGCAACTGCAAAGAAAGAGAGGGCATGTGAAAGCGCTGGAAAACCTCATCGAACGCATCGTGCAGCGGACCAATATCAATCTCAGGGAACTGGGATTCGATACGGGGCCCTACATCCGCGGTCTCATCGAGCCTGAAAAATTCCTGAAATTCTATGCCTTTTACGGGGTTACACGCCATCACCCCCTGAATCTCGAGTTCATCCGCTCCAGTCTGTCGGGGAGCTACTTCCTGGGGAACTGCCGCACGCGCCATGCCGTGCTTTACAAGACGGATGTGCGTGGTGATGAACTCAAACGCCGCGGCGACCACCTGCAGGCCGACGGTTTCGACATCGCCTTGGAGACCGATGAACAGATCCGTATCGGCAACAGTTTCCTGGTCAAGAATCTGGTGCACAATTTTTCCCACGACCCGGAGAGCGCGGAGAATTTTTTCATCCGCGACAGCGTGTCCATGCACCATGCCAACATCCACGGGGCACCCACCGGCGGGGCCTTCCTGGGGCCTTTCGCCACCGTTGACCTGACCACGGTGTACGATTCCATCATCGGCACCTATGCCTATGTGAACGCCGGCGAGGTGGATCATCTGCGGGTCGATGCGGGCACGGTGTGGATCGAGCACAGGGACGATTTCCGATTCGTGTACCGCCACCGGCCGGAGGTGCTCGAAAAATACGTGCGTTTTCGGGCCGGCCGGCCACCGGAGGGGATTTTGCCGGATTTCGTAGACGCCCACGAGGAGGAATTCCAGCGCCTCTTCGACGTGGTCGATCTGGAGTTCAGGGGCAACGTGCCCGAGGACGCTTCCCTGGACCGCTACGCCGTGGTGAAACCCCGCATCACCATCGGCCGCAACGTGCTCATCGCCCAGCGGGCCTACCTGGAGAATTCGACCCTGGGAGACGGGGCCAATGCCCAGGAGAACTGCTATCTCATCGATTCGCACCTGGAGGGGCGCAATGTCATGGCCCACGGGTCCAAGGTGATCCACACCCGCCTGGGAGAGGGGGTTTTCGTGGGGTTTAACTCGTTTCTGCGGGGCTCGTCCGATTGCCCCCTGAAGGTCGGTGCCGGCAGCGTGGTTCTGCCGCACACCATTGTCGACCTGGTGGAGAGCGTGGATATCCCCGGCGAGCACCTGGTGTGGGGGCATATCACCTGCCGGGACGACTTGAAGGCGCACTGCATGCCGCTGGCAGACCTTTCGGCCGTAGACGGGAAAGTCTCCCGTGGGCGCATGCAGTTCAAGGGCGGCGGCGCGACCTTCGTGGACGGATTCCGGGCGCGCATCGAACACATCCTGGAGGCCAACGGCGCCTTTTTCGACGGTCGCGATCACCGGGGCCACGCCCAGGAACACCAGAACATCTCCATCAACACCATCCGGCCGTACCTGGAGGGTGGGCGCCAGGGGATCTACCCCACCATGGTGATTACGCCCTGAGTGGTCACTGCCCGCGTTGTCGGCCCCGGTGGACTTTTTCGTGGGCTTCCTTGAGGGTTTTGCTCAGCAAGTCGATATCCACCGGTTTCTGCAGGTAGGCGAAAGCGCCCAGCTGCATGCACTTTTCGCGGTCCTCCTCGCTGCCGTGCCCGGTCAGGACGATGACCTCGATGCGGGGGCGGCTCTGCTTGACGCGCCGCAGCACCTCCAGGCCGTCGATGCCGGGCATCTTGAGGTCCAGAATCATGACATCCGGCTCGTCCTGCTGGACCATCTCCAGGGCCGACTGGCCGTCGTAGGTGACGGCCGAACCCACGTCGCGCATCTGCAGCCGTTCTGACAGGGTCTGTACAAATTCACGCTCGTCATCCACCAGCAGCACCCGCGAGGGCACCTCGAAATCGACCTTGCGGTAGATGTCGGACTGGTGAAAGCCCTTGCCCACGCGGATATCGACGCTTTCGACACCCGGCACCTTCTCGGCGATGGATTTCAGCTCCTTTTTCAACCGGTTGAGCAGCAGCACCTTTTTGTTGATGCGCAGGGTGAGGCGCCCGCCCTCAGCGCGGACCTCCACGTGGTGTCCCTCCCTGGCCAGGGCGGTTTCCACGCGTGCCGCCAGCTGAAAATCCCGGACGGCCTGCTGCGACTGTTCGGTGACCTGCACCGGCTCTTTGAGCAGGTTCCGGCGGATCATCTCCACGGCGCTGGCGGCGTCGAACTTGTCCATGGGAATGACCAGGTCGTAGAGATTGGGCGCCCAGGGATCGGTGACGCCGCGGGCGGTGCTGACCCAGGCGGCGCGCTCCTGGTCGGACGCACGGATGGCCCTGGCGGCCTCTTTTTCGGACAGCCCCGCCTTTTCCGCGGCCACCCGGATGCGGAAGCCGCGGTCGGCGATCAGGCAGGTGCGCAGGATGTGGGTGATGGTCGGCGGCGCCAGATGGGTGCAGTACCCGGTCAGCAGCAGGTCATGGCTGGTCAGGAGTTCGGCCAGAGCCAGTCTGAGAAAGGCCAGGGCCCGTTCTTTTTCGTGGGTGAAATTGTTGAACACCGAAGGCGGGCCGGAAAAGGTCCGCTGCAGTTTTTCGGCGGCCATGCCCGAAGTGCGCTGGGCATCGGCGATGATGCGCTGGTCGTCGATGATTTCAAAGCCGGTGGCCGCGGCCAGCTGCGTGACGGTATCGTCTTCCCGGCAGAATATACCGCTGAAAATGGCGATGACAGGCATTTATCTCTTCCCCTCTTGTTTTTTTGCGCTGCGATGCGTCAGATGCCCTTTGACAGATCGGCGCCCGGTGGTTATTTTGACATTGCGGTTTCGGCTGTGTTATTGATATTTATCTTATGTATCAAGAAGTTATTATAGGGGCTGCTCTGCCTTGTCAAGCCCGTGACCGCCTGGGAAAGGTTTTTGGGGTTTGGATGACGCGCACCACCGGAGTTACCACATGGAAATAAAAGCGGATTTCAACGGCAGACTTCCCGAGAAGGCCCGGCTGCTGCGGTTCTTGAAAAACCGACGGTTCAAGGTGCCCGAGTGCCTGTACGTGCCGGCCGAGAAGTTCAAGAACGAGGATTTTGACGAGCTCTCGGCCTTTCTGAGCAAACACCAGGAGAGCTTCAAGATCATCGTGCGTAGCGCCCACCCCCTGGAAGAATACTACAAGGGCGGCACGTTCGATTCCCTGGAAACATACGCCGACGTGGGAGGGGTGATCTACGCCCGCAAGAAGATCATCAACCTGGCCAGAACCTCCAAGCGCCTCACCATCAAGAGGCAGCAGCGCTTCAACAATGCACCGCCCCTGGACCTGGATGAAATGGGGGTGGTCGTGATGCCCTTCATCGAGGGCTCCAGCGTCATGGCCAAACAGATCGGCGACCAATGGGAGTTCGGATACTGCCGCAACCGCATGCAGAAGGTTCAGAGCGAGCCGTATATCACCAAGACCCCCCACGACCGGCGACTGCTCAAACTGTCCGAGGATATTCAGAAGACCCTGGGCTTCCGGTGCGAGATCGAGTACATCATCAGCCCGGAGGGGACCATCTACGTGGTCCAGGCCAAGGATATCTCCCACGTCGAGACCCTTGAGGAGAAGGAGAGCGAGCGCTCCATAAGGCTGGACGGCATCCGGCGCATCCGCAAACGCCGCAACTACCGTGAGCGGCCGGTTTACGTCATGGACACCCGGCTGTTTTACATCGACCTCATCGGCAAGTGCGAAGATATCGTACAGGGCTGCACGCGCCGGCGCACCGGTATCCGGGAGGCCATCGAGACCGTCAAGGCCTACGAAGCCGAACTGGAGTCCTTTGCCTTGCGCCACCAGCGTTTTGCGGTTATCGGCCTGTCCATTCAAAACCCCGATGACCTCTACCAGGTGGCCAACCATTACCTGGACGAAATGCCCGAGCTGCAGGCGCAACTCTCCCGGGCGTTGCACGACAACCTGTACAGCATCGATATCTTTCTGGCAGAGGCCGACACCCTCATTTCCAAAGACAAGTTCCACATCAACCTGGGCAGCCATGACGCCTACGGCATCGACACCGTCCGCAACCCGTTGTGGACCGTATACTGGCACGTGGAGCGCAACACCGAAGTGGTCCGGCGGTTCCGTCAGCTGGGCTTCAAGACCGGTGATACCATCGGCATCGATATCTGCACCGAAGAAAAACCGACTGTCTATCGGCTCTAATCGCAATCGTGGTCCGCGGCTGCCGGCGCCGCAATCAGTCGCGCCGGTCCTGCTCGATGCCCCGCTGGAAGATTTCGAAAGCCAGGTCCAGGGTGGGTTTCAGGTAGTCCTTGCGGCTGTCAATGATCCGTTTGCTGGCTTCCCAGAGGACGACGCCGGAAAAAAGCGACCAGAAGATGTCCGCCAACGCCACCGGATGACGATCGATGTAGCGGCCGCTGGCGATGCCGTCCCGGAAAACATCGGCGATGGTGTTGAGCGCCCGGCGCGAGGATGTTTCGATTTCGGACTTCAGCTCGGAAGAGAGGCGTCGGAGGGTCTCGCTGGATTGCAGGTGGAACATGTTGATGATGATCAGCGGGTCGAACTCGTACACGTCCTGCATGGCGCCAATCAAGCGCGTCAGCCGCTGGACGGCATCCTCCTGCCGGTCGCTGACTTCTTCCAGACGCATGTTGATGTAGCTCAGTATGCGCAGGGAAAGGGATGCGTAAAGCTCTTCCTTGTTCTTGAAGTAGAGGTAGAGGGTGCCGGGACTCAGTTCAGCCTCACGGGCGATGTCTTCCATGGTGGCCCGATTGAAGCCCTTGTTTGAAAAGACCCGCCTGGCAGCCAGCATGATCTGCTGGCGCCTTCTCTCCCGCTCTCTTTCTTTCCTCTCCTTGATGCCCATGGGCCTCCCGGTGAAACGCATTTAATGAACTAACCAAAACTATAATGGCAGCTCTCACTTAGTCAAGCAGGCATGCAGAAAGCCTCTGTTTTTGCAGGGAATATATTTTTTCTGTTAATTCAAAAGGTTTTCTGGTAAAAAACAGCCTCTCAAGCAAGACAAGCTCGTAAAAAGTCTTTTTGGAGCGGACTTCATGACTTTTCGCATAACGGTACTGTCAGCGGGATGACGGGAGTGAGTGCAATGTACCGAAAAATTTTCTGTCTGGGTGTTTTCACGTTACTGCTGGCGGCTGCCTGCCCGGCCATTCCCGCCACGCCGCAGGAGCTGGTCGAAAAGGGGCAGACCTATCTGAAGTTTCACCGTTACAAGGCGGCCGTCAAGGCCTTCAGCCAGGCCATACAGAAAGACCGCAACGCCGTTTCGGCCTACCTCAACCGGGCCATAGCGTGGTACAATCTGCAGGAATACGATCTGGCCATTTCCGACTATACACGGGCCATCAAAGCCCGCCCCGATCTTTTCGAGGCCTATCTGGGTCGGGCCGCGGCGCGCTTTGCCCAGGGAAAGTACCGGCAGGCCATCAAAGATTACGAAACCATCCTGAAGCAGGAACCCCATCATCCCGATGCCAACAATCAGCTGGCCTGGCTGCTGGCCGTTTGCCCGGACCCCAAATACCGCAGCGGCAAACGGGCGGTCACACTGGCCGAAAGGGCGGTGGCAAGTGAAGCCAGCGCCCACTACCTGGACACGCTGGCGGCGGCCTACGCCGAGGCGGGACGATTCCGGGATGCCGAACGCACCCAGAAAAGCGTTATTTTCCTGCTCATGAAACAGGATCAGACCAGGGGGCTGGACCGCTATGTCAAGCGGCTCACCTTCTACCAGAAGAAACGGCCCTGGCGGGTGCAGCACGTGGCCCCGAAGCCGGATAAGGGCAAGGCCACCGGCAGCGTTGCGGTGAAAGCGCCGTCCCCGCCGGCAAAGAAAGCGGCCAAGTCGCCGCCCGTGGAAAAGGCTCCGGCGGCCGCTCCGACGGCAACCCCAAAGGCCGGGAAGCCTTCTGATCAACCCAAGAAGCCCGCCGTCAAAACAGCCGACGGAGGAGAAAAGGGGGGAAAACCCGCTGCCACCGCCGCGACAAGGGCTTCCACAGCACCGCCGGACCAGCGGCAGGCCGCCGGAGAAAAAGCCCCTGCCCAGCAGGCCGTACCGTCTCCGCAAAAGAAAGCAGCCGCCTACCCCTATACCATTCAGGTCGGCTCGTATCGCGACCCCATGAAGTCCAAACGCATCGCCCTCTATTTCCGGAAGAAGGGCGACGCGGCTTTCACGTCGCCGGCTTTTCTCAAAAGCGGCGTCTGGCATCGCATCTTCATGGGGTTCTACCCCGGCCTGGGCGAGGCCCGCAAGGCGGCGGCACGGCTGAAAAAACGCCGTTTCCGGCAGTACGATATCTTCAAGAAACCCTGGACCCTGCAGCTGGGGATTTTCAAAACCCGCGAGGGTGCCGCGGCCATGGAGCGCATCATGTACAAACTCGGGCTGGTTCCCTACCAGATCAAGGACATGTATTCCACTTCGGATACGCGCATGCTTTTCGGCGCTTTCGAAACCCGCCAGGAAGCCGCCCGCATCGCCGCCACCCTCAGAAAGAAAAACATCGACTCGCGCATCGTGCTGCGCTGATCAGTGGGCTTCGGCCCAGTTGCTCCCCAGGGCCACGTTGACCTTCAGCGGCACCTTCAGTTCCCACACGCCCTCCATCACTTCCCTGGCCAGCCGCGTGGCGGTTTGCGTTTCGTCGGGCGGCACCTCGAACACGATTTCGTCGTGCACGGACAGCAGCATGACGGTTTTCATGCGGCGTGACTTGAGTTCCCGGTGGACCCGGATCATGGCGACTTTGATCAGATCGGCGGCCGTTCCCTGGATGGGGGTGTTGATGGCCGTGCGCTCGGCAAACAGGCGTACGTTGCGGTTGGCGCTGTTGATTTCCGGCAGCAGTCGGATACGGCCCAGCAGCGTGCTGGTTTTTCCGGTCCGACGCACGCTCTCGATGGCCTCGTCGATGAACCGTTTGACACCGGCGTAACGCTGAAAGTAGTTGTCGATGTAAGTCTGGGCCATCTTGCGGCTGATCCCCAGCTCGTTGGAGAGGCGGAAGGCGCCCATGCCGTAGATGATGCCGAAGTTGATGATCTTGGCCTGGCGCCTCAGCTCGGGGGTGATCAGGTCGGGCACCATCTGGAATACCTCGGCGGCCGTGCGCAGGTGAATGTCCTCGTCCTCGGCAAAGGCGCGGATCAGGATGGGATCCTCGGAATAGTGGGCCAGGATGCGCAGCTCGATCTGGGAGTAATCGGCCGACAGCAGGTGCCAGCCCTGGCGCGGTACGAAGGCCCGGCGAATCTGCCTTCCTTCGGCGGTGCGCACCGGGATGTTCTGCAGGTTGGGGTCGGAGCTGCTCAGGCGCCCCGTGGCGGTGACCGTCTGGTTGAAGGAGGTGTGGATGCGGCCGGTCTCCGGGTTGATCAGCTCCACCAGGGCGTCGGTGTAGGTGGACTTGAGCTTGGAGAGGCTGCGGTGGCGCAGGATCAGGGCGGGCAGTTCGTGGTGGTCCGCAAGGGCGGTCAGCACATCCACGTCGGTGGAGTAGGCCGTTTTCTTGCGGGTTTTTTTCTGCACCGGCAGTTTCAGCTTCTCGAACAGAATCGCACTCAGCTGCTGGGGGGAATTGATGTTGAAGGCTTCTCCGGCCGACCGGTAGATGGCCTGCTCCAGTTCTTCCAGCTCCCGCGAGAACGCCTGCGACAGGGCTTCCAGGGCCTCCCGGTCAACGGCGATGCCGCACAGCTCCATGTCCTTGAGCACTTCGATGAGCGGTATTTCCACCTGCTGGAACAGGTCCTGCAGTCCCAGGTCCCGGAGCTTGGGTGCCAGCACCTGGCGGGCCAGAAGCGTGATGTCGGCGTCTTCGCAGCTGTAGGGCACGGCCTTGTCCAGGGGCACCGCGTTGAACCCGCCCGGCTTTTTCCCCTTGGCAAACAGTTTCTTGTAGGGCGTCGTCTTGTGATCCAGGAAGTCCAGGGCGATCTGGTCCAGGCCGTGGGCGCGCTTGGAGGGGTTGAGCAGGTAGGAGGCCACCATGGTGTCGAAATCCACCCCCGCCAGGTCGACACCGTGGCGCTCCAGGACGATCCAGTCGTACTTGATGTTCTGGCCGGTCTTTTTGAGGGCTTGATCTTCCAGTACCGGCCGCAACCGGTCCAGAACCAGATCGAGGCCCAGCTGTGGCGGCGCCTTCGGGTAGTCGTGGTCGCAGGGGATGTAGAAGGCCTCGTGGGGTTTGACGGCGAAGGAGAGCCCCACCAGCCGTGCCTGCACCGGGTTGGTGGAGGTGGTTTCGGTGTCCACGGCGAAACCGTCGGCCTTTTTAAGGGTGGACACCAGGTCGGCCAGGGTGGCTTCGTCCAGGATGGCCCGATAGCGCTTGGGTTCCCGCACGCGCCGTTGGGCAAAGCTCTGCTGCAGCTGCCGGAATTCCAGCCGGCTGAACAGTTCGCTCAGCCGGTCGCGGTCGGGATCGCCGATACGGAAGCGGTGGGTGTCGAAGTCAACGGGCACGCCCGTGTCGATGGTGACCAGTCTCCGGCTCAAGAAAGCCTGCTCGCGGTACTTCACCAGGTTCTCGTGCAGCTTTTTCTGCTTGATGGTGTCCACCTGGCGGTAGAGCGCTTCCATGGAGCCGAAGGTCTGGATCAGCTTGAGCGCCGTTTTGGGGCCGATGCCGGGTACGCCGGGAATGTTGTCGGAGGTGTCGCCGGAAAGCCCCATGACGTCGATCATCTGGCGGGGCTCGATACCGTAGGTTTCGTGCAGGGTGTCCAGGGTGGTCAGCTTGTCCTTCATGGGGTCCCAGATGACGGCATGCTCGCTGACCAGTTGCAGGAAGTCCTTGTCGCCGGTGACCATGACGACCTCGAAGCCCTCTTTTTCGGCCCGGCGGGCCAGGGTGCCGATGAGGTCGTCGGCCTCGAAGCCCTCTTTTTCCAGGTCCGGCAGGTTGAAGGCCTGCACGATTTCCCGGATATACGGCAGCTGCACGATCATGTCCTCGGGCATGGGGGGGCGGTTGGCCTTGTACTGCGGGTACAGCTTGTGCCTGAAGGTGGGCCCTTTGGCGTCGAAACAGATGGTGCCGTACCGGGGCAGGCGGTCTTCAAACAGCTTCAGCAGCATGCGGGTGAAGCCGTAGACGGCGTTGGTGGGCAGGCCGCTGGAGGCGGACAGGTGCCGGATGGCGTGAAAGGCCCGGTAGATATAGGCGCTGCCGTCGATCAGGAAGATGGTTTTTTCGGAACTCATGGTGGCTGGCCCTCACGAACGCCGCATATGAGTTATTGGGTTGCGGGAATTACCCGCGTTGGGTTAAACTGCCCGGAAGATACCAGGTTGCCTTTACCATGGCGGTTGGGCGATCACAAGAACTACCGTCGGGGGATAAGCTGTAAAGGGGGTGTACCCGCAGGACCATGAGTGCCGACACTGTAAAGCGCGCTTACGGGCGCCGTCGCAGACGCACCGTTTACGAGTGCCACTGCTGCCGCCAAGCGTTCCCCTTCTGCTGGCGCTGCCGTCGCTGCGGGTTTTCCATCTGCCAGGACTGCATACAGGAAAACCTGTGGGGCATGTCCTGCAACGGCATCACCTGGCAGTGCCCGGACTGCGGCGAGCACAACGGGTTCGGCAACCAGTAGCGGTCAGCCGCCTTTCAGCCGGCATTCCGGTTTGGCTATGACGGTTCCTCCGGCTGGTACGGGCGACCGCATTCGCGGCAGCGGCCGTCGGGGCCGATGACGCCGATGCAGCTCTCGTCGCTGCACAGAATGCGCTGCCGCCACTCGTCATCGTCGACCACCAGCTCCTCGTCGACGATCTCCTCCTCCTTTTCCTCCGGCTCCTGGCTTTCCGCAGGCGCCTCTTCAGGGGCTTGCTCCGCACCGCTCGGCTGATCCCTGGCCGGCGCCGTAAACCCGGGGGCGGCCGGTTTGCCGCATTCGCGGCAGCGGCCGTCGGGGCCGATGACGCCGATGCAGCTCTCGTCGCTGCACAGCACGCGGGAATCCCAGTCCTCATCCGAGGTCGGCAGGTCGTTTACCTCGTCTGAGTGTTCCTGCGGTTCGCTTTCCGGCGGGGGGAGGTCCGCCGAATCGGCGGTGGGTTCCGTTACAGGCGCTTTTTTTTCGTCACTTTCCATTGCACGCGGCTCCCTTGAATGAGTACGCGCCGGGATGTCCCAGGTAGCGCTGCGCCAGGGGGTACCGGCGGCCGTAGCCAAAGGCCTTGGATGTCACCTTCAATCCCGGGGCGGCCTGGTAGCGTTTGTATTCATTGCGGTCCACCTTGGTGACCACCTGCTTGACGATTTCGGGGTCGAACCCCATGTCCACCAGTTCGGCCGGGCTTTTCAGATCTTCGATATAGCCCTTCAGGATGGGATCCAGCACTTCGTAAGGGGGCAGGTCGTCCTGATCCGACTGGTTGGGTTTGAGTTCGGCCGAGGGGGGTTTTGCGATGATGCGCCGGGGAATGATTTCGCTGCCGGCATTGACATGCCGGGCGAGGTCGTAGACCATGGTTTTGGGAACGTCCGATATCACGGCCAATCCCCCGCTCATGTCCCCGTAGAGGGTGCAGTAGCCCATGGCCAGTTCGGACTTGTTGCCGGTGGAGAGCACGAGGCTGCCGGTCCTGTTGGAAAGCGCCATCAGAATGGTTCCCCGGATGCGGGCCTGGATGTTCTGCTCGGTGACCCCCGGCGCCCGGCGGTCGAAATCTGGAGACAGATATTTCAAAAAGGCCGCAAACATGTCGTCGATGGGGATGATGTCATAGGCGATGCCCAGGTTGTCGGCCAGCTGCCGGGTGTCGTCGTAGTTGTCCCGGGAAGTGTACTGTGAGGGCATGAAGACCGAAGAGACATTCTCGCGGCCCAGGGCGCTCACGGCGATGCACAGCGTCAGGGCGGAATCGATGCCTCCCGAAAGCCCCACCACCACCTTTTTAAAACCGCATTTGCGCACATAATCGCGGGTTCCCATGACCAGGGCGCGGTAGACCGACTCGGCGTCCGACGTGCTCACCGCATGCATCTGGCTGCTGTCCACGCCCCCCCCGGTGTCGAACAGGATGAGGTCCTCCTTGAAATCCCGGGCCCGGCAGATCATACGGCCGTCGGCGTCGAAGACGCTGCTGGTGCCGTCGAACAACACGGAGTCATTGCCGCCCACCTGGTTGGCGAACAGCAGGGGCACCCGGTATTTGGCGGCGATGGCCGACAGCATGCGTCGGCGGAAGTCCTGCTTGCCGAGATGATAGACCGAGGCCGAAATGTTGATCAGCAGCTGCATGCCGTCGCGGGCTAGCAGTTCCACCGGATCCACGTGGTAGATGCGCTTTTTGAAGACATCCTTGTCGTTCCAGGCATCCTCGCAGATGGTCAGGCCCAGCCGCAGGCCCTTGTAGTCGAAGGCCTGGCTGGACTGGCCGCCCTCGAAGTAGCGGCTTTCGTCGAACACGTCGTAGGTGGGCAGGAGGCGCTTGTGGACCCGGCAGAGGATGTCTCCGTCTTCGAAGAGCACCGCGGAATTGAAGAGCGGCTTGCCCTCCGGGGAGGTATTGTGCTCCACCACGCCGCAGACAACGCCGATTCCGCGGATGGCGGTTTTCAGGCACTCCAGGCAGTCCAGGTTCGTATCCACGAAGTCGCGTTTTTCCAGCAGGTCGCGGGGCGGGTACCCCGGGATGGAAAGTTCCGGAAAGATTACCAGTCCACAGCCCTTTTCACGGGCCTCTTCGGCCATGGCAATGATCCTGGCGGCGTTGTGCTCGAAATCGCCGATGACGGGGTTGGTCTGAACGATGGCAATTTTCATTGATAGTCCCGTTCCGGGAATGTCCCAAACCGTTAGCACCCCTTGCCGCGGACCATGAACGCCCATGCCCGCTGCAGCGGAGTTGAAATTTTGGCGCAAAGGGTACAATACGACATTTGCGGTTGTCAACAGAGCAAAATTGTCATATTTTAAAATGCTTGAGGTTGTTTGAGGAATATCCCGCAGAAACCGCCAAAAACGAGGTGCCCCAGCTTGCAGGAAGCCCGCAGGAAAGTCGACGACAAGCGCATTCCCCCTTTTCCGGACCCCGACGATTCGGACCTCTCCTTCAAGGTTTTTTTCGACCTGATGGCCAGGAAGGTCAATGAGATTCTGCTGGTATCCAGCCCGTACGACGCCTTTATCATGGAAGAAGACGGACGGCTGGCCGAGCGTATCATTCAGGAGTACCAGGGGCTCAATCTTTCCCGCCCGCCACGGTTCAACCAGGTGCCCACGGCGGCCGAAGCCCTGGAAGCGCTTTCCCGCGATCGCTTCGATCTGGCCATCACCATGCCGCGGCTGGACGACATGGACGCTTTCGATTTCGGCTGGGCCGTGAAAAAGCTCTACCCCGACATGCCTGTTTTCCTGCTGACCCACAACACCAGTTCCATCCTGATGGATCAGTTGAATCAGAAAATGCTGGACAACGCCTCCATCGACAATATCTTCGTGTGGGGCGGCAATGCGGACCTGCTGCTGGCGCTGGTAAAAAGCGTTGAGGACCGCTGGAACGTGGAATACGACACCCGCAGGGCCGGTGTGCGGGTGGTCATCCTGGTGGAAGACTCCCCCTTTTACCTGTCTTCGCTGCTCCCGCTGCTCTACAAGGAGCTGGTCATGCAGACCCAGGAGCTGATCAAGCGCTCTTTAAACGAGGAGCACCGTATCCTGCGGATGCGGGTACGGCCCAAGGTCCTGGTGGCCGGTACCTTCGAAGAAGCGATGGATCTTTATCAGCGCTTCAAACCCTACCTGCTCACCGTGATATCGGACGTGCGGTTTCCCAGGGAGGGCACGGTGGATCCCAGGGCCGGCTACAAACTGCTCTTGCATATACACGCGCAATCGCCGGATCTGCCGCTTTTGATGCTCAGCTCTGAAGAGGAGAACCGCCGGCTGGCCGGCAGGACGGGGGCGGCCTTTCTGAATAAAAACGAACCGTCGCTGCACACCGATATCCGTCAATTTTTCGAGCAGCGGCTGGGGTTCGGCGATTTCGTCTTCCGGATGCCCGACGGCACCACGGTCGGCAGGGCATCGACCCTGCGGGAGATGGAAGAGATCCTGCCGTCGATTCCCGACGAGTCGGTGTTTCATCATGCCCTGCACAACGATTTCTCCACCTGGCTGATGGCGCGCAGCGAGATTCGCCTGGCCTCTTACCTGAGGGCCATCCGGGCGACGGATTTCCCCGACCCCGCGGCCATCAAGGAGCACCTGGCACGCTGCATACGGGAGCGCCGGCTGCGCCGGCAGAAGGGTATCGTCACCGACTTCAATGCCGAGGACTTCGATCCCGAAACCGATTTTCTGAAAATCGGCCGGGGCTCCCTGGGAGGCAAGGCCAGGGGGCTGGCCTTCATGATGACCCAGCTGCGGGAAAGTACCAGGCTTCAGGAAAAATACCCCCAGGTCACCATCAGGGTCCCCAAGACCCTGGTGATTTCCACGGAAGGCTTCGACGCCTTCCTGTCCGAAAACGGGTTCGAAAATTTTGCCGAGACCGAGCTCAGCGATGATGAGATCATGCGGACTTTTCTGGAGGGCCGGTTTCCCGAGTGGCTGCGCCGCGACCTGGAGCTTTACCTGTCACACACGTCCCACCCGCTGGCGGTACGGTCTTCCAGTCTGCTGGAAGACGCCCAGTTCCGTCCTTTCGCCGGGATGTACCGCACCTACATGCTGCCCAACAGTGATCCGGCGCTGGAAGCGCGGCTGGAGCGACTGATCCGGGCGGTCAAGCTGGTGTATGCTTCCACTTATCTGGAAGTGCCCCGTGTGTATGCCAAATCCACCGGGCAGGGGATCCAGGAAGAGAAGATGGCTGTCATCATTCAGCAGGTGACCGGAAGCCGTCATGAGGATTATTTCTACCCGGCCTTTTCGGGAGTGGCGCAGTCCTATAACTTCTATCCCATCGGCTACATGCGGCCCGAGGAGGGCATCGCCCACGTGGCCCTGGGGCTGGGTAAAACCGTGGTGGAGGGGCTGACGGCGCTTCGTTTTTCGCCCAAGTATCCCCAGTTTCTGCCCCAGTTTTCCAGCGTCGACGATATTCTGAAAAATGCCCAGCGCTTTTTTTTCGCTTTGAAAATGACCGTGGCGCCCGGGGAGGACGAGTTTCGACGGGACGGCATGCTGGTCAAGCTGGATGTGGACGATTTCAGCCATCACCCTCCGGTAAGGCAGCTCTCCAGTACGTACAGCCCCCAGGATCACCGCCTGCGGGACACCGCCATTCCCGGCGGCCATCTGGTGCTGACCTTCGCCGGCGTGCTGAGATACAATTCGTTTCCGCTGCCCGCCATTCTTACGGATATACTGGACAAGGGCCGGTGGGGCATGGGCGGGCCGGTGGAAATAGAGTTTGCCGTCGATTTCGCCTACGGAGACCGGACGCGGCCGGAGTTCGCCCTGCTGCAGATACGGCCCATGGCACTGAGCCGGCAGATCCAGGAGGTAGACATCACTTCGGCCGATATCAAAAGGGCCTTCTGCTATTCCCGGCAGGCCATGGGCAGCAGCCAGGAGGAGCGCATTACCGATATCGTCTATGTCAAACCCGACGTTTTCGACCCGGGCCGCACGGTGGAGATCGCCCGGCAGATCAGCAGCCTCAACCGCAGCATCGCTCGGCAGAAACGCCGCTACATGTTGATCGGACCCGGCCGCTGGGGATCTGCCGACCGCTGGCTGGGTATCCCGGTGGTCTGGAACGACATCTCAGGCGTTTGCGCCATCGTGGAAACGGAGACCGAAAATCTGAAGGCGGACCCTTCCCAGGGGTCCCATTTTTTCCACAACATCACTTCTCTGGGGATCGCCTACCTGACCATCCCGGAAGACGGCACCAATTTCATCGACTGGCAGTGGCTGATGTCCCTGCCGGTCCAAAACCAGACCGCCTTCGTGGCCCATGTGCGCTGCGACACCGATGTGGTGCTGAAAATCGACGCCCGTAGCGGCCGGGCGGCCCTGTTGCCCAGGGAGGAGCCAAATTCAGGGTAAGTGGCGTCGCTAGGAGGTGCCTTTTCGCACCCGCACGGCTTCGATGGCGATGGTGGCATCCCGTGTCATGTTGAAAATGAAACCCTTCTCGCGGCAGATCTTCAGCCGGTCGCCCACCCGCCACTGGTTTATCACCAGCGGGCGCAGCGGTTCGCTGATCTGGTACACCCAGTTGGCGTTGGTGGTGATCAGCGAACCGTTGCGGCTTTTTTTCTTCAGGAAGCGTTCATAGCAGGGCCCCAGGTAACGGTCGATATCCAGCGGGCGCACCTGATCGCCGGACGGCGCGGCTTGCGGTGTTGCCGCCCTGCTTTGGGGCTGTATTTCCATGGCCCCGGCTTCGGCGCCGGCGGAGGCGGCCTTTGGCGCCGGTGCCTGCTGGCCGCTGCTTTCCGGGGCGCCCTGTATCACCCGGATATTTTTAATGTTCTTGGGCCGCTGGTTGGAAAAGTGCTGGACGCCGTTTTCGTCGGTCCAGTTGTACAGTTCGCCTCCCCACAGCGAGACGGGCACCAGCAGACAAAGGACAAAGATCAGCGCTCTGGAAACGTTCATGGCATCCTCCGAATTGTTTGGGGCACAACACCAGCGTATGGCAACTGCGCGTATTAAAAAGGCAAAAGTTATCGCTCCCGTCGATTTTCATTTTCTCCGCCATTCGTTCCCCGGTCTGCCAGAGGGAAAACATGCGCGGCAGGTTCATCGGCGCCACCTGTCTCCAGGGTACCGCTTCAGGTAAGGTGCTTCAGCCAGGGACAAACACAGTTTAGCGGTCTCTCTGCCGGGTGTCAACCGCGGCCTGTGAAGGGCCCGTCCCCGAAAGGGCCGGAGGCGGCAGGGCCCCTTGCCCCTGCAAGGGACGACGGCAGACGGGGTTGGGTGCACACGGCGCTGAAGGGGCTTCAGTTGTTTTTGCTTGACAATTTCCTGAACTTGTTTTCTACCTTGATTTGTCAGGAGGCGCCGTCATCATGGCGGCTGTGCATTGATGATCTCGCAAAAAGTCTGCATTTTCGCTTCCGCATGTCTTTTCGGGAGCTGTTCAGGGATGTGCTCAATCCTAAGAACTCGTCGCAAGCGCCTCAAACAGCTTAGGATTTTTTCGCCCACCCCTTCACGACGCTTTTCCCGAAAGGGCATGATGTTCGCTCGAAACGGACTTTTTACGGGTTTGTCGTGCATTGGCAACCACCGGAAAACAAAAGACAGAGAGGAGTTTCGCCATGAAAAAAGAACGCCAGGACATGACCAGAAGAGATTTCATCAAGACCACGGGTACCGGGCTGGCCGGAGCCGCCGTTTTGGCGAGCCCCTTTGGGCCCCTTGCCGGCAGGGCGTTTGCCGAAGTGGCGCCCCCCAAGCTGGCCCTTGAGAAAAACCCCGTTGTGAAGGTGCTGCGCTGGAGCGTGTTCATCGGCACCGACAAGGAGTACTGGGAGAAAAATTGCCGCAAGTGGGAGCAGGTCACCGGCGGCAAGGTCATCAACGAGTATATTTCATGGGAGGACGTGCGCCCCAAGGCCGCCATGTCGGCCGCCGTGGGCGGCGGACCTGACCTCGTCCTGGGGTGGCACGATGACCCCTGGCTGTACCCGGACAAACTCGTGGACGTCACCGATATCTGTACGTACCTGGGGAAAAAATACGGCGGCTGGGAGGATGTCTGCATCCGGTACGGCAGCAAGGACGGCAAGTGGATCGCCGTTCCCATGGGCGGCCCCGGCCAGGAGATCGTGTACCGCAAGAGCTGGCTCAACGAGGCGGGATACGACGAATTCCCCAAGACCAACGAGGAGTTCATCAAGTGCTGCAAGAAGCTCAAGGAAAAGGGCCACCCGGTAGGGTTCGCCCTGGGGCACGCCGTGGGCGACGGCAACAACTGGGCGCACTCCTGGCTGTGGTCCTGGGGGGCCAAGACCGTCAACAAGGACGGCTCGGTGGCCATCAACAGTCCCGAGACGCGCAATGCCCTGGATGGCATGAAGGAGATTTACAGCGCCATGATCCCGGGATGTGCCTCCTGGCTGGATGCCCACAACAACAAGGCCTTTCTGGCCAACCAGATTTCCATCACCAACAACGGCATCAGCATCTACTATGCGGCCAAGAAGAAATTCCCGGACATCGCCAAGGACACCTATCACTCCAATTTCCCTATCGGCCCTGTGGGCAAACCCGCGGAGCTGCACCTGTTCAACCAGGCCTTTATCTTCAAGCACACCGAGGTTCCCAACGCCGCCAAGCACTTCCTCATGTTCATGCTGGAGAAAGACCAGTGCGCTCCCTGGATCAACGCCATGGAGGGCTATGTGACGCCGGGGCTGAAGGCCTACCGTGAGCTGCCCATCTGGACGGCGGACCCCAAGAACACGCCCTACCGCGACTGCATCAAGAACATGCTCTGGAACGGCTACGAGGGCCCCATCGGCCCTGCCTCGGCCGAGGTCATGGCGGAATACGTGGTGGTCGACATGTTTGCCAACTACTGCGCCAGAAACGTTTCCAAGGACAAGGCCATCGCCCAGGCGGAAAAGGCCATTGCCCGCGCTTACAAAACCTGAAGCTGAGGTAAGAGGTGAAAAGGGAGCCGGCAGCCTCCGGCTCCTTCTTAATTGCACACCAAAGAGATGAAATCAGGACGTGGAATCTGACAGCATTTACCATGGGCCGCCGGGAATGCGGCAGCGTTTTTCGCGGGCCCTGGAAAACCCCACCGTGCTGGGGCTGCTGTTCGTGGCCCCGGCGGAACTGCTGCTGCTGGTTTTCCTGGCCTATCCTTTCGTTCTGGGGATCTGGCTGGGCTTTACCGACACCATCGTCGGCCGTGAGGGCAGTTTTATCGGGTGGCGTAATTACGTTGACCTGATCAACGATACCCAGTTCTGGCTCACGGCCTTCAACACCTTTTTCTACACCGTGATTGCGGTCATCCTGAAGGCCGTGCTGGGCATCGGCCTGGCGGTGGTGCTCAACCGCGACTTCAAAACCAAGGGGCTGGTGCGGGCCATCGTGCTGCTGCCCTGGATCATACCCACGGCCCTCAGCGCGCTGTGTTTCTGGTGGCTCTACGACGCCACCTTCAGCGGCATTTCCTGGGCCCTGGTCAAACTGGGCGTAATCGACCACTTCATCAACTACCTGGGCGATCCCTGGAACGCCCGCTGGTCCCTGATTGCGGCCAACGTGTGGCGCGGGGTGCCTTTTTTCACCATCGGCCTGCTGGCCGGCCTGCAGACCATCAGCCCGGACCTGTACGAAGCCGCCGAGATCGACGGGGCCGGTTCCTGGAAAAAATTCCGCCGCATCACCCTGCCGTTGCTCACGCCGCTGCTGACGGTGGTGACCGTTTTCTCCACCATCTGGACCTTCGCCGATTTTCAGCTGGTCTGGATCATCACCAAGGGGGGGCCGGCCGGCGCCACCCACATCTTCGGCACCCTCTCCTACGAGCGGGCCATGCAGGGAGGGCACTTCGGCATGGGGGCGGCCATCTCGAATTTCATGCTGCCGATCCTGGTCGTCTGCGTGCTGATTGCCTTCATGTTCCTGAAAAAAGAGGATTGACCAGATGGCCATCGAACGTTCCGGGAGCAAGATATTCAAATTTTACCTGCCGCTGGTGCTGTACCTGTTTTTCCTGCTGTTTCCCTTCTACTGGATGGTCAACACGGTATTCAAGTCCGACAAAGAGCTCTACGACATGAGCCTGAACCCCTTCTATATCCACTTCCCGACGCTCAACAACATCGTGCGGCTGTTTACCGAGACCATCTTTCTCCGGTGGATGGCCAACACCTTTTTCGTGGCCATTCTGGCCACCCTGATTTCCCTGGCGGCCAGCCTGCTGGCAGCCTACGCCATCCAGCGGCTGCGTTTCAAAACCTCCGGCCCCACGGGCGTGGCCATCTTCCTGGCCTACCTGATCCCCCAGACCATTCTGTTCATCCCCCTGGCCAGCATCATCTTCAAGCTGAAACTGTGGGATTCGCTCTGGGCGCTGGTGCTGACCTATCCCACCTTCCTGGTGCCCTTCTGCACCTGGCTGCTGATGGGGTATTTCAAGTCCATTCCCAAGGAGATGGAAGAGTGCGCCATGATCGACGGCGCCAGCCGCATCAAGATCTTCTGGAAGATCATCCTGCCCCTGTGCCTGCCGGGTGTGCTGTCGGCCGGTATCTTCTGTTTCACGCTCTCGTGGAACGAGTATCTCTACGCGCTGGCGTTCATATCCAGCTCGGCCAAAAAGACCGTGCCCATCGGGCTGGTCACCGAACTGGTGCGGGGCGATGTTTACCACTGGGGATCGCTGATGGCCGGGGCCCTGTGCGCCTCGGTGCCGGTGGCCTTGGTCTATTCGTTTTTCGTGGAGCAATACGTGGCCGGCATGACCGGTGCGTTGAAGGAGTAGTCGGCTTATGGCAGAAGTGCGTCTGGAAAAGGTGTGCAAACACTACGACAAGGTCGTGGCGGTGGATGATTTCAACCTCTCCATCCAGGACAAGGAGTTCGTCGTGCTGGTGGGCCCGTCGGGTTGCGGCAAGACCACCACCCTGCGCATGATCGCCGGCCTGGAGACCATCACCAGTGGAAAGATCACCATCGGCGAGCGAGTCATCAATGATCTGCCGGCCAAGGAGCGCAACATCGCCATGGTGTTTCAGAACTACGCCCTGTACCCCCACATGACCGTGCGGGACAACATCGCCTTTTCGCTGGAGATGCGCAAACGGCCCAAAACCGAGATCGAACAGCGCGTGCGTGAAGCCGCCGACATCCTGGGCATCGAGCACCTGCTGGACCGCAAGCCCAAACAGCTTTCCGGCGGTCAGCGCCAGCGGGTGGCGGTGGGCAGGGCCATCGTCAGGAAACCGGAGGTCTTCCTCTTCGACGAACCCCTGTCCAACCTGGATGCCAAGCTCAGGGTGCAGACGCGCCTGGAACTCAAAAAGCTGCACGAACGCCTGGCCACCACCGCCGTGTATGTCACCCACGACCAGGTGGAAGCCATGACCATGGGCGACCGCATCGTGGTCATGAAAGACGGTCTCATTCAGCAGGTGGGGTCGCCCATGGAGCTGTACAACACGCCGGCCAACCGCTTCGTGGCCGGTTTCATCGGCAGCCCGGCCATGAATTTTTTCGAAGCCGACCTGGCGGGCGGTGCCGACCGCCTGAGCCTAGAGGCCGGAGAGGTGCGGCTGGACCTGACGGCGGAGCAGTGCCGCCGGCTCCAAGAATACGACAAAAAGCGCATTCTGATCGGTATCCGCCCCGAAGATTTCAGGCCCTGTGCCCAACCCGAGGCCGGCAAGACCATTTCAGGGGAGGTGGAGGTGGTCGAACCCGTGGGCAATGAAACCTACGTCAACTTTCGGGCCGGTGAGCTCAGCCTGATCGCTGCCGTGGGTCGCAAGAACCTCGTAAAGCCCCACACGGCCATGATCCTGCAGCCGGCCATGGAGAACCTGCACCTGTTCGATATCGACAGCGGAAAGTCCCTCTGAAGATGAGTCCTGACCATGAGCGGACCCTGCGCCTGGACCGGCATGACAATGTCCTGGTGGCCCTCGCCGACTTGGCGCCCGGGTCGTCTGTAACCGCAGAGGTGCGTTGCGCTGACAGGATCCCCGCGGGGCACAAGGTGGCTGCCGCCGCCATAGGCGCCGGCGAGCCGGTCATCAAGTACGGCCAGATCATCGGCACGGCCACCCGCCCGGTGCGGGCCGGCCAGCACGTGCACACCCACAACCTGGCGGTTTCCGGAAGGCCGGAACCGCGTCACCCCTCCGAAGGAGCCCCTCCCGTCAGCACCCCCGCGGCCGGGGACCGCAGAACTTTCCAGGGGTTCGTGCGGCGCGACGGCCGGGTGGGCACCCGCAACTACATCGGCGTACTGGCCACGGTCAACTGTTCGGCCTCTGTGACCCGCATGATCGCCGACGCCTTCGGACCCGCTGAGCTGGCGGCATACCCCCATGTGGATGGCGTGGTGGCCCTGCATCACGGCAGCGGCTGCGGCATGGCCGGCGAGGGAGAAGGGTTCGACTCCCTGCGGCGTGTACTGGCCGGCTACCTGACCCACCCCAATTTCTTTGCCGTTCTGACGGTGGGCCTGGGATGCGAGGTCATGCAGGTGCAGCGGGCGCTCGAAAACCTGCCGGCAGGCGCAAGCGATCCCTCTCTGGCGCTGACGATCCAGGAAACCGGCGGTGTGCTTGCCACGGTGCAGCGGGTGTGTGCCCGCATACGCGACATCCTGCCCGCGGCCGACCAGGCCCGGCGGCAGACCGTGGACGCGGGGCGGCTGTGCCTCGGCCTGCAGTGCGGCGGCTCGGATGCCTGGTCGGGCGTCACGGCCAATCCGGCCCTGGGTGCGGCCGTGGACCTGCTGGTGGCCCGGGGCGGCAGCGCCATCCTCGGCGAAACGCCGGAGATATACGGTGCCGAGCACCTGCTGACCCGGCGGGCCGCAGATCCCCGCATAGCCCGGCGGCTCATGGAGCGTATTCGCTGGTGGGAGCACTACACGGCTGCCTGGGGCGGCAGCATGGACAACAACCCTTCTCCCGGCAACAAGGCCGGTGGCCTGACCACCATCTGGGAAAAATCGCTGGGGGCCGTGGCCAAAGGCGGCCGCAGTCCGCTGGTGGCGGTTTACGGCTATGCGGAAAGAGTTGGGCAGGAGGGACTGGTCTTCATGGACACCCCGGGTTACGATCCCGTGTCGGTGACCGGTATGGTGGCCGGCGGTGCCACCCTGGTGGCCTTCACCACCGGCTGCGGTTCGGTGTTCGGCGCCAAGCCGGCCCCGGTGCTCAAGCTGGCCACCAGCACTTCCCTGTACCACCGCATGGCGGCGGACATGGACATCAACTGCGGTGTGATTCTGGACGGTCAGTCCACGGTGGAGCAGATGGGCCGGCGGATTTTCGAGACGCTCCTGGAGGCGGCCTCCGGCCAGAGAACCGCCAGCGAACGGGTCGGCATGGGCGACTGTGAATTCGTGCCCTGGCAGCTGGGGGCCGTGATGTGACCATCGTGGCTATCGATATCGGCACTACCTGGCTGCGCTGCAGTGTGTATGATCTGCAGGGGCACCGGTTGGCGGGACTGGCGGCATCGGCCGCCACCGGCATACGCACGACAAACGACGGTGCCAGCGAAGTCAGTGCCGACCGGCTGCTGGAAACCTGCTGGTGCGTCATCGACCAGGTACTGCAGGCGGCAGGACCCCGGGCCGGCGGCATTGCCGGCGTGGCGGTGTGCACCTTCGCCGGCAATGTCCTGGGCATCGACGCCGCAGGGCGTGCCGTCACCGCCCTGATGACCTATGCCGACAGCCGGGCCCATGAAGATGCCCGGCAGCTGGCCCGCGAAATCGATGAAGACGCCGTTCACCGGCGTACCGGCTGTTATCTGCACACCAGCTATCTTCCGGCCCGCCTGAGGTGGTTGGCCCGCACCCGCCCCCAACTGTTTTCCCGTGTGGCCCGCTGGATCACCATCGGTGAGTACCTGGAGCTGGCGCTTTTCGGAGAGACCGCGGTTTCCTGTTCGCTGGCGTCCTGGAACGGTCTGCTGGACCGCAGCCGCCTGTGCTGGGATAAAGAGCTGCTTTCCCTGCTTCCCATCGAAGAGGCCCAGCTGTCGCCGCTGACGGACATTTCGGTTCCGCGCCAGGGACTGCGTGCGCCCTTCGCCGCCCGCTGGCCGGCCTTGTCGCGGGTTCCCTGGTTTCCGGCGGTGGGGGACGGGGCGGCCGCCAGCATCGGCAGTGGCTGCCTGGACGCCGCTCGGGCCGCTGTCACCGTGGGGACGTCGTCGGCCGTGCGGGCGGTGGTGGAGGGCCCGGTGGACGAACCGCCTGCCGGCCTGTGGTGCTACCTGGTGGACCGGCGGCGCTGCCTGGCAGGCGGGGCACTGAATGAAGGCGGGTCGGTATTTGCCTGGCTGCAAAAGATTCTGGTGGGACCCCCTGACGGCGAGACGGAAAAGCGGTTGGCGGCCATGCCGCCCGACGGCCATGGGTTGACCCTGCTGCCTTTTCTCGAGGGGGAGCGCAGCCCCGGGTGGGCCGGTGCGGCGCGGGGGGTGATTTACGGGCTCTCCCGTGCCACCACGCCTCTTGAAATCATGCGGGCGGCACTGGAAGCCGTGGCCTGCCGCCTGTACCTGGTTTACGAAGCCCTGCGCCCCTGCCTGGCAGACGGCCATGAAATCATCGCCGGCGGTGGCGCTCTGCAGGCATCGCTGCTCTGGCCGCAGATCATCGCCGATGTACTGGGCCGGCCGATAAAACTGTGCGACGAACGGGAGGTGTCGAGCCGCGGCGCTGCCCTGTTGGCGGCAGAGGCCATGGGCCTCACCCCCGGCCTGGCACGGACGGCGCCGCTTCCCGCCCATATCGTTACCCCGGATTTGAAACGGCACGCCTGTTATCTCGAGGCCGTCGAGCGCCAGCAGGATCTTTACCGTGCCCTGATCAAAGATCGCCGACCCGCTGTGGGCGGAGATCAGTTGTCAGGCATGTAAACACTCTCGTACAGATCTTCCAGCTTGTGCAGGTGCTCTTCGGCTTCCCGGGCCAGGCGCGTGAACATGCCCTCCATGGGGGCGCCGCCGCACTGGGTGGCCATTTTTTTGAAGAAGTCCACCAGGCGCTTCTTGTCGTGGATGGCATAAATCATGATGTCCTGGTCGGTGGCGCTGTTTTCCAATTCGCGGTCTTCCAGCATTACCGTGAGTTGAAGGCTGGGGCCGGGGTCGTAGCCGTCTTCCTGCAGGGCAACGGTTTCTTCGAAAAAGGCTTTCTCCAGGGTGTACTTGTGCTCCAGCGCCTCGAGGGCGATCTCTTTTATCAGCTTGCGGGCGGACTGGTTCTGCAGCCGGGGGAAGGCCTCCTTGTAGCTTTCAAAGCTCTTGGTGGCCATTTCCAGCGCCTTGGCGAGGCCAGCTTCACGTGTATAACATACCTCTTCCATTTCCATTTCCGTGTCCATGTACCCTCCTTGAGAATGGTGATAGCGGTTTACGGCCGTCTCGTTTCCGACAGACCCGTAAAAAGGCTTTGGTGGGCGAACGGCAGGCTTTTTGCGGGTCCATCGTTTCTGTTTCATAACAATATAGGGATGATTTCGCCGCGATCAATAAAAAAATAGTGCTTGCCGCCTAGGGGAAAGAGACACATCTTGGGAGGAGAACCGCCCCAGCACAACATCCCCCTCCCTTCGCGCGCCATCGGCCGCGCAAATGGTTTTTCGGCGGGTGTTGACAGGACCGGAAGGTGCTGCCTATGATGTGTATCGACGAAGTGCTCCACCGCCGCTTTTGATGAAAACGCAGGCAGGGAATGGATTGATGAGGGGCTACGTACAGGTTTATACAGGCAATGGCAAGGGCAAAACCACGGCGGCTCTCGGTTTGGCGATTCGGGCAGCCGGTGCCGGGCTGAAAGTCTATATTGCGCAATTCATCAAAATGGGCGACTACAGCGAGATAAAGGCGCTGAAGCGATTTACGGATTTGATTACCGTTGAGCAGTTCGGACTGGGGCGGTTCACCAATGGCAAACCAAGGCCGGAGGATATCCATGCCGCCCAACGGGGTCTTGTGCGCATAAGGGAGATCATGGCCTCGGGGCAGTACAGGGTGGTTATCCTGGAAGAAGCCAACGTAGCGGCGAAGTACGGCATGATTGCCGTGCAGGATCTGCTTGGCCTGATCGTCAATAAACCGGACGAACTGGAGCTGGTCATCACCGGCCGCTACGCATCACCGCGCATCATAGAAAATGCGGATCTGGTTACCGAAATGTGTGACATCAAACACTACTATCGCAAAGGCGTACGTGCCAGGGTGGGGATTGAAAAGTGATTCAGCTGTCCCCTTTGCCCTCGGCAAGGGCTTCCTCGATGGCCTCTTCCAGTTCAAATCGCGGTGGAATGGCATCGAAGCAGAGTTCTCCGTCGATGAAGAGGGAGGGAACAGGCGCCAGCCGGATGTGACGGTGGACGGCATCTTTGCCGAAAAGGGAATAGGACAATTCCAGAAATCGCTCTTTTCCCCTGCCGATCATGAAATCAACCCGTCGGTATTCGATTCGGCCGGGATACTTTGGAATGACCTGCCGCACGGTTTCGTCCATATAGTAGCAGGGCAGACAGTAATCGGCTTTGTACATGACTTCAATGAGGATCTTTTTTTCGGGTGCCATGGAAATTCCGTTGCAGGTTAAGGGGGCATGCAGCGCCATTTTTCAAATAACCGCAAATATATACCGAATCTTGAACCGTTGCAACCCATAGTACACGGCCACAATGGAACGGCACTGGGAATACCTCTCGATGAATGATGCGGAACCGTGTTTTCGCTGGAAAGAACTGCTGACGGCGCCGGCCGCCGGTGGAACGGGCCAGGGACAGCGTGGCTGCAGCGCCGAGATTGCCGGGTTTCTCCGCAGGCATGGCCGCAGGCCGCGTGTCCTGGTGGCCGACGCGGACTGTCCGCAGGCAGAAAACACGCTCAGAAGCGTGAGTGCCTGCATGGCCGACATGGGCTTTGATGTCGATATCGCCCCGTCCGGAATCCCCCCCGACCGCACTGCTGACATGGCCATGGAGAACGGCGACCATTTTATCCTGGTGCCGCCTTTCTCCGGTGAACAAGCAGCGGCTGAAGACAGGCTGATTACCCGGCTCGAGGAACTGAAATGCCCCGGTGTTCAAGTCGTCCAGATCCCTGCCGATGTTTTTCGAGGCCTTGCGCCGGGGCATGAAACGCGTGTCGGGCAGGAATTTATGACTGCCCGGCTGGCGGCTGAGTTCGGCCCCCGGCTCTCCCGGGTGCCCCTGGAATGCTTCTCTGAGCAAGATTGCGTGCGCGGCCTTTTGAGCCACAGCCGGCAGGTGCTGGCGCAGGTGATTTCCCTGCTGGAGAGCCGCCTGGCCGCCCACCGCCAGCTGGCCGAAGAGGTCGTCAGGCAGATGCTTCCCCATACCGGCAAAGCAATGCGCATCGGAGTATCCGGTGTTCCCGGGGTAGGCAAGAGTACTTTCATAGAGAGGTTTGTTGCTGGACTGGTCAACCGGGGCCACCGCGTGGCTGTCCTGGCGGTGGACCCCAGCAGCCTGAAAAGCGGGGGTAGCATCATGGGTGACAAGACCCGCATGTCCAGGCTTTGCCGCATGCCCGAGGTTTTCATACGGCCGTCGCCTTCGGGTGGCGCCCTGGGGGGAGTGACCAGCAGGACACGGGAGAGCATGGCGGTCTGCGAGGCCGCCGGTTTCGACGTCATCGTGGTTGAAACCGTGGGTGTGGGGCAGTCGGAAACCGCAGTGGCTTCCATGGTGGATTTTTTCCTGGTGTTGATGCTGGCCGGTGCCGGAGATGAAATCCAGGGCATCAAGAAGGGGATTCTGGAACTCGCCGATGCCGTGGCCGTCAACAAGGCAGACGGCGAAAATGTGGAGCGGGCCGAGGAGGCCAGGAAGGATTACGAATCGGCCCTGAGCCTGATTCTGCCCCCCTATCGCGGCTGGCGGCCGGTGGTGCTCACTTGCAGCGCCAAGACAGGCGCGGGGCTGGATGATATATGGGACGTCATCTGTCGGCACCATACGGCGCTGCAGGCCAGCGGAGAACTGCGCGAAAAGAAGAGAAAGCAGTCGGTAGCCTGGATGTGGGACTTGCTGGCAGAAGGGTTGCGGCAACGTTTTTATCATAATCCACGGGTGGGCGCGCAGCTCAAAAAAACGGCCGGCCTGGTGGCCGGCGGCCGGTGCCTGCCCACGGAGGGCGCCTTGAAATTGCTTTCCCTGATGGAAAAGTGAGTCTAACTTCCCCGCAGTTCTTTACCCCTCGTCGGTATCTTTTGCATTGATTTCATAGCGGCTCCAGAACTGGGCATCTCGGCATCCGAAAAGAGCTGCCGCATCCATGTCCGCGGCGGCGTTTCTATACCGCCCAAGCATGTACTGGCAGGCCCCCCGGCAGAAATAGGCAGCGGCATATTGTCGGTCGGCATCGATGGCCCGGCTGCAGGCATCAACGGCTTGATCGTATTTTTCGGACTGCATCAGTCGGCGGGCCCGGGTGTACCACTGGCGGGCGTTGGCTTTTTCTTCAGGGGCGATGATCATTGGAGGGCTCACAGGCGAAGGTGGTGCAAAAAGTGGTTTTGTCGTGTCCAGTCTCAGCGGTGGTCCTCAAGAATTCCATTCAGGCATGATCGCAGCGCGTCTGCGCCGGGTGTCTGGTCAAAAACGAGGCGGTTCTCTATAAAAATGGCCGGCACGGGAGCAGGGCGGCCAAGGCTGCGGGAGATTTCGGCGTAGCGCATGGCACCCGACAACTCTTTGGTGTAGATGATTTCGACCTGCACCGCATCGCCAAATTCAGGCACAACGGATTCGACCACCCGGGTCATGTAAACGCAGGGGATTCAGTGCTGCCCCTCGTGGAGTATGGTCAGTCGCACGGGATCCATCGTCACCTCTGGTTTATGTATTCCATGGCACGGCTGGCTGCACGGGCGCCGTCGGCGCACGCCGTCAACACCTGATACAGATCGGTGTCACGGATATCTCCGGCGGCAAAAAGACCCGGGAAAGAAGTCATCAGATTCTGGCCGGTAACCAGGTACCCCTCTTCGTTTTTTTCGACTTCCATCTCGAGAAACTGCGTGTTGGGCTGCCAGCCCACGGCCAGAAACACCCCGTCCACCGGTATTTCTTTTTCAGCGCTTCGACCATCGGTCACCACCACCGCTTCAACCTGTTCGGAGCCCCGCAGCCCGGTGACCGTGGTGCTTTCCATGATGGTGATGTTTTTACGCAGCTCCAGCTGCGACCGGTGGGCGCTGTCCATGGGCAGCGCCGGCAGCCGGCAGATCATGGTGACCCTTGCGGCTACCCTGGAAATCGTCAGCGCGTGTTGAGCCGCCGCATTGGTGCCGCCCACCACAGCCAGGACAGCGTTTTTTTCCCGGTAGAGGGGGCCGTCGCATACAGAACAGAAATGAACCCCTCTCAGGTCCGTTGGAATGCCCGGCAACGGCTTTGGCGTTCGGCCGGTGGCTGCCAGGGCGGTTGGTGCTTCATAGCGTTTCCCTTCGGTATCGATTCCCCGGAACAGGCCGCCATCGAAGGCGAGACGTTCCAGACGTACCATGGGAAAGAAAGCGCCTTCCTGCTGGGCCTGTGCAAAAGCCAGGGTCCCGAACTGTGTCCCGGAAACCTCCCCCATCAGCCCCGGAAAATTACCCAGGCGTTCGATCATGTAAACACTGCCGCCGGGTACGTCTCCGAAAACCACCGTTTTCATTCCCAGCCGCTGGGCATATATGGCGGCGGTAATTCCCGCCGGCCCCATACCGACAATCATAAGGTCATAACGCTTTTCATCCATGGGAAATTCCCTTCACATGCGCGCTATGATCGTGGCAGACGGTCTTTTGCAACCGGCCGCTATTTTTCCGCCGGTTTTTTGACCACGACCAGCAGCATCTTGAAAGGTGTCACCGCGTTGACGGCGTGCGGAATGTCAGCCGGCATGACCACTACCTCTCCTGCTTTGGCAGTCACATCCCTGCCCCCTATGGTCAGCCGCACTTCACCATCGAGCACCTGCACCAGCGCATCTCCGGGGGCGGCGTGAGTGCTCAACCCTTCGCTTTGGTCAAAGGCGAACAGGGTCACGCTGACGGCGTTGTTCTGTGCCAGGGTCCGGCTGACCACGCGCCCCTTCTCGTAATCGACCAGATCGACGAGCCTGTGGGCTTCGGAGAAAGGGATATTTTTTATCAGCGGTATTTTGTCCATGACTTTCATCACGCATCCCCCTCTTGTGACTGGAAGGGCTGGTAGATCCCGCGGTTTATCCAGGGACCGTCCTTGACGGCGGCTTCAATGTCGTTCATCACCGACGGCGGTGCGATGAAGACCACGATATTCCTGTTTTCGACCTCAGAGGGTTTCAGGCCTGTTTCCTCCAGGGACCAGTCGCCCATCACATAGCTGAACAGCAGCATCTGTCCGCTTTTTTCCACGATGCCCTTGGCCCTCAGAACACCGGGCGGCAGGCTGTCGGCCATCAAGCGGATTTCGGCCGGGTCTTTGCCGGTCCACTGATAAGCCGCCGAAACGAGCAGATCGGGCGGGGTGATCTCAAGATCCGGGCTGTCCAGGAGTTCGTCGATGAAGTGTTCGAGCTCTTCATCCGACAGCCTTTCAGCCCCGGCCGCGGCGCCCCGGCCGACGGTGGGTTTATCATACCCCGGGCCGAAAAACTTTTCCAGGGGAATATCCGCGTAGGTCGTCTCGATGAACAGCGGGTCGGGGTGAAATTTCGCAATCACTTCTCGGGTTTCTGTGATCTGCGCTGCAGAGGCAAGATCGGTTTTGTTGATGATGAACACGCTGGAGGACGCGATCTGCTTCTCTACGGAGGCATAAACGCCGTAAGCCTCCAGAAAATGGGCCGCGTCGATGACGCAAAACTGCTCCTTGAACTGAAACCTGTTGTTGAAAATGGGCAGCGCCAAGTCCTTTTTCAGATCCGAAGGGTTGGCGACCCCCGTGGATTCGATGAGCAGTACATCAGGCTGAAATTTGGTGTTCAGCTCATAAAGCCCCTTGATGAAATCAGTCTTGACGCACACGCAAAAAATAGACCCCTTGCTGATTTCCATCATGTCGATGTCGTCGCCCTCCACCAGGGTGCCGTCTACACCGACTTCCCCGAACTCGTTGACCAGCAGCGTGAGTTTTTTGTCCGGCGGAAAGCTTTTTATGATACGGTTGAGCAGCGTTGTTTTGCCGCTGCCCAGAAAGCCGGTGATCAGATATACATGGGTAACGTCGGCCATGGGATCAGAGTTTCTCCTCGATGATTCTTTTAATCTCGGCAACCGTGGGGACCTTTCCCGTGGAAATCACCTCGCCGTCGACCACAAACCCGGGAGTCAAAAAAACCCCCTTCTGGGCAAAGTACTGGATATCTGCGACTTTGACGACTTCAATTTTGGCTTTGTCCGCAAGTGCGGTTGCCGCCGACAGGCTGTTCTCATAAAGCTGATTGCAACGCTGGCATCCGGTACCCAGAATCTCAATTTTCATTTTCCATTCCCTCCCCAAAAAGAGCCGATGCTCAGGTATCCTGACCATGCCCCGTTGGCGATGGGGTGGCATCGATCATCATCCTATCTCAGGTCTGCAGTGCCGTTGCAATACCATTCTTGGCGAGATTGACGATGTTCAGGCAGAATTTGCAGACTCCCAGGGATGTTTCCTGTGTTGCCAGCCGCTCGTACAGGTCTGCATAAACGGAGGCCTCTGTGTCGGACAGGGATGTCAGTGACAGGGGCGGGTCCAGCTTGCGCAGCCGATCGGATTTTCCGCAGTAAGGGCAGGTGACCCCGTAGAGGGCCATGTCCGTTTGCGGTAACCCATGGTAGATGATGACCTGCCTGAGTTTTTCGATGACATCACTGGTGTTCACGGCACTTCTCCTGCTGGACGGGTGAAGAAGGGGGAGGAACCCCCGCAGGGGGCCCCTCCGGTAAGGTAGTTGGGTCTCTATTCTACCTTTGAATCGGTTCGGGTGCTGAGTCCGGCACCCGCTTTTTCCAGATTCTCCTGGATCTTGTCAAATTCAAAACCGACATCCCGCAAGGACTTGATGCGCTCACGCATCTCATCCGATGGGGCCCGGGCGGCCATTTCATCGATGAGTTCTTCGTACTGCGGAATGATACTTTCAAAGACGAGATCCTTTTCAATGCAGATGGTGGGCAGCACCTTGCCTTTCAGTTCCAGAAACTTGCCGATGCCATCCTTGTTCTTGATGGACCATTCCTTGTATACGATCATTTCCTGAACATCGGCGGGCAGAGCGGCGATGGACTCCATCATGTATCCGCAAGCCGCGCACTGTACACTGTCGAGCGTCAAAACGTCTATATGAATCTTGTCCGCCATGATCCGAATCCTCCCTTTTGTTTTATTTACCAAGATTCCGGATACTTGGCATAATACTGTTCAAACCAGTCGCGGGCTTCTATGGCCTGGTCCATATGTTCCACCGGAACATCGTAGGGCATATCTCAGCCGGGGGCGAAGGTGTAACCGTGCTGACCTCCGGCAGCCAGGCTCACGATAGCGTCCTCACGGGGCGAGAGCAGGCCCAGGCTCAGGGCCAGGGTCAGTTTCAGGTTTCCGCCGAAGCCCACCTTGTGCTCACGGGCCAGGTCACGGATGAAGTTCATGTTCATCTGCTCGTCGATGGCGAAGCCGTGGGTGCCGATGGTGCAGACATCTTTCATCACCTTGGTGGCGTCACCGCAGATGAAAAACGAAGATGTCATGCCGGCATCGTGAATGACCTCGATGGCGGGTTTAGAATTCGGGGTTACATATTTCTGAAACGTCTCGGATTTGATCTGAGAGGCCACGGGGTCGACGATGGCGATGATTTCACACCCCATTTCGGCATAGAAACCGGCCGCCAGTGCTCCGATTTCGCCCGCGAACTTGCAGACCTCCGCCGCGAAGTCCGGGTTTTTGTAAACATCGGTAAAAATGCGCACGCCGGCCAGATGGGAGGCCAGGGTCAGTGGTCCGCAGAACAGCCCCATCAGTACGCAGTCCAGTTCGTCGAGCTGGGGTTTGGCTATCCGGGCGGCTTCGAAAAGTATCGGCCAGCGGCCCGAATCCTTGGTGGGCATCTGGAGCCCGGCTTCAGCGGGTGTTTTGTCAGAGCACGGATGGGTTTTTACGGAAGGAACATTGTCGGGCCACCATTTCAGTTCACAGCCCACGGAGTGGGCTTCCACCGACAGATCAAACACCAGCGGGATGCCGTCGGCCTTGTACCGTTTGGCGGTGTGAACAACACCCTTAGCCAGCAGTTCGGGGTCCTGCAGCATCTTGTCGGCAGGTTCATTGATCAGAAAAGCACAGTGAACGCCTGCATAAGGTACCCACGGGGGTTTTTCGGTCCTTTTTCCCCGGTAGGCATCAATGAGCATCTGTTTGGCCATTGTTACCCCTCCTTGTGTTGCGAATGATGTGATATTTCCGTGAATGGGTTTCTTTACTTCGGTTTGCATCACCTCCTCTCCACAGCCTTGATGGGTATTCTTCTGCAAAAAATACTGCTTTTACTCCAGCAGAATAATGCCGTAGTAGCTGTAGTTATCGTTTTTATGAGAAGCCACCCGGGGCGATATCCCCAGGTTTTTCAAGGTACTGATGACATCGATGGAAAACGATTCGATGGAAGGGCGCTTTTCCTGGGGGAAGTAGCAGTCCTGGGGGTACGCACAGGTTTTGCACAGGGCACAGCACTCTCCCACCAGACTGAAGGCCTTGTAGTAGCCTTTCAAAAAAAGCATGCGCTCCAGGCTGACCGTCCCCTTCCAGCAGCGCACCTGTTTAGTGCGCTTGCGGTTGTTGTTCAGATAGAAGTCCACACAGCTGGTACTTCCCACCAGCAGCAGGGCCAGTGAATACTCGTTGATGATGGCCTGGGCCTTTTCCGGGTCCGGTGTGGCCGGGGGGCAGCACCAGCTGGTGTTGTAGCGGCTGCACCCGTAGCGGCACTTGAGCTGGACCCACTGCGCCACGGTGATCTTTTTGGTCGGAAAAGGGAAAATGGCGTTCAGCCCGTAGTGCTTGCCCTTTTCCAGCAGCTGCTGGACCAGTTCCTGGGAAATGCCTTCTCTGGCTTTGAATGGAATCACTTTCTGATGTTTCATCGTTACTCGGCTTCCGTTTTGACGCATTCTTCGAACCGGATGGATACCGGCCGTGGCAGCGCCATTTCCATGGCCACTTCGGCGGTTTTGAGAATCGCCGCCGGAACCGCGCAGGACGTATGGCAGCCGGCCTGCTGGGCCGCCATGTAAACAGGGTTGCGGGAAAAGGGCGCAAACAGCTGCTGCAGGGTGATGGTGTCCAGCTTTTCAGCCAGGTGTTGAATCTGCTGGCACTGGGTTTCATCGATCTGCAGCACGATGCTGCGCGCCCCGGTCCGGCGGGCCCTGATGCGGCAGCTGAATCCGCAGACGCCTGCATCGATGACCGCACAGCTGTCGGTCGTCTCCGTTTTGCCAATACATTCTGTCATGGAAGCATCCCGGTCGAATTACTGGTTCAGGACCTCGTCGGGAACGATGCCCTTGAGATGTGGAAATTCGTCCGTCATGTGCGGCAGCTGCATGGCCTCCATGAATTCCTGCTGGAAGTTGGGCTCAACGGTCAGTTCGATGTATTCCACGTTGCGCGAACACCAGTTGGCTTCCACACGCTTTTTAACGTTGAGCAGGGCCGCCCGGCATCCATCGCCGGCCGCGTTGCCCACGCTTTGGATTTTCTCTATCTCGCAGTCCGGGAAGAGACCCATGATCAGTGCTTTTTCCCGGTCTACATGGGTGCCGAAAGCGCCGGCGATCTTGACCGTGTCGACTTTCTCCAGGCCCATGCGCTTGACCATCAGTTTGCAGCCGGCATACAGGGCCCCCTTGGCCAGCTGTATCTGCCGGACATCCTTCTGGGTGATGACGATGTCCTTGCCGATGCTCGATTCTTCGGCCCAGGCCAGCACGAATTCGGGCTGCCGGGTGTCCGGGTTCTTGCGGAAGCGGGGATGCCCCTTGAGCGTCTTCTTGTTGAACACCCCGCTTTTCAGAATGACGCCGGACCGATACAGTTCGGCCAGCACATCCAGGATCCCTGAGCCGCAGATGCCCTTGGCTTTCATGTCCTTAGGTTCCGAATATTTGCGCCAGGCCTCGCGTCCGATGACTTTGTAGTCTACCTCCTTGGTTTCCGGATCGATTTCGATGCGTTCGATGGCGCCGGGTGCGGCGCGCATCCCAAAGGCCAGCTGGGCGCCCTCGAGGGCGGGACCTGTGGCACATGAAGACGAAATCAGCTTGTGACGGTTTCCCAGGACCAGTTCCCCGTTGGTGCCGATATCGATGATCAGCTGATTTTCCTCGTGTTTGTAAGGCTCTTCGGCAATCAGCACCCCCACGTTGTCGGCCCCCACGAACCCGGCTTCGATGGGCAGCACGAACAGGTAGGTGGAAGGGTTGACCTTGATGCCCAGGTCGCGGGCCTTGATGTCCATGCTGTGGTGAATCACCGGTGGAAAGGGCGCCAGTCCCACGTATTCCGGGTTCAACGCCAGGAAGATGTGGTGCATGGCCGTGTTGAACCCCACGGTGATGTCCTCGATGTCCTCGAGCTCCAGGCGCAGGTAGTTTTTACCCTCCTCGGGCACTTCCACGTACTCGTCGGTTCCCTCCTCGCCCTTCTTCTTTTTCTTCTTCTTTTTCGGCGGATGGGTGCTGGCCACGGCTTTGCCGATCAGGTCGTTGACGCCCTCGATGATGTCGTCGCTCATACGCTGCAGTCCGTCGGGGGTGGTCATGTGATAGGTGATGCGCGCCATGACGTCCTCGCCGTATTTGCACTGCGGGTTCATCATGGACACGGTTTCAATGACCTCCATGGTGTTCAGGTCGCAAAGGTAGCCGGCAACGGTGGTGGTGCCCACGTCGATGGCGATGCCGTAGGCGTGCTCCGCCCTGCCGGGTCGCACGCGGATGACTTCCCTTTCGTTCCAGACGCTCACCGTCACGCTCCAGTCGCCCTCACGCAGGGCGTTGGGAAGCTGTCGGAGGGTAAAAATATCGATGGTCAGGTCCTTGAGCCCGTATTCCCTTTCCAGGCCGCGGCAGATTCTCTCAAAATCCCCCGTGGGCTCTTCAAAGCTCGGCGCATCGACTTCCACGTAATAGGTGCGCACCGCCGGGTTGTGTTCGATGTAGATATCCCGGGCGGCCTTGCTGACCACCTGCTTGCCGGCCCGGGACTCCTCCGGCACGAAGACCAGGATATCGCCCTCCACCGTGGCCACGCAGCCCAGGCGGAACCCCTTTTCTTTGCGCTCGGCGTTGATAAACTTGTCTTCCTCTTCCTGCCACGGGCTGACATGGTCCAAGCTCGATGTGATACCGTACTTTTCAAAATGTCCCTCTTCGACACGGACGATACATTTTCCGCAGACTTTCTTTTCTCCGCAAAGCGCCTCTATGTCTACTCCCAGCAGCCGGGAGGCTTCGATAATATTGACTCCTTTGGGAACCTCTCCCCGCCGTCCCGAAGGTTGAAAAATCACCATCACTTTATCTTCATCCATTCGCCATTGCCCTCCTCGAGAAGTTAACAACTGCCGGCCGCCACCCCCAGACTGCGGCCGCAGGCCAATGCCTCTCACGCCCGCGGTGCATGCTGCGTGAAGATTCGCACAAGGAAAAACCGCTGAAATCCCGGAAGCCATCTGGGGTATTTCTCCGGGATTTCACAGCCCGTTTCCGGCGGTCCTGCTCCTTAGTCTTTGCTCTGCATCTGCCGCAGCCGGCTGATCATCTTGATGCCTTCGGAAACGGCGTTTCCGGCGGACTCGGCATAGCCGTCGGCACCGAAAAGGTTGGCCACGTCTTTGGTCACCGGGGCACCGCCGAGCATGATGGCGACGTTGGGGTTTTTCTCCTTGATCATGGCGATGACTTTTTTCATGCCCAGCATGGTGGTGGTCATCATGGCGGACATGGCCACCACCTCGGAATCCGTTCGCAGCTGCTCTTTGACGAAGTTTTCCAGGGGTACGTCACGGCCCAGGTCGTGGACCTCCCATCCGGCCACATCGAACATCATCTTGACCAGATTTTTGCCGATGTCGTGCACGTCCCCCTGGATGCTGCCGATGACCACCTGGGCGTTGAGTCCGCCTTCGCGCTTGGGTACATGGGGCCGCAGGATGTCCAGGCCGCCATAGAGGGCGTCGGCGCACATCAGAACTTCGGGTACGAAGTACTCCTGTTTATCGTAGAGTTCTCCTACAACCTCCATCCCGGCCGCCAGGCCGTCCATAATCATCTCCAGTGCGTCATAGCCGGCGTCCACGGCCTCCTGGGCGGCTTCCTTCACCTCGTCTTCCTCATACTCGATAACACCGTTTTTCAATCTTTCGAGCAGTTCTTCTTTGGATGCCATTTACTCTTCTCCTCATTCTACTGGTGGTTAAGAACAGGGTTATGCCGTGCCGGGCAGGTTTTCACCCGGCCTGCAGCAAAGGCGACGGGTCGGCTACAGCCTGCCCACAGCCGGTGTGGGGCTGCCGCCCAGTTCCCGCACAGTGGCCACCATGGCCTTGAAATTTTCCTCTTTGATATCCGGCCAGAGGTCACATCCCGGCCAGACGGCGTCGACGCCGGAGGCGATGTTCTCCTTAATGCCTGCGACGGCCTCTTCAACGGTGGTTTCTTCGGCACACGGCAGTTTGAAGACGTCAAAATAGCCCAATACGACCACGTCGTCACCAACTTTTTTGCGGGTCTCGGGAATGTTGTTTTTGACATCGAAACTCAGCGCGTCCGCGCCGCACTGGTTCATCATGTCTACCAGGGGGTCTGTGGAGCCGCAGATGTGCAGCACCTTGGGAGATTCCCAGGCCTCCAGAATTCTGGTCAGGCGCGGCTGGATGACCTGTTTGAACGTCCGCGGGCTGAGCAGGTCGGCGGCCACCCCCGGTTCGCGCAGCGTGATGTAATCGGCTCCGGCGGCCCGCAGGGATTTGCCGATCTCGATGATCATGTCCGTGAAGCGATCCAGAATGGACTCCACCAGCTCTTTTTTCTTGAATACCCCCTTGAGGACCTGGTCCAGCTCGATGGTCTGGCCGCACTGGGTAAAGGGCCCCAGCTGCCAGGCGCCTACCGGGTATTCCGGGGCTTCTTTCTTGATGATTTTGATGGCTTCCGGGATGAGGGGCATTCTGCCGCGGGTCATGATGGTTTCGATATCGTCATCGGTGATTTTGACATCCTCCAGGACTTTCCATTTTTTTTCCGGAATGGTGGGGTAGAGGATGTCTTCCGAGTCTTCGTAGAGGCTGATGGTGTTACCCAGGGCTTCGGATTCCCAGCACATGTCGAAGGGGACCACGATGGCGTCGAGGTCGAACATGCGGGCCGATTCGATGGCCGAGCGGGCCAGTTTTTCAGCATCCACGTGGACCTGGGGGAACTTGTATCCCAGTTTCTTGATGGCCGGCATCAGCACCATCCCCATGCCGCTGAAAAAAGGCATGGTATCAACGGGTTCGCGATTGAAAAAACGCAGAACTCTTTCCTTGGGTGTTAACTCTGCCATGGCGAAAAACTCCTTTCTGAATTCCGGCGACTGAATCGGCCGCCCAATGGTTTCCGCAAGTCCGTTGCCTCCGACGGTCGGGCTGTTTCCGACCGCCGGAGGGACGGACCGGGGGTATTGCATTCAGGCTGCATAAGTAAACAGGTGCCAATACCCATCAGCCGGCCAGTGTTTTGAGCTGTTCCACAAAATCGGGGAACAGCTTAAACAGGGGATGATTGGGATCTTTGGGAAGCTGCTTGGTTTCGGCGAAAACGGCTGTGGCCAGGAAAGCTTCGGCCTCGGCAACCGCCGGCAGAATACGGATGGCGCCGGCCATGGGGCCCGAAAATATCATGTCGTGGTACCAGAAAGCCGAAAGCGCCTCGAGGGCGGCATCCGTGGACGACCAGCCCTTGAAGCCCCACATGTCTTTGAAGCGCTTCAGGTCCATGTAAGAGCCGTTGCTGGGGGCGCTGGCTGCCGGAAAGCCCCATTTCTCCTTGATCATGCGGTTGGCAACACCACAGAAGGCCGTGGCCGGCCCGTTCATCACCGAGGTGTCCACGAAGATGCTCTCGAATTCGGCCCCCACCTTCTCGATGGCATCCAGCAGTTTCTGGGTGCCGCTGATACGGCCGGAAGGCATCTGGTCTTCCTGGTCAAAGGCCACCAGCAGAACGTGCTTGACGCCCATCTGTGAAATCTCACGAATCTCGGTCTCAAGATCCTGCTCCCAGACCGTCAGGCTGTTGTAGAACATGCGGTCCAGCAGTCCCTTTTCGGCACAGTAAGCCGCCCCTGCCAGCTTGGGCTTCATGACCCAGGCATCGATGCAGAACGGCATGTCGCTAACCGAAGTTACAAAGTCGATAAAACGCTTGAACTCCTCCCCGGTATTGGCCACGATATCGGCCATGCCCGGCACGCCGGTTTCCTGCCACAGCCGATCCTGCGTCTTGAGGAGCTCTTCGGCCCGCTTTTCGTTGAATCCCTCCTTTCGCTTACCCTCAAACACCCGGTCGCCCTTCTGAAAGATGGAGCTCACACATACGCACGGGTATTCTCCGGGCTGGCCACCGAATTTAACCCCCCCGACTTCACATACCTTTTGCTCGGTTTTCAGTTGAAACATCATCCCCTCCTCGTTTGAATTAGAACCTGTATGGTTTTCCCCCCCCCCTTTGCACGCCTGTGGGGGGCGCATTTGGCCTTTAAAAGGATATTACCCGAGCAAACCCCCTTTGAATATCGTCCAAAGGACGATTTATGAGATGGGCTCAGTTGATTTTGGGGGGGTCAGCAGGTTGGCCTGGGGCGGGGTGGCGGTCCGCCGGATTGCTGTCGGCAGAGCAAATCGGTGCGGGGTCACAGGTCGGGATCGACGAGGCCCAGCCGGATGGCGAACCGGATCAGTTTCACCGGAGAATCGATATCGAGCTTTTCCATGATATTGGCGCGGTGGGATTTGATGGTGCTGATGCTGACGCACAGCAACTCCGCAATCTGGCGTGTGGAGTGCCCCTCGGCAATGAGCTGAAATACTTCCCTTTCCCGGTTTGACAGCTTCTTGTAGCGCTCCGTGCGGGGGGAACTCTTGCGTGGTGAACGGTAGGCTTCCACCAGCACCTTGGATATGGAAGGGCTTAAGAAAGTCTCGTTTTTCATGGCGGCGTGGATGGCCTTGACGATATCGCGGCCGCTGGAATCCTTCAGAAGGTAGCCCGAAATGCCCGTTTCCAGAAGTTCGTGGATGTAGTGTTCGTGGGAATACATCGACAGAATCAGGATCTTGGTGTTGGGTAGCTGTTTGCGCAGGCGTTTGGCCGCCTCGATGCCGTTCATGCGCGGCATGGCAATGTCCAGTATGATGACGTCCGGCTGCAGCTTTTGGGCCTTTTCTATGGCCGTGTGTCCGTTGGTGGCTTCCCCGACCACCTTGAGTTCGGGCTTTTCCTCCAGAAGGCGGGCCAGTCCCTGCCGGACGATGGTGTGGTCGTCAACCAGCAATACGCGAATGGGTTGATTCATGAAACAGCTCTTTTCCGAATGGGATTTCGATTCGAATGCGGGTACCCTTGCCCGGCCGGCTTCGGAGGAGAAACCTGCCTCCCAGCAGGGAAACCCTTTCCCGCATGCCCAGCAGGCCGAGGGACTGTCGGTCCCGGCCGATCACCCGGGTGTCAAAGCCGGTGCCGTCGTCTTCAACCTGGAAAATAATCTTGGGGTAGCTTTTGATGATGGAGATCACAAAGCGCTCGGCACCGGAATGTTTCAGCGTGTTGGTCAGCGCCTCCTGGCTGAAGCGGTACAGTACCGTTTCCATGTCCACATTCAGGCGCTGATCGAAACCAACCATGTGAAACTCGATGTCCAGGCCCGAGTGTTTTTCCATTTCCTTGAAATACAGGTTCAGTGCCGGCTCCAGACCCAGGTCCACCAGCATGGTGGGGTGCAGGTGGTATGAAAGGCGTCTGATTTCCGAGGCCGTCCGGTTGATCATGTGGCGGATTTCACCGATTTCGGCCCGGAGTTCCCGGCTGTTGCCGGCGTGGCGCTCCTCCAGACGGTCCAGACCCAGCTTGACCGCGGTGAGCGACTGGCCGGCCTCGTCATGCAGTTCCCGTGCGATGCGGCGGCGTTCATCTTCCTGGCTCTGAAACAGCTTTTCCGTCAGCCGGCGCAGCTCGTGACGATGCTGACGAATGGTCGCCATCATCTGGGTGTTTTCAATGGCGCCTCCCAGGAAATTGCCCAGGGAGCCCAGCAGATGGATTTCATGCTGGCTGAACACCCGGTTGGGCGGCAGCTGCAGGCCGAAAAAACCCACTCCGCGCCCCTTGAAGGTGATCAGGAAACAGGTCAGCCACAGGTCGGTCTGGTAGCCGCTGGCTCGGTAGCGCACCTGAAAAGGGGGGAAAGCCGCTTCCGGGATCAGCCGGACGTTCTTGCGGGTGAGAGAGCGCTCCAGCAGGGCGTCTTTGAACACGACTTCATCCCGGTCGCCCGTCCCCACATCCGGCAGGTTGTATCGGGCTTTGAGCGCTATTTTGCCGTTTCTGCGGTCAATCAGGAAAAGGCCGCCGCGTTCCAGCTGCAGGACTTTGACGACTTTCTTGAGCGTGATTTCCAGGATGTCGTCCAGGTCCATGGTGTGGTTCAGGGCCACGGCGACGCTGTTCAGGATCGACAGCTCCCGGTTGCGCTGCCGGACCATTTCCTCGGTCTGCTTGCGATGGGTGATATCCTTGATGATGCCTTCGTATTCGATATCACCGCTTTCGGGGTTCTCGTACCGGCGGCTGGATATCAGTACATGCAGGGTGGTATTGTCGCGTTTCTTGAAATCCACTTCGAAGTCTTTGACATATCCTTCACGATTGATGCGCTCGATGAAGCGGTCCCGGTCTCCGGGATTGCGGTACAGGCGGGTGGCAGAGCCCAGACTCAGCAATTCCCCCTTGCTGGTGTAGCCCAGCATTTCAACCCCGGCCTGGTTGATATCGAGCAGGTTGCCGTCGATGGTGGAGGTATAAATCATATCATGGCTGCCCTCGAAGATTCGGCGGTATTTCTTTTCTCGCCGGGCGATTTCTTCCTGAAGGCGTTTGAGTTCCGAGATGTCCTTGAAGATCTCAAGGCCTCCCGTGATTTTTCCCCGGCTGTCCTGGAAGGCTGAAGTGGAACAGATAATGGGAACCTGCTGGCCGTTGATATCGGTGATTTCGTACTCCTGGTTGTGGATGTCGCGGCCTTCGGCCACGGCCCGTTTAAGGGCGCAGTTGGTTTCACAGATGGGATTTTTAAAGACGTCTTTGCAGAACATGCCCACGGCGTCATAGGCGGAAAAACCGGTGATCTTCTCGGCAGCCGGGTTGAAGTACGTAATGCGCCATTCCCGGTCGGTGGTAAAGAGGCCATCGGGTATGCGGTTTAAAATTTCGACGAAGCTCTCTTCCTTCTGGTATATTCTCTCCAGGGCTTTGGCGTTGTACCGGTGCAGCTGTTCGGCGATGAAGTAATTCCAGCCCTGGGCGTGATGCTCTCCCTTGACCCTGAAGTACGAGCACGTCAGGCAGGACGACAGCTTCTTGAAGAAATCGTTGTCGGCGTCGTCATCGCAGTGGGTTTTGGGGATCAGCCAGCATTCACCGCCACGAATGCCATAAGCCGGACACAGCACCTTGGCGCAGTTCAGCATTTCCCAGCAGGACTGCCGAACGTTATCCCGGGAATCCTTAAAGGAAAGATTGATGAGGTGATTTTCTGGCAACGAACTCACAGTAGCTATCCCCCTTGGCACGACAGTGTTTTTCCTCGGCCAGGAAAGAAAGGCACCCGTCGGGGTAGTCTTCGCCGTAGAGCAGATCCATGAAAGCGCCCGTAACGCCACGCAGCATGTAGCATTTTCCGGCAGTTGAATAGCCGTATTCGCGGATATATCCGCTGGCCTCGTAGGAATCGTTCACCCTGATCACGAGTTTTTCTTCCGGAATCAATTCCATCACCTTGAGATCGCCCCATCCGAAGGCGACGGCGACGGCGGTGAAGCCGTGGATCTGATCTTCCCTGGACTCTATCATGGGCACCACGATTTCATCCCATTCCCAGGAGTTGCGAATCCCCTGAAAGGTGGCGTAGCCGCATTCCTGGGCCGCGGCCACCAGCAGCGAGCGGGCTCTTTTCTCCTGGTCCATATCGCGCATTTTCTTTTCGAATTCGAAATTGATTCGGTTGTAATAGACGGTCGACGAGATGGACAGGTATACGCCGAAAAGGGGGATGATGCCCTTGGCTTCCCGGATGCGGCTTCCCTCCATCACTGCGTGAATGATCTTTTTGCCGTCGATGGCCATCTAGCGGACTCCTATTTCAAAAACACACTCGCTGTCGCGCCTCATTTTACAGCAGGATTCTCGGACGGCATAATACCCCACCGGCTGCTTGAAGAGCGCCGACATGACCCCGGCTATCCAGCCCCGCGAGAAGTGGCACCCGGCCGTTTCACGGCGGCCATGCTTGGCCAGCCAGCCGGTGACATGGTGACTGGCCGGGCTGATGAGGCGGCCGCCGTCGGGGTCAACCCGCTGGAAGTGGATAATTCCAAGCCCGCAGTTCTGATACATGATGGCTATCATTTCCAGTTTTGATTTCAGCGTTTTGATCTGGCCGTAGCGGGCGAAAAGGTAGTCGAAATTGTGAAAACTGGCCTCCTCGGCCGCGTTGTAGAGCAGTTCCACCCCGATGTGGTCCAGGGCCTCTTCGAGCATCTTCTGAAGGTTTATGTTGTAGTGATGGCAGTGCATGGCAAATGTCTGCCCGGAAAAGACGAGGCGGTGACCCTCCCTGTCCAGTTCCTCCTGCCAGTTGAACGGTTTCATTTCTCTCTCCGCCGACGGTTGAGGGGTTGCAGGCAGGCTTGACCCCCGAAAACAACGGTCGCCTGTCGATTGACACTTCCCCGGTCCACTGCTATGTTTTTGTGTGCCAGCCGGTGAGGAAGGGGCCCGTGACGCAATTCGCTGCAAACCGACCAGAGGTAACCGCCATGCATGATGATTCAGACGCCCAACCCTTCGAAAAGGCGACCGTGATTCTGCTCTCCGGTTTTCTGGGGGCCGGGAAAACCACCCTCCTGCAACAGATCCTCTCGTGGCAGGAGGATCTGTCGGGTACCGTTGTGGTGGTCAACGAGTTTGGCGATGCGGGCATCGACGGCTCGCTGCTGAAAGAAAGCGGCTCAGACATCGTGGAACTCTCCAGCGGCTGTATTTGTTGTACACTAAGTGGGGATTTTAAGCAATCCCTCGGCTCGGTATGGCAGCGGTTTCGCCCGCAGCGGGTGTTTATCGAAGCCTCCGGCGTGGCGGACCCCGCCGCCATCGTGTCGGTATTCGACGACCCCGCCATCCGCGCCTGCATGCAACTCGGCCAGATCGTCACCGTGCTGGATGCGGATTTCTGGCAGGCCCGGGAGGTGTTTGGTCCGCTCTTTTTCAGCCAGCTTGAGACGGCGCACCTGATTCTGCTGAACAAGATCGACCTGGTGGAAAAAGACAGCATACCCCGCTATCTGGCGGAGATACACGAAACCATCCCCCGTGCGCGCGTCATTCCCACCGTCCATTGCCGTATCGATCCCCAGGTTTTATGGGGCGGGGAAACCACCGATGGCAGCCCCTTGAAACCGCAGTTGTTCTTCAAAAAATACATTTCCCCCGACAGCCGTACCCACCAGCATGTGCCGGCCGACGGAGACGATTTCGTGTCCTTTACGTTTCAAAGCAGGCGCGTACTGGATGAAGCCCGCTTCAATCGCTTTCTCAAGGGCCTGCCCTGGGAAGTGTTCCGCATCAAGGGGCCGCTGCGTTTCAGTGGCCGCACCGTCATGCTCAACTTCGTGGGGGGCAGAAGCAGCTGCACCCCCTGGGAGCCGGTTGACCAAACCCAGTTGGTCTTCATCGCCTGGGGAGTCGATCCCGATGAGATACTGCAGCGGCTGAATTCCTGTTTCGTCACCGGATGAGAAGCCATTATTTCGATTTTTGCATTCGGTTTTCCGCCGGCTGACGAAGGCCCTAACAGCACTTGTAGAGTCTCAACAGACGTTCATCCATGACGAAATAAAATTTCATGAAGGAAGAGCCGTCGAAACGGGTGCGCACGCCATGGAGGGTGTTGGCCAGATCGATGGTGCTGCGCAGGTGTGTGATCATGATGAGCTGCTTGCGGGCAGCGACATCCTTCAGAAAAGCCTGCATGGATTTGTGGTTGACGTAATCCAGGGCCGGTTCCACTTCGTCGAGCAGGTAAAACGGACTCTGCAGCTGGTTGAACAGCGCCATTTTAAGGGCTAGGCTGGTAATCGATTTTTCACCGCCTGACAGCTGGTGGGCGCGTCTTACCCGGTTGCCGGGCAGGGTGGTCCTGATATCAAAGCTGCGGCGGCCGTTGCGGACAGCCAGTTCAAATTGCACCTCGGCCAGGGGCATCAGGTACGACATATAGCGCCGGAAGAGGGGGAAAGTGGGATCCACAAGGCACTCGCAGAAAGCCTCGGCGGACGTTTCACCCAGCAGGGCCCGCAGCATCTCGAAACGGGCCTGGGGATCGGCCAGCAACATGTCATTGATGCGTTCCTGGCGGATAATCGTTTCCAGCGCCTGGCCCAGCCCCAACTCCCCGAGCCTTTGGCGGAAGGTCTGCCGGCTGACACTTTCCCCCTGAAAAAGGTATCGGCCCCGGCCGTTTCTGCTCATTTCGCGGATGACCTGGAATGCGGGCGCATCCCGGCGGTCTTCGGATTTGAGATTCAGCTCCACTCGAATGGTTTCGGCCGGTGGGTAGGCGTTGCTTCCCGAGAAAAAGAGCTCTTGGGGCTCGTAACAGCGCACACGCTCCAGGTCCTCTTCTCCCAAGGCCCACACGATGGCATCTAGGATGTTGGATTTTCCGACGCCGTTGTTGCCGATGATGACACCGATGCCGGGCTGAAAACTCATCTCTGTTTTTTCCGAAAAGGATTTAAAGCCTTCGATGTTGACATCTTCCAGGTGCATGTCAGTTCTCCCGGTTTTTCTCTCTGTAACGACGCTGGATTTCGGCGATGAGTTCTTCCTGCATGGGGATCAGCGCTTCGTACACCAGCTCGCCGTCCAGGGCCACGGAGGGCAGCGATTTGGCGCGGAGTTCCCGGAACCGCCTGACGCCTTCGCGGGTGCGCATGTCCCACTCATGCACATCGATCAGCCGCTGTATGTCTTTCGGTAACACCTTTACCGATTCTGCCATGTAGACACACGCCACTCACTGGTTGAAATCGGTCAGCAGGACATCCACCACCACGGGTTCGGTCATGTGCCTTTCCTTTCAGGGTGTTGTTTCTGTGCGGAAACGCACCTCGTTATCGACCGCCTGGAGAAGACCCCAGCAGGGGCGGCCCTGGTGCACGGCAGGGCCCAGGCTGATGAAATGTCGCCCCCCCACCACCCAGTGCCCCCATCGCCGGGGTTGGCTGAACACGATGACATGGGCCTCGAATTGGGGGGCCATGGCTTCCAGGGCGGGAAAAACGCTTTGGTCGCGCATGAAATCCGTCAGTCCGCAGACCATGTTCATCTCCAATGCAAAAGGCTCGTAGTCGGAGTAACCCGGCAGCTGCTGAAGGTAGTCCCCGAAAAAGGCCACGCCGCACCGATCGGCCAGGCTGAAGCGAATCACCTGGGGCAGACGCGCCAGCCGGTCCCGGTCCCTGGGGGCCGGAGACGCCTGGGAGGCATTCTCCCCCGGCAGGGAGCAGCGCCAGTCCCGTTCGCCCATAGCGGCGAGGATGTCGTGCCGCCGGAGGCTGTTGATGAGTTCCCGGTTGGGCGACAGCCCGTCGGTGAGATTGCCGAGGCAATAGACGGCTTCGGCCCCCCGGCTTTTGGCCGCCGCGATGATTTTTTCGAGAATCGCGTGGTCCCCGCCGAGTTCACCGATGAGGGCCACGGTCTTCCTGGCGGCGGGGTCGGCTGCCAGGCGGAAGGAGTCGGCAGGTGACAGTCGGCCTTCCACGGCGGCGGTCAGTGCTTCCGACAACTGCTGGGGGCAGGAAGTGTTGTTGCGGCAGTCTATGCCGCCGAGCAGGGGCAGGATTTCTCCGACGGATCGGTTGCGAATCAGCCGGCAGACCAGTTCGGCGTTGCCGGGACAGCCGCCGCCCACGAAGCGGACATCGGTGACCGTCTTGGCTGCAATGCTAAAATGGATTTCCGGGGGGCAGACCCCCGAGGTGTGGTAGATGAATCTTTTTTTGATCCCGGGTGCATCCATGCCAAGCCTCTATGGCCCATCCCGTGCGCAATGGCAGGGTATTTTTCAGGCAGATGCCCTTATGGCGTCCACCACCTGGCGGACATCCCCCAGACATCACCCGCCCTTGGGGTTTCGGGCGGCGCACTGGCAGGCGCCGCGCTTTTTCTCGGCCGCGATACGCTCCAGGATAAGGGAACGTCCGTTTTCGAGAAAGTCGTCTTCGATGTCTCCTCTGGTATATTCGAAGCAGTAGCAGACAAGGTCATCTTTTTGGGGAGGTTTTGCGATGCCTGCAGGCGGCGAGACAAAGGGCTTTCCGGTATCGACAGGATCGCCTCCTGTTGAAACAACCACAAATCCCTTGAGTAACAATGCCCTGCGCAGGTCTTCGAGACCCACCAGGGCTTTGTCGAAGACCACCGTGGCCCGGCGTTGGGGATAGTCCGCCCGGGCTTCCGCGACGCCTTCGAGATTCGCCAGAGCGTGTGCCACACGCTGCTCACAGCCGACTCAGGTCATCCCCCGGATGTTCAGGGTTATTTTTTCGTGGCCTGTGGGTGTCATGGTGATATTGGCCTCCTGAAGTGAAAATAAATATCCATTCTATTAGGGTCCTGTTGCTGACTGTGTAATATGCCTCAATTAAAGAAGCGAATAAATCGTCCGAAAGTTGATTTTTCAGTCAAAGACGGATGGTTTTGGGGGACGGGCGGGATCAGAACTCGATGCCCTTCTGGGCTTTGATGTGCTTCTGGAAAGGGTGTTTGATTTCGCGCATTTCGGTCACCAGGTCGGCCATGGCAACCACTTTTTCATGGGCATCGCGACCGGTGAGTACAACGTGGATGTTTTTCGGTTTGGACGTGAGGGCCGCTAAAACGTCATTTATTTCCAGCAGCCCGAATGAAACCGCCACGTTTATTTCATCCAGGATGATCATTTCGTACTCGCCGCTGGTCAGTGCCTCGCGAAACCGGTCCAGCCCCTCGTAGGCTTTGGCGATATCCAGTGTTTCGCAGGCCCGGCTGTGAACAAACCCCGCTCTGCCCAGCTGTTTCAGGGTGATGGGCAGGGCGATTTTTTCAAGGGCCTTGTATTCCCCCACATTTTTCTGCCCTTTCATGAACTGCAGAATGAGAACCCGCAATCCCTGACCGGCGGCCCGCAGCGCAAGGCCCAGGGCGGCGGTGGTTTTGCCTTTTCCGTTGCCGGTGTTTACGATGATGAGCCCCTTTGTGGGTGTTGTCGTCATGGGGATGAAACCTCTTGATTGATTTCTGAAACGGCCCTGTCGGCGTCGCTCGGATCAAAAAAATAAAACATATTGATCGGATAGCACGGTGTCAAGAAATGCGCAACGACCGAACCGCTGTCCCTTGCAGTGCAATGCCGGCTTCAACGCCAGGATGACGGGGGGCACGGAATTTCCCGGCGTTTCACGTTTTGACGCCGGACCCTCACGGTGGCATGTGGTTTCAGGCGGCGCTTTGGCGTGTCTGGTTATTGAGGACTGGGGGAGAGGGACTTGAGGTAATCCGAATCGGCGGCCACACCGAAATCGGGTAATCTTGCGATGATGCCCTGGCCCTTCAGGAATCGGGCCGTGGACTCGAGGCTGGCCAGAATCCCCTGGTCGAGCCGCAGGCGATAGTCATGCGCTTGCATGGCCTTCCGGGTCGTGGCGGGGGTCAGGCCGGTTTCGGCGGCCATGACCGCCACCGTTTCCCGGTGGTGTTGCGCCGCATACTGTTGGGCGTCTTTCAGAGCCTGCAGGAAGCGTTCTACCATATCGGTTTTGCGCAGGATCTTGTCCCGGTTGGCGAGGATTAAAATCGGATATTCGTTGCCCAGGCCGCCCAGGGTCACCAATTGACGGGCGCCTTTCTGCTCGGCAACCGAGGGGGTGGGTTCGCTGGCGGCGAAGGCGTCGATGGAACCGGACAGGAGGGCGTCGACCATGTTGGGCGGCGTCAGGTCGATGATGTTCACATCACGGGGTGAGAGGCCCGATTTTCCGAGGGCCGCCAGCAACCCCCCATAGGTCGAGGTGCCCATCTTTACCCCGATACGCCGGCCCTTCAGATCTGTCAGCGACTTCATGGCCGAGTCCCCGCGAACCATGATGCGGTGGCGGTGTTCACCGGTGGCGTGGCTGGCAATGACCACGAACCGGTCACTGCGGCTCGTTACGATAACGGCGGTCGTGTCCCCCATGGCGCCGAAATCGGCGGCGCCCGAATAGAGGGCTTCGGCACATGTCGGTCCGCTGCTGAACCGCAGCGCTTTAACGCTCAGCCCCTCTTTTTTGAAAAAGCCCTTTTTATAGGCAACGATGGGGATGACGCTGCCGATCCGGTCCTGAAATGCAAAGCGGATGGCCGTGTTTTTACCGGCCCCCTTAGCCCCTTGGGGGCTGACCAACACCAGTACCAGGATCAGCATCATCGCCGTCCGCATTTGTATGGACCGTACCTTCATGAGCGAATTCCCTCCGTTTGAATGCAGCATGGCTGTGCCGCCAGGCATTGGCGCAGTTTGTTTTTCATGGCCAGAAAAGCGGCCGCCGAGCGATCCCTGGGCCTGCTGGGCAGAATGGGCATGTCCTCGAAAATACCGGTGGTGGCGTCCCCCAGGACGATTACCCGATCGGCAAGGTAGGTCGCTTCCTCCACGCTGTGGGTCACATAGACCACCGTGCGGCGGTGGGCCAGCCAGGCCCGCAGCAGTTCATCCTGGAGACGCTCACGGGTATTGGCATCCAGGGCACTGAAAGGTTCGTCCATCAACAGCACTTCCGGCTCCAGGGCCAGGATTCTCGCGATGGCCACCCGCTGGCGCATGCCCCCCGAGAGGGCATAGGGATATTTGCCCTCATGCCCCGCAAGCCCCATGTTGCCAAGGTGCCGGCGCGCCGTTTCCGAAAGCCGTGCCCCCTTTATCCCCTGAAATTTGAGGCCGAATTCGACATTTTTTAAAACATTCAGCCAGGGGAAAAGCGTCGGGTCCTGGAATACGACGCCGCGATCCGGGCCGGGTCCGGTGATTTCCCGGCCCTTGAACAAAACCCGGCCTTGGGTTGGAAATATGAATCCGGCGATCAGGTTCAGCAGTGTCGTTTTGCCGCAACCGCTCGGCCCCAGTACACACACGAACTCACCTTCGTGGACGGTGATATCCAGATTGGCCAGAACCAGGGTGGGGGGACCGCCGTCATGCTGAAAACTTTTGCAGACGCTTTCAAATACAATCATGGCCTTTCCGCAGCCAGGGACCACCGTTTGACCGTATGCCTTTCCAGCCTGTGGAGAAACACCTGCTCGAACAGGAGACCCACCACGCAGATGATGACGATGCAGGCAAACGACGAGGCGTAGTCCAGTGTCCAGCGGGCCTGAATGATGGAATACCCCAGGCCGGTGCCCGTTCCGACGATCATCTCCGCAGCGACCAGCACGCGCCAGCCGGTTCCCAGGCCGACACGCAGCCCGCTCAGTATGGATGGCAGAGCGGCCGGGATGAGCACGCGATAGAAAAGCTCGTTTTTGCGGGCCCCCATCATTTCGGCCGCCCGGATAAGGTCGATGTCGATATTCTTGATCCCGGCCAGCGCGTTGATCGCAATCGGTGCAAACCCCGAAACGGCGATCATGAAAACAGTGGCCGGTTCTCCGATCCCGAACAGCAGGATGGCCACCGGTATCCACGCCAGACCCGGCACCAGCAGCAAGATCTGGGGGATTTTGGCCGTCGTCTTTTCCAATGCCCTCACCCGTCCGGCCAGGAGTCCATAAGCAATGCCCGACGACGCGGCGATGGAGAACCCGATCAGCCACCGCTGGAGACTGCTGCCGATGTGCACGTAAAATGAGTAATTCGAGAGCCTGTCGCCCCCCAGCAGCGCCGCCAGGCGGACGAAGGTTTCCCAGGGAGTCGGAAAAGCCACGCCGCGCCAAACCAGCACCGTTTGGGCGGTGACCTGCCAGACGACCAGAACGACGGCAAACGGTGCGATCGACAGCAGCAGCCTTTTCATACAAACATCCCCCCATCGGGATGGCGGTGCCTCCCAACCATACGCGCTGGTGCCCAAAAATTATACCTCAAGGTAAATTATTCTACCAAGTAGAATAGCAAAACCGGTGGGCACTGTCAATCATTGGTCGGAGCGCAGCCAGGGCAATCGGTATCTTTTTAAAAACCTCCGGTGGGGGATTGCCAAAGGAACGCCAGAGGCGTTTCGGTGGAGCGGCATCGGGCGGTCGGGGAGGAAACCATGCAGCCGAAATGCCTACGGCGCGCGGGCGCCGCAGCTTATTGAGCACATACGGCAATCGTACGTAACGATTCGAATGCTTGAAAAAAAACCGCGGGAGACGCTCGTGTACCGTCTCCCGCGGGCAGGGTGCTTGGAATGTGCCAGGCGGGACAGATCTTATTTACCAGGGACAGTGGGCGCCGCCCATACCGCGACCGTAGCCCGGGCCATAGCCGCCGGCGAACCCCCGTCCGGCCTGGGGAGTGATTTCGCGCATTTTAACCATGTGGTCCAGGCGCTTCTGATCGAACTTGGCGCGCAGATCGGAGATTTCCTTCTGCAGCTGGGCCGCTTTGGCGGTGTCCGGATTGGGTTTGGCCAGTTCGCTTCTCAGCTCCAGGTTCTTGGCGTAGAGGTCCTGACGGATGGACTCGGTCTCTTTGAAAAAGGCGCCGCGGGCCTCATCCAGCGCTTTGATCTGGTCCGGGGTCAGGTTGCCGCGGTAAGCGGGGCCATAAGTGCCCTGCCAGCCGGGGCCGCCGCCGTTCCAGCCGGGGCAGCCATACCCTGTGCCGGCGCCGCCGTGCATTCCCATACGGTGGCCGTACCCCATGCCCCAGTCGGCGTAGGCATAGGCGCCGAATCCAACGATAGCCAAAACGGTCACAATGACGAGTGCTCTGGTTCTCTTCTTTGCCTGCATGATGAACCCTCCTTTTAACGTGAAGATGTTGTGGTGTTTGAAAAACGTTCGTGACGTCCGACAGGTTTTCCCGACGATTTCAGCCTTGAATACAGCAACCGGCGTGCCAGGTTGGCAGAAACCTTCTTTAAATTTTATAACTGTTGGAATTTAAATATAAAAAATTTTTAGGAATCCTTTTCTTGGTCGCAAGCAGTACCGGATGGATTCCATGTGGGTATTTTTTAGACAAGTAGGCCGGGGTGCGGCCGGGCAGGATGGGTAAAAAATGGGCAGGTGGCCGATCCCCCCGGGGTCAGCCCAAGCGGGCCCTTCACAATCGCTCAGGAGACGCCGTAGCTTCTGAGTTTCTTGTGCAGCGTCTTGCGGTTGATGCCCAGGCGGCGGGCGGCTTCGCTCTTGTTGCCACCGGCGGCTTCCAGGGCGGCCAGGATGGCCTCCCTTTCGATTTCATCCAGCGGTCGCGGTTCTTTTTCAGAAGCAGGGGCGGGGACTTCGGGCATGGGTGCGGCCGGCCCGCTGTAGGCGCGGGTGATGCTCAGCGGCAGCTCTTTTTCGCTGATCAGGTCGCCCGTGAGCAGAATGACGGCCCGCTCCACGGCGTTTTCCAGCTCGCGGACGTTGCCGGGCCACTCGTACTTGAGCAGCATGTCCATGGCCAGAGGGGAAAATCCCTGTACGCTTTTGCGGTTCTTGCGGGCGTAGTGCTGCACGAAGTGCTGGGCCAGCAGCGGGATGTCATCGATGCGCTCGCGCAGGGGGGGCATGGGCAGGGTGACCACGTTGAGTCGGTAGTACAGATCCTCGCGAAAGCGCCCCTCGGCCACGGCCTTTTCCAGGTCGCGGTTGGTGGCCGCCAGGATGCGGACATCGACCTTCAGGGGTTTTTCACCGCCCACGCGCTGTATTTCCCTTTCCTGGATGACCCGCAGCAGCTTAGCCTGCATGACGGGGCTGGTTTCTCCGATTTCATCCAGAAAAATGGTGCCGCCATCGGCCTGCATGAAGCGGCCCTCACGCCGCCGGTCGGCGCCGGTGAAGGCGCCTCGCTCATGGCCGAACAGTTCCGATTCGAGCAGGGTGTCGGTCAGGGCGGCGCAGTTGACCACCACCAGCGGATTGTCCCGCCGTCCGCTGTTGAAATGAATCGCCCGGGCGATCAACTCCTTGCCCGTTCCGCTTTCGCCGGTGATCAGCACAGTGGCTTCCGAGGCGGCAATCATGGCGGTCATCTCCAGAAGCGTTTTCATGGCGCGGCTCTTGCCGATGATCCGGCGCATGTCGAAACCGGCTTGGAGCTGTTGTTTCAGGAGGCGGTTTTCCTCCTTCAGTTCGGTATGTTCCAGCGCCCGTTCGATGGTCAGCTTGAGCACCTCGAAGTCCAGGGGTTTTGTGAGGTAATCATAGGCCCCGGATTTAAGCGCTTCCACCGCGGACTCCACCGAAGAGTAGGCCGTCATGATCAGGATGGGGATGGCCGGGTTGTAGTCCTTGATGCGTTTCAGGGCTTCGATGCCGGACATGGCGGCCATGCGCACGTCCATGAGGATCAGGTCATAGGGCCTCTGACGGACTTTATCAACGGCGACATCACCGTCGTCGGCGGCATCGACGGTGTATCCCCAGCTGCGCATGATGGTCTGCAGGGTCGTGCGGTGACCGGGGTCGTCGTCCACGACCAGAACAGTGGCATTGGCGGCGGGTTTCATGCGGGTCGTTTTTCTCCTTGCGAGGCTGTCGGCGGCAGGAAGATGGTGAAACGGGTACCCCCGCCGGCGGCGTTTTCTATGCTGATGGAGCCCCTGTGGGCCTCGATGATCTTGTAGACGATGGCCAGGCCCAGGCCGGTGCCGGTGGTTTTGGTGGTAAAATACGGATCGAAGATCTTGGAGCGATGTACCTCGGGTATGCCCCTCCCCGTATCCGTGACCGTGATCTGGACACCGCCGTCGGGGACGGCGTTCGCCGCCACCGTCAGCCGGCCACCGTCGGCCATGGCCTCGATGGCGTTGAGGTACAGGTTGAGCAGGCACTGGGAGAAGCGGTCGGGATCCAGGGAGAGCGGCGGCAGATCGTCCGCTATGGCGAGCCGGATTTCGATGCCGTGCAGGCCGGCGTCCTGCTGCACCAGGCGCACCGAGTGTCTGAGGACGTCGGCGAGGTCGGTTTGACGCCGGCTGAGTTCCGAAGGCCGCGCAAAATCCAGCAGTTCACTGACCACCCGGTTGAGGCGCTCGACTTCGCGCACCATGACGTCGGCGGCCTCCCGGTCACTGCTGCCCGGTTCGAATTTCTGGCCGAAATAACTGGCCAATCCCTTGATGGAACTGAGGGGGTTGCGGATTTCATGGGCCACGCCGGCGGAGAGGCTGCCCAGGGCGGCCAGCTTCTCTTTCTGCCGGATCTCATCCTGCAGGCGCTTGACCTCTCCCAGGTCCCGCAGGATGAGGATGTGCCCCACAAAATGCCCGGCTTCACTGACGATGCGGGAGGCGGAGACACTCAGCGGGACGCGGCGGCTGTCCGCAAAACGGCACTCCACCTCCCGTTCCAGCACGGGTTCGCCGCGGTCGGCGGCGGTGATGAGTCTGCTGAGCACCTCGGGCAGCACCTCTGCGGGAATGCGGCCGCGGATCTCTTGGGCTTCAAGGCCGGTGATTTTTTCCGCGGCGGCATTGACAAAGGCGATGCGCCCCTCCCGATCGGTGGCGATGAGCCCCACCGGCAGGGATGTCACCACTTCGTCGGCAAAGGCGCTGGTGTCCTGAAGCAGACGTTTGGTGGCGCGGTAGCTCTGGGCCCAGAAAAGGGCCATGAAGCCCCCCGCCCCCAGAAGCAGCAGTACCACCGACACCACCAGGGTATTGCGGATGTCCTCACGGCGGGCGGTTTCGAAGGGTGTGGGATCCAGGCCCACCAGGATGATCTGTTTTCTGGCCCGACGGTTGGGGCCGAAGCACCAGTCGTTTTCCGGCACACGGTCCCTGCCGCGATGCTTCATCATGGATGCCATGCGCTGATGCATTCCCGGCATGTCGCCCGGGAAAGGGCGAAAAAAGCGGTACACCTCGAAGGCCTTGCGCCCGTCGGGCAGGACAACCATGTGCCATCGGGGCCGGGGCCCCGGGGACAGTTGCTGCAACGAGAAGCCCGCGCGCAGGGGACGGCCGACCTTGCGGGGGTCGCTGTCTGCCAGCACCGTCCCGGAAGTGTCTGTGACGCTCAGGTACAGCACGTGGGGAAGGCGGCCGGTTTCCTCCAACAGGGTCTGCACCTGTTCGCCGCCCCACATCATGCCCATCATGCCCGTGCGGGCACCGGCTTCCACGGCACGGATCAGGGCGGCGCCCTTCTCGCTGAGGATCTGGGACTGGTAGCGCTTTTCGCGGTGGTAGTTGCGTACGGACAGCACGGCCACGATGATCAGCAGCAGGGCGACGGCCGCCAGCATCAGCCAGATGGAGACCGGCTGGCGGGGGAGGTTTTTCTTGGCGGGATTTGACGGCATGAAAGTGAGATGTACTTATGGCAAGTTCGATATCATCGTAACACGGGCAACACCCGCAGCCCCATTCGTGACTTCGTCTGTCTCGGGATTTTAGTGGGTGGGAAACAAAGTGA
>CAYUAQ010000011.1:0-57404 GCA_964442705.1 uncultured Desulfobacteraceae bacterium
GAGCACAGCGTTCGGGACGCTGGGGTCGCTGGTTCAAATCCAGTCTTCCCGACCACATTAAAAACAAAGGGTTGGGAGTTTTTCCTAACCCTTTCCTTTTGCCTGATGGCGACTGATTCTTTGGCCACATACCGATGCTCCTATCGACAAATGGGCACACGCGGCCTTGACTTAAAAAAGCGTCAAGTTCGAGCCGGCATGACCAATCGCGGATGCCGTCACGAATATGGTTGACTAAATCCCATCAAACCGCCTATAAATTCTTTAGACACCCTGATTATCCTCTGCCACCTGGGTTGAAGCGGTTCACCTTTCCTGTATCGGATCCGGTTTCTCAGCTGACCTCGTTCCTCGCGGGTACTCGCTATTCTGAACTCCTCTGTTTAAAACCTTAACCACGGGGGTGCCATTTTGGCAGCAAAAGGTTTTAAACGTCAGCTCGCCGCCACACCTGGCACAGACACGCACACAGCTTGCCGTGCTTCCATGTCAGGGTCTACCCGGCTTATTGCCCCAGGGCATGTGGTGCGCTTTGACGATGTGAGCGGCTTTTTGAATAACAGCTAACCAAAGGAGAACCATCATGGAAAAAAAACTCATCAATTACGAGACCATGCTCAAGGTTGCAAAGGCCATCTCACACTCCAAAGACCCGGAGGAAGTCGCCCTGATGACGGTTGAAAGCATTAAAACCGCTTTGAATGCCAAGGGCTGCTCTTTGTTTCTGTTCAATCGGAAAACCAACGAACTGGAGCTGGCCACATCATTCGGCCTGAGTGACGAGTATTTGAATAAAGGCCCTGTAAGTGCACTGCGCTCCATCGCCCAATCATTGGAGGATGGCCCGGTGGCGATCTATGATGTCATGGATGACCCCAGAATCCAGTACCCTGAAGAGGCCAAGAAAGAAGGGATCGCCTCTATCCTGTCGGTGCCCATCGTCGTCGGGGGCAATTTACTGGGGGCTGTGCGCGTCTATACGTCCGAACCGTGGGAGTTCACGCTGGAAGATGTGAATTTTGTCCAAGCCCTGGCCCAGATAGCCGGAGCGGCCATAAGCATGGCCCGCTATGTGAAGGGGTTAAAAAGCAGCATCGAAGTTCTCAAGACGATGAAGGAGGTTCAGAGCCAGCGATCCACCCGCAGGACCCCTTACGAGGGTGTTCCCGTCAGTGTTTCGCCGGATGAACTTACGGGCAAGAAATAGAAGATCCTATCTGGCTGCACACATCACATTCAGCCCCAGCCGGCGGCGCTTTTCTTCGGCGCTGCCGGAGGGTGTGCGCTGTTTCATCTGCAAGGCCCGCAGCTTCCGCAGGGCCTTGTCCTCCTCGCTGTAGACCAGGGCGCCGGGGAAACACTCTTTGACGCAGGCCGGGTCGCCGCCGCAGCAGTCGCACTTTACGGCGCGGTCATCCGCGTCCTGCCGGATCATGCCGTAGGGGCAGGCCTCCACGCAGGCGCCGCAGCCGTCGCATTCCTCCCCGTCGATCACCACCACTCCGCTTTCGTTTTTAGCAATCGCCTCCTGCGGGCAAGCCTCCAGGCAGTCCGGTTTGGGGCACTGGAAACAGATGTTGGGCACCGAGCGGCCCTCCAGGGAAAAATTGCTGATGTGAATCCTGGCGGCCGAGGGGTGAAAACGGCCTTCTTGGGCGGCTGAACATATATAGACGCAACGGTTGCACCCGGTGCACAGTTCGGGAATGGCGTAAAGGATTTTTTGCATGACGCCTCTCCTGGGCAGCTACAGGGATTCCAGGCCCAGCTGGGCCAGTTTTTCCGGGGTGGGCACGCCGTTTGGATCCCAGCCCCGCAGCTCGTAATAGATTTTCCTGGCTTTCTGAAAATCTTCCCGGCTGAAAACCCGGCCGGCGTGGGGGCCCTTCTCCAGGGGCTGGGCCATGATCTTTTCGGGCAGCGCGTCGTCCTCGGCCGAAAAGCCGGCCCGCAGGTTGAACAGGCGGGTCAGGTTCCAGATGCGCTCGCCGCAGCGCAGCAACTCTTCAGGGGTTACCGGCTCGCCCAGGCCGGCACTCAGCAGGTCGGCCATGATCTCGGCCGTGACGCTGGCCCAGAAGTCGCAGATGCACAGGGACCACTTGACGGCGTTGAAGTTCTGGCCGTCGACCACTTCGCGGGCGGCCGCCTGCACATCGAAGGGGTCTTCCATCTCCAGCGGGAAGGCACGCAGGTGGCAGGCGCCACGTTCGCTGGTGGCGTAGGCCAGGCCCAGGCCGTAGTTGGCGCGCGGTTCATAGGCCGGGTATTCCGAGCCCTTGTCTTCGGCCACCAGGTCCAGGCTGTCGGTTTCCTCGGCCAGGACCCGGGCGCCGCGGGCCAGTTTCCGGCCGCGCTCGGTGGATAGCGTGGCGATCTCGGTGACGACCTTGAGGTATTCCACCGCCTCACCGAACCGCAGCCCGAAATCGGCGCGCCCCTTTGCGGCCAGTTCCATGGCCAGGCCAATGGTGTTGCCACAGGAGATGGTGTCCAGCCCCAGGTTGTCGCACAGCCGGTTGAAGCGGATGACCTGCTCCAGGTCGTTGATCTCGCAGTTGGACCCGCCCAGGCACAATGTCTCGTATTCGGGACCTTCCACCTCGGCGCCGTTGATGTGGGTGAACTTGCCGCAGGCCAGCGGGCAGGAGGCGCAGGCCCTGTCGCCGCGCTTGGCGCGTTTGACGGCCTCGGCGTTCAGGCTCTCCCGCTGCTCGTTGACGCCGTAAGTGAAATTGCGCGTGGGGTGCAGCCCCATTTCGTTGGTCAGGTCAACCAGCACGGCCGTGCCGTCGGTGCGTGCCCACAGGTTGTCGTCGGTAAACAGGTTGGCTTGTTTATGGTGCGTGACTTTCTCCAGGAAGGCCGACATGTCGGCTACATCCACCGCGCCGCTTCCGCGCACCGCGATGCCCTTGAGGTTCTTGCTGCCGAAGATGGCGCCCGCCCCGCCGCGGCCCATCTGGCGGTAGGCCTCGGTGCCCACGCAGGCGTAGCCGATGAGGTTTTCGCCGGCCGGGCCGATGCACAGGGTCTTGGCCTCGGGCGAGCCGACAGCCTCCTTCAGCCGGGCTTCGGTGTCGAAGATGCCCCGGCCGACCAGCTCCACGGCACCCTCCAGGTTGGCCTCGCCGTCCACGATCCTGAGCCAAGTCAGCTTGTCGGACCGCCCCTTGACGACGATGCCGTCGTAGCCGGCGAACTTGAGTTCCGGCCCGAAAGCGCCGCCGGTGTTGGTCTCGAAAACCGTCCCGGTGTGGGGCGACTTGGACACCAGGCAGAAGCGCGAGGTCAGGGGCGCCAGGGTGCCGCACAGAGGACCGGTCATGATCACCAGTGCGTTTTCCTCCGACAGGGGGTCGACCCCGGGATCCACCAGGTCCCAGTAGTAGCGCATGGCCAGCCCCCAGCAGCCCCGGTAATCCTTCAGCCACTCCCGGCGCAGCGTCTCGGTGGAGATGCGTCTTTCGGTCAGGTCCACCATGAGTATTTTACCGGCGTAGAGGTTCATCTCACTCTCCTTGAATATCTCTTCTGTTTCCCTTTCAGGGTTCCGTCCCGGCCGGTGCCGAACAGCACCGTCACCTCTTTTCTTATACCTGCAACGCCAGATCATTTTCAAGTGTAAGGGGGATCTGCCGTGGCGGTCCCTCGAGCGACGGGCTTTAAATGCCTTCACGGTGCACTACCCGGCCCTCGAAGAGCGTCAGGAGCACACTGGTTTCACCGATTTTCGCCGCCGGCAAATCAAACAGGTTCCTTTCCAGCACCACCAGGTCGGCCATTTTGCCGACTTCAATGGAACCGGTTTCCGTTTCGAGGAAATTGGCAATCGCGCCGTTGATGGTGAAAGCCGCCAGCATATCGGCGAGGTCCATGCGCTCTTCGGGCCCCAGCACCTCGTCGGGGTCGTTCTCTCCGGGCTCGCAGCGCGTCACGCCCAGCTGGACGCCCAGCAGCGGCGGGCTGGGAACCTGAACCGGGTAGTCGCTGGCCGCAGCCAGGGTGACGCCGGCCTTCAACAGGCTCCTCATGGGGTATTCCCTAGCGGCGCGTTCAGGCCCCAGGTAGACTTCCTCCAGCTCGTGGAAATATTCTCCCTTTACGTGCCAGAAGGGCTGGGGCACACCGATGACGTCCAGCACCGCCAGGCGGCCGATGTCGTCCGGGTGCACCACGTGCAGGTGCGTGATCAGGTGGCGCGCATCCCGCGGGCCATTACGCCGACGGGCTTCCGCCAGGGCGTCCAGGGCCATGCGCAGGCCGGCGTCGCCGGTGGCGTGGATGTGGATCTGCAGCCGCTCCCGGTCCAGGGCCGTGAACAGGGCCGCCAGCTCCTGGGGTTCCCACAGCGGTTCGCCCCGGAAACCCGGGCGGTGGGCGTAAGGTTCCAGCAGGTAGGCAGTCACGCCCTCCACCACGCCGTCCACGAACACCTTGGCGCCGGTGATGCCGAAATGGGGGTGGCGGTGATCGGCGCGCGCCCGTACCAGGTGCGGCAGGTGCTCCCGCCAGTGCACCGGCTCCAGCATCACCGTTCCGCGCACACGCAGCGTCAGCTGGCCTCGCTCGGCCATCTGGGCGTAGGCCGCCATGTTGTTTCTCAGGGCGCCGAAGCCCAACAGGCGGCCACCGCTGTCGGGAAACAGCAGCAGGGGGTCGTGAACCGTGGTGATACCCACGCGCGCGGCCTCGGCCGCAAAGATGCGGACGCTGTCGCGAATCTGCGCCGCGCTGTAAGGCGGTAGCACGTTGATGATCAAATCGGCGGCGTTTTCGCGGAAGGTGCCCGAGGGTTTGCCCGTTTGCGGGTCGGTCTCGATGACCCCGCCGGCCGGACAGGGGGTTTCGCGGGTGATGCCAGCCGTCTGCATGGCCCGGGAATTGGCCCACACCGAATGGCTGTCGCTGGAGTGCAGCGCCACCGGTCGGTCGGCCACCACGGCATCCAGGTCTCTGCTGCGCGGCCCCGAGGGACCGAAGGCCTGGTTGTCCCAGCCGTTGCCGTAGATGACTTCCAGTTCCGGGTGCCGCCGCGCGAAATCGGCGATGACCCGCTGGTAGCCTTCCAGGGACAGCTCCCCGTGGAGGTTCAGGGTCTTGTTTTCGTCGAAGGCTCCCGAGGCGTGGGCGTGGCTGTCAATGAAGCCGGGCAGCAGCATGCGTCCGTTCAGGTCGATGACCTCGGTGTGCGCCCAGACGAAGGCTTCGGCGGCCTCATCGGTCCCCACGAACACGATGCGGCCGTTGCCGACCGCCACGGCCTGCGCCCGGCTGGGGTGGGCGTCCATTGTATAGACGAACCCGTTGCGGAACAGGAGGTCCGCCGGTTGATTCATTTGGCTGTCTCCGTTGGTTCTCAGGTGTCTGGTGTCATTTTAAGAAAATTAGCCCAAGGGCTTTTCGATGTCAATAAATTTCTTGACAGGAAAAATCGTTTTATGTAAATTAGATGCGTCTATAAAGATTTTTTAAGATTTTTTTTACCCTTTTTTATCCTTTTAACATAAATTACACGCACTTTGATATTTTCCAGAACGAACCATCTGCCATCAACAGCGTGCAGCTTTCTTCCATTCCCAATCAAGGAGGCAGTTCACCCTCATGAAAAAAGTGATGATTATCGGAGCCGGCGCCCAGGGAAACGTTATCAGCGGCGTGTTGTCCCGAGCCGATGACGTGGGGACCATTGTGCTGGGCGACATCGATGAACAGCGGGCCGCCGAGGTGGTCCACTTCGTGGGGTCCGACAAGATCACCGCGGTGCGCATCGACGCGTCCGACATCGACGACATGGCCGCACAAATGAAAGCAGGCGGCTTCGACTTGGTGGTCAACGCCACGGTGCCGGTTTTCGTGCGGCCCATCCTGGCCGCCTGCGCCCGGTCCGAAGTAAACTACCTGGACATGGCCTCCAACGAGATGCTGGCAAGCCGCACCGGCCAAAGCGTGCAGGACGAGTTCCTGGTGGAGCAGTTCGAGTATGCCGCCGATTTCGAAGCCGCCGGCCTGAAAGCCCTGATCCTGGCCGGGGGCGACTCCGGGCTGGTAAACATCATGGCCCGCGAGGCGGCCGACGAGCTCGACGAAATCGACTACATCGGCATCAAGGACTACGGCATCGTCGAGTGCGACCGCCCTGTGGCCCTGTGGTCCCTGGCCACCTACCTGGAGGACTGCGCCGAGGAGGGCGTCTACTGGGAGGACGGCCGCTACAAGCGGGCGCCGATTTTTTCCGGCGAGGAGGAATACTATTTCCCGCCGCCCCTTGATCATTGGGGCAAGGTGTACTACCACACCCATGAGGAGCCGGTGACGATCCCCAGGTTCATCGGCAAGCCCGTGAAATACTGTGACTTCAAGCTCGGCGATCCCGACAGCGAAAAATGGCGCTTCGTGATCGAGGACCTGGGGATGATGGACACCGAGCCGGTAGACATCGACGGCCGGAAAGTCCGGCCGCGGGATGTGCTGCTGAAAAAGATTCCCCCCACCCTGTCCCCCAAGCAGTGCGTGGCGTTGGTTAGAGACGGCCGAATCATGAGCCGCCTGCAGCTGACCGTGGATGTCAAGGGAACGAAAAACGGCCGGGCACGCCACTACAAGATGTGGACCGAGAGCCCCAACATCGTCGAAGCCTGCGGCAAAATCCCGGGCACCAACGACGTCTCCTGGATCACCTCGGTGCCGGCCTCCATCCTGTGCCTCATGCTGCTGCGCGGCCAGATCAGGCACGTGGGCGTATTTCCATGTGAAGTACTGGACAAGGAAGAACGCGACATCTTTTTCGAAGGTATCAAGGACTGGGACATCCGGATTCACACCCAGCTCACTTCGGAAAGATAACTTTTTTCGCCAACCGGAAAGGAGGATCGACATGCTGCCTAAACAACCTGCTTTCACCATGAAAACGGCCCTGCTGCTTACCTGCGCGGCCCTGCTGGCTTTTTTCGCCACGCCGGCAGCCGCCAAAAAAATCCGCTTCAGCGTCGGCTTCACCGCCGACCAGACCCTGGAGTCGCCGCGAGCCAGCGAGTCCTGGCAGTACACCGAGATGGGCTGCGCCTTCTGGCCCGTCATCTACGACCAGCTCTGGATCATGGGGCCGGCGCCGGACTACAAGGCCCTGCCCATGCTGGCCACCCGCTGGGAGACCAAGGACCGCCAGACCTGGCGCTTCACCCTGCGCAAAGACGCCAAGTTCCACGACGGCAAACCGGTGACGGCCCACGACGTGGCCTTCACCATGACCTACCTGCCCAAGAACGTGGCCTCCATGGACGTCCCCGACCGCCAGTGCAGCTCCATCAAAGTCATCGACGACCACACCATCGAATTCACCCTCAAGAGCAAGCTGGGCGGTCGCTATCCCCCTGCTTACTGGTTCCCGATTCTGCCCAAGCACATCTGGGAGCCCCACAAGAACGACTTCGCCGCTTTCGCCAACAGGCAGGCCATCGGGTCCGGCCCATACAAGCTCAAGGAGTTCAAATCCAAGCAATACGTCTGGTTCGTGGCCAACAAGGACTACTGGGGCAAGAAGCCGGCCGTCGATGAACTGGTGTTCAAGGCCTACGGCGGCCAGGAGGCCCTCAACATGGCGCTCAAAAAAGGCGACGTGCAGATGGCCGGCTACACCGGCGTCTACCCGGTCAGCCTGCCCAGCTTCAAGGGCGACAAGAACTTCAAGATCATCATTTCCGACGGCATCGGGCTCATATGGCTGACTTTCAACCTGCACAAGCCCTCTCCCATCCAGAACCTCGCCGTGCGCAAGGCCATCATGTACGGCATGGACCGCGGCAAGATCATCGACCTGGTTTACCAGGGCTACGCCCAGCCGGTGGACAGCTTCATCTACCCCGAGATGCCCGACCACAACCCCACCCTGCCCCAGTTTGCCTACAACCCCGAAAAGGCCAAGCAGCTGCTGGAGGCCGCCGGGTACGTGGACAAGGACAAGGACGGCATCCGCAACGACCCCAAGACGGGCAAGAACCTGACCCTGGGCCTGATCGTGCCTTCGGACTGGAGCACCGAGGTCAAGCTGGCCACCCTCATGAAGGAGCAGTTAAAGCCCCTGGGCATCGACATCGCCCTGAAAACGCTTGATCTTGACACCTACTACGCCTTTATTTACGCGCCGGCCGAGGACAAGTGGGATTTTGCCATCGGCGAGGAGGAGCCCGGGCCCTATGCCGACTGGATCTGGGAAATGTCGCGCAGCTACAAGGCCGGCGGCGAGGGCTGGAACCAGTCCTACTACGACAACCCCAAGTTCGACCAGGCCCTGGACGCCTTCCTGTCGGAAACCGACCTGGCCAAGCGCAAGGAGCTGTCCTTCGCCATGCAGAAGATGATTTCCGAGGACCTGCCCTACGGGCTGCTGCTGCGCCCCAAGATCATCGACCCGGTGCGCATTGACAAGTGGGCGGGCTACGTTCAGACCATGGGCGGGGTGATCACCTGGATCAACCCGTGGACGCTGTTCAACATCCACCCCAGGAAGTAAGGGTATCGGAGAAAACACGTTGAACCTGGCGGGTTTTGCCTTCCGAAAAGCCGCGGCGGCGGTCGTCACCATCGTCGCCATCCTGTGCGTCAACTTCCTGATCTTTCGCATTGCGCCGGGAGATCCGGTGCGCATGATGTTCAAGGACCCGCGGGTCAGCGCCAAGGCCCTGGAACTGCAGCGCCAGAAGTTCGGCCTGGACAAGCCGCTGTCGGGCCAGTTCGCCGCCTACCTCAATCAGCTGGTGCACGGCGACCTGGGCATCTCTTTCTGGCAGCGGCGGCCGGTCACCGAGGTGATCGCCGAACGCATCCCGGCCACCCTCATACTGGTGGTCACGGCCCTGGTGATCGCCGTCCTGCTGGGGGTGGCCCTGGGCGCCCTGGCAGGCTGGAAAAGCGGCACCCGACTGGACACCTTCATCCTCAGCGCCTCGCTCACCCTGTACTCCATTCCCACCTTCGCCCTGGGCATCATCCTGCTGCTGGTGTTCGCCTACGTCCTGTCGTGGTTTCCGCTGGGCGGCATCGTCACGCCGGCCTCGGGTTACGAGGGGCTGGCGTACATCCGCGATGTGGCCTGGCACATGTTTCTGCCCTGCTTTTCCATCATTCTGTGGTACATCGGCGAGTACGTCCTGCTGACTCGCTCTTCCATGATGGACGTCATGGGCCAGGACTATATCGCCACGGCCCGCGGCAAGGGCCTTAAGGAGTCCCGCATCTTGCGCAGCCACGCCCTGCGAAACGCCCTGCTGCCGGTGGTGACCCTGACGGGCATCAACGTGGGGTTCGCCATCGCCGGCGTCATCGAGGCCGAGACCGTCTTCTCCTGGCCCGGCGTGGGGCGCCTGGTCTACGATGCGGTCCTCAAGCGCGACTATCCCCTGCTGCAGGGCGTTTTCCTGATCTTCGCCGTCTCGGTGGTGCTGGCCAACCTGGTGATCGATCTGATCTACGGCTTCATCGATCCGCGCATCAAGGTGGGGGGCGCATGAAAAAGCCGCAGGAGGTCACCGGCGCTCTGAAGTCCTTTTTCCGCCTGCTGTGGCGCCACGGCATGGGCAGGATCGGCCTGATCCTGATCGGCCTGATCCTGGTGGCAGCGCTTTTCTCCCCCTGGCTGGGCACCGTCAACCCGCAGAACGCCGGCGTCCGGGAGGAGATTCTGCAGCCGCCTTCCGCGGTCCACTGGCTGGGCACCGACGACCTGGGCCGCGACGTCTGGAGCCAGATCGTCTTCGGTTCGCGCGTCTCTCTGGCCATCGGCCTGATCACGGCCCTGATCACGGTGGTGACCGGCACGGTGGTGGGCCTGGTGGCCGGCTACTTCGGCGGTTTCATCGAAGAGGGCCTGGTCAAGATCGTCGATTTTTTCATGATGCTGCCGGTGCTGCCGCTGATGATCATCCTGGCGGCCGTGCTGGGCCCCAGCCTGTGGAACATCGTGCTGGTGATCAGCGTGGTCAGCTGGCCCACCACGGCCCGGGTGGTGCGCTCCCAGGTGCTCTCCATCAAGGAGCGGCCCTACGTGGAGGCCGCCCGGTGCATCGGCGCCGGCCACCTGCGGCTGATGTTCGGTGAGATCCTGCCCAACGTGCTGCCGCTGATGTTCGCCCAGGCCGTGCTGATGATCACCTACGCCATCTACGACGAGGCCGTGTTGAGCTTCCTGGGGCTGGGCGACCCCACGCGCATCAGCTGGGGGTCCATGCTGCACTTCGCCTTCGAGTCCGGCGTGATGGCCCGCTCGCCGTGGTGGATCGGTCCGCCCATCGCCTGCATCATCATGCTCATCGTGGGGTTCAGCCTGCTGGGCACCGCCGTCACCGATGTCATGACGCCCGAGTACCGGGAAGCCAGGGGGTTGTGAGCCATTGAACCTGCTTGACGTCCAAGACCTGAAGCTGCACTTCTTCACCCGCCTGGGCCCGGCCCGGGCGGTGGACGGCGTGAGCTTCGGCATCGCCGCCAACGAAACCTTCGGTCTCATCGGCGAGTCGGGCTGCGGCAAGACCACCACGGCCCTGGCCATCATCCGCCTGATAAAACCCCCCGGCCGCATCGTGGCGGGCGCCATTGTCTTCGACGGCACCGATCTTGCCGATCTGCCCGAAGACCGCATGCGCTTACTGCGGGGAAAGGAAATCGCCATCGTGCACCAGGAGGCCCAGAACGCCCTCAACCCGGTGATGATCATCGGCCGCCAGATCACCGAGGTCATCATGGAACACGAGAAGGTGCCCCGCCAGGACGCGCTGCAGCGGGCCCGGGAGCAGCTCAACCGGGTGGGCATCGACGGGCGGCGCGTCTCGGCCTACCCCCACGAGTTTTCCGGCGGCATGAAGCAGCGTGCCATGGTGGCCATTGCCACGGCCTGCAACCCGCGCTTCCTGATCCTGGACGAACCCACCACGGGCCTGGACGTCATCGTGCAGCGCCAGCTGCTGTCGCTGATCAATCACCTGAAAGAAGAGCTTCACCTGACCGCTATCCTGATATCCCACGACCTGTCGGTCATCGCCGAAACCTGCGACCGGGTGGCGGTCATGTATGCGGGCAAGATCGTCGAGCAGGCCGACACCGTAACCTTGTACAAGCACCCGCTGCACCCTTACAGCCGGGCGCTCATCGGGGCCTTTCCGAGTCTCAAGGGGCAGAAGCGCAAGCTGCACAGCATTCCCGGATCACCGCCCCGCCTGGTTATGCCGCCGCCGGGCTGCCGCTTCCAGCCGCGCTGTGCGCATGCCATGGACATCTGCCGTAAACTGGAGCCCCCGGTGGTAGCCGACAACAATCACCTGGTGGCCTGTCACCTCGTCAAGTGACCGGCCGCCGGCAACCGGATCTGAAGAGGAATCGCCGAAATTGGTCCTGCGCGTCGAAAACCTGAAAAAGTACTTTGCGGTGCGCCGCAGACTGCTGTCTTCATCCGGCAGGGGCGGTTTCGTGCGGGCCGTGGACGATGTGAGCTTTTCGCTGGCAAAGGGCGAGATCCTGGGCTTCGTGGGCGAGAGCGGCTGCGGCAAGTCCACCATGAGCCGCACCATCCTGCGGCTCATCGAACCCACCGGCGGCGAGGTGTACTACCAGGGGACCGAGATCCTCTCCCTGCCCAAGCCGGCCTTCAAGCGCTACCGCCCCAAAATGCAGCTCATCTTCCAGGACCCCTTCGGATCCCTGAACCCGCGGCGCACGGTGGCTGACACCCTTCGCCAGACCATCCGCATCCACGGCCTGGCCGGGGACCGCGGCGAGGAGTCCGCCCTCATCCAGCGCACCCTCGAGGAGGTGGAGCTGCGCCCGCCGGACCAGTTCCGCGACAAATACCCGGCCCTTTTGAGCGGCGGGCAGCTGCAGCGGGTCAGCATCGGCCGCGTGCTGGTGCTGCAGCCCAGCTTCGTCATCGCCGACGAGCCCATTTCCATGCTGGATGTCTCGGTGCGCATCGGCATCCTGGACCTGCTGCTGAAGATGCGCGAGAAATACGGCATCTCCTTTATCTACATCACCCACGACCTGGTCACGGCCCGCTACATCTGCGACCGCATCGCCATCATGTACCTGGGGCGCATCGTGGAGGTGGGACCGGCCGAAGACATCGTGCACCACCCCGTGCACCCCTATACCCAGGCGCTGATCGCCGCCGTGCCGGACCCGGACCCCACGGTCTCGCCTTCCGAGCTGCCCATCAAGGGATACGTTCCGGTGGCCGCCGGGGAAACCATTGACAACTGCAATTTCCTGCCCCGCTGCCCCTATGCCGAGAAAGCCTGCCGGCAGGGCAAGCCCCGGCTGGTGAACACCGGCGGCGGCCACCTGGTCTCGTGCTTCAAGGCCGCGGACACCGCCTAGGCGCGATATGCTGACCCGCAAACACTTCCGCGACGTCATCACCCTGGGCATCCCCCTCATGGCCGGGATGATCTCCGAGTTCTTCATGTACCTGGCGGACTCGGCCATGGTGGGGCGCCTGGGCACCGAGTACCTGGCGGCCATCGCCATCGCCACCCTGTTCGCCGAGATCATGTGGGTGCTGGTGTGGCCCTTTGCACCAGGCACGCAGTCCCTGGCGGCCCGCCGCTACGGCCGCCAGGAAGCCGGCCGCGCCGCGGGCCATGCCGCCTATGCCCGTCTGCGGCGCACCACCGGCGAAATCCTGGACAACGCCCTGGTGGTTTCCTTTGCGGTGGGACTGGCGGTGATCGTGGCGGCCGGCTTTTCCGGCAACATCCTCGGCCTGCTGCTGGAGGACACCCGGCTGGTGGACCTGGCCGACGACTACATCCGCATTATCAAGTGGGCCATGCCCCTGGCAGGCCTCTTCTACACCCTCTATGGCTTTCTGGCGGCCATCAACCTGACCCGCACCATCATGGTGGCCACGGTGGGGCTCAACCTGCTCAACATCCTGCTCAACTACCTGCTGATCTTCGGCAAGTTCGGTTTCCCGGCCATGGGCATTGAGGGCGCCGCCCTGGGCACGCTGATTTCCGAGGCCGCCGGGACCGTCTATCTGGCGGGCAGCATCTTCTTCTCCAGCCGCACCCGCGGGTACCACTTCTTCCGTTTCAACCGCCTCAAGTGGCGCCTGATGAAGGACATTTTCCGGGCCTCGCTTCCCATGATCGTCCAGCTGGGCCTGGTGCTCTCGGCCATCCTGTACTACGAGACCATCATCGCCGGCATCGGCACCACCGAACTGGCCGTGACCCACATCATCTTCACCATGTTCGTCCTCAACCGTACCCTGGTGGGCGGTTTCGCCGAGGGCGGCTCCGTACTCATCGGCAACCACCTTGGTCAGGGTCAGCCGGACGAAGCCCTGCGCTACGGGTATGCCACCGAGTTGATCGCGGTTTTTTTCGGTGTCCTGGTGGTGGTGGTGCTGCTCACCTTCCCCGCCGGCATCGTTGAGATCTTCAACCGTGAACCTCAGACCGTGGCGCTGGGTGTCGAGGGACTGCACTTTTTCGCCGTTTTCCTCTTCGTCAACATGGTCGGCCATCCCTTCGAGACCATCTTCACCCACAACGGCTGGGGCCGTTTTCCACTGGTGACGGAACTGATATCCATCCTGACCTTCACGCTGGGGCTCACGCTGCTGCTGGTGCGTTATTTCGACATGGGCATCACCGCCGCCTGGCTCTCACTGGGGCTGTACACGATTTGTTACACCCTCCTGCTCGCTTCGGGCTTCTGGTCCAAACGGTGGCTGTACGTCAGGGTGGAAAAAGAATGATGAATTTTACGTTTTGAATTAATGCTGGAAGGCATGGCTGCGCAAAGCGGCGCTATTGCGTGCGGGCTTCGACGGGGGGCCATTTCAAGGCTCTGAGAGGACCGGCGCGATACCCCCGGCGCCGCGCCAGGTTTTTGAGATCCGCGATGCGCTGCCGGTTCACGGGATGCGAGGAGAAGTAGTGGGTAACCGATTCCGGACCCACCGTTTCGGACAGCTTTTCGAAAAGTGCCGTGGCCCCGCCCACGTGGCCGTAAAAACAGTTCAGCTCCTCGAGGGCAAAGGCGTCGGCCTGGCTCTCCTGGGATCGTGAAAAGCGCATCTCGGAGAGGTTCAGCGTCGAGGAGAGCAGGTTGCCCAGGGCGCTGTCCGAGCCCATGAAAAAGGCCGAGATGGCCATCAGCACGAGTCCCCTTCCCAGTCCCCTCAGGTGATCGCGGTGGGCGTAGTGGCCCATTTCGTGGGCCAGCACGAAGGTCAGTTCGTTTTCCGAAGACACCTTGTCCAGCAGGCCCTGGTACACCACGATGTGCCCGGCCGGAAGAGCGACGGCGTTGACGGCGGCCGACTTCTTGATGTGCACCCGGAAGTGATACGGCAGATGGGCGCAGCGCGACTGCAGTTCGTCCACCAGGCGCTGCAGGCAGCGCGCGGGGGGATCGTCGACCGGCGCTTTGTCCAGCGCGCGCAGGAAAGGCGCCGCCATCTTGCTCTCCAGTTCGGGCGGCATGCGTGGCGCCAGCCAGCTGACCGCCAGACCCAGCAGCAGGTAGGTGCCGGCGATCAGGGCCAAGAGGCCGCCGGCCAGGATGAAAAACTCCTTCACCGGCGACCCCGGGGTCACGTTGACATTGGTGCGGGGCAGGCGCGGCGTGTATTTCAACGCCTACTTCTCCAGGGTCAGGGCGGTTCCGTAAGCCACGGTCTCCAGGCAGCTGATGCGCTGTTTGCCGCGGCGGTTCCTGCCGATGGTCGCGGTTTCGATGCGCACGTTGACGATGATGCTGGCGTCTGGGGCGCTTTCCTTCATGCGCAGCAGGGACTCGCGTCGGGCGCGGTCCAGCAGGGTCTCGTAGGATTTCACCTTGCCGCCGAAGATGTTGCGCAGGGCGGCCAGGATGCGCTTGAAATAGTCCACCGAGATGACGGCGCTGCCGTGCACCATGCGGGCGGAGCGGATTTTCTCCGGGGACACATCCACGCTTTTGAGGCTCACGGCCGGCAGCCGCGCCAGTTCCCTCTCGCGCCGTTCGATGGAGCGGTAGTGCCGTTTTTCGGCATAGGTGCCGGCGAAATAGCCCAGTGCCAGCAGCATGAGAAATATGATCAGATCCATGGATGACTCCCTGCTAGCGCACCGAAACGGCCGTGCCATAAGCGTATAGTTCGGCGGCACCCTGGGCCACCGACGAAGTCGAAAAGCGCACGTTGATGATAGCATTGGCACCCAACTGGCGGGCCTGTTCGATCATCCGTTCGGTAGCCTGCCGACGGGATTCGCGCAGCAGCTCGGTATATCCCTTGAGCTCTCCGCCCACCAGGTTCTTCAGGCTGGCCATGATGTCGCGGCCGAGGTGCTTGGCCCGGATGGTGCTGCCGGAGACCAGCCCGTAGTGTTCGACAATGGTTTTTCCGGGGACACTTTCGATGTTGGTGACAATCATGCGGCCTCCATCCATTGGGGGTGATAGGTGCTCTGGTTCCGGCTTCGGTGCCGGCGGCGGACCTGGTGCGGCCTGTGAAGGGCCGCCGGCAGCGGGATCCTCGTCCAGAGGCACCAGGCGGCAGAGGGCGCCAGCGGATTCGAAGGCCCGCCGGTACTTCTCGGCGGCGACCGCATCGACACTGGCGGCAATAACCACTTGCCGGCCGCAGAAAAGGCGTTCTATCTGCCGGGGATCTTTCTTCAGCAGTGCCGCCAGCTTATGCGTGACGGTCGGCAGATCGTGCCCGGCGATGATTTCTCCCTCAAAAACCACCTTGCAGCGCTTATCCGATTCTTCCATTTTCTCGACTTTCTCCTGGGGTCACCCTGTCATTTTCAAACCGCCGCCGCGTTTCACGCTGCCCATAGCGCCCATGGGAACTTCACGGCGGCACCTTTGTATGGTATCGACAGGATGTTGATAAACTTTAGCGGCGTCATTCAGAACAAAAACAGGAGGCCCGCATGCACAGGAAGGTGACCTTGGTTCGCACGGTTGTGGTGGGCCTGGGGAGTGTCGGCACCGGCTTTTTAAGGATTCTGGAACACAGAGGCATATCAGGCCAGGGTGCTTTCGACGATCTCATCCACCGTGATGCCCAGTTCGGCCAGCTGCCGGAAACAGAAACGTCGGGCCCCGGCCGGGAGTTGCTCCGGTACGAAGAGGCCTTGCCGGGAGAAGACGTCTTCCACCATCATGTTCACGAACACCGCGGCACACTGCCCGGTCAGATAGGCCTCGTGGCTCAGGCCGGAACGCCGGAAGGCCTCTTCCAGGCCGGGGGCGTTGACATAGCAGTCGATGCGGGCGGGTTTTTCCGCCCGCCGTCCCTCGACCCGCACCAGGAAAGCGCCTTCTTCCAAAATCAGCCCCTCGTCGAGGATGGCCTCGATCTCGTCCGGGAAGCGCGGCGCCGGCGGACACAGCTTCAACACCAGCTCCATGGGCACGATTTCGGCCCCGTTGACCGCCACCGGCTCGCTGCTCAGCAGCCGCATGTTGTAGAGCGCTTCGGAAAGCTCCACGTGGGGGCCGCCGTACTTGAACTCCACGTTCTTGACACCCTTGAGCTCCTTTTCCGCCAGCAGCCCCATGGTGACCGGCTCGTCGTGCTCGTGGTCGACCATGCGTACGGGGTGGTCCACCCCCCGGAAGGTCATCATCTGCGGGCGGCTGAAGGGCTTGTCGGTGATGATGCGGCCGTTTTCACAGCGGAAGGTGCGGTAAGCCATATCACCGAAGGCCACCTGGGGCGACCACCAGAAAGGGGTGAACTTCCTGGCCCACAGTCCCTCGTATATATAGATGCCGATGTGATCACAAAGGTCGACTTTTTCCACGGCCTCCCGGGCGATGATGTTGGCCAGCCCCGGTGAGGAGCCGCAGCCTACCAGCGCGGTGAGCCCTTTTTCTTCGAATTTGGTGTGCCACTCGGAAAAGATCAGCTTGTAGCTCTCCACAAAGCCGATTTTTTCCATGGGGCCGGCCATGTCCAGGTAAGAACCATTGACTGCCAGGGCGGCTTCCATTAGGATCAGGTCGTATTCCAGCGGCAGACCGTTGACGATCAGGTCGCAGCCCTCCACGGCCTGGATCACTGCCTTGAGATCGCCGGCATCGAGTTTGACGGCCGTGGCCTTGCGCAGCGAACGGCTCAGTTTTTCGGCGGCATCCATATCGTAGTCTGCACAGATGATTTCAGAAACCAGCGGATGTTCGTCCATCCGCCGGGCTATGGTGCTTCCCTGGGCACCGACACCGATGACGGCCAGTTTTTTCATGGTTAACCCCCTTTGTGACGATAGCATTGAAAACCCTTATGATGAACTTACGGAAACACACCTCTTTTGTCAACAAATTTGTTGCTTTATTTATCGTTTTATGATAGTTTATTTGACGATTTAATCTTTTTATCGACATATTATCCCCACGATAACGACATTTTGTGTAAATTAAGCCAACATTGACGCCATGACTAGAAAAAATTCCGGAAAAAAAATAGACGCACTGGACCGTAGACTGATTCAGATCCTGCAGAAAGACGGTCGCATGGCCAGCAAGGCGATCGCCGCGGAACTGGGCACGTCCGAGTTTACGGTGAGAAGACGCCTGCGGCGGCTTCTGGACGACGGCACCATTCGCATCGTGGCCGTTGCCAATCCCATCGACCTGGGATTTGAGATTGCCGGTAACCTGAAAATAAAGATCGACCTCAAGAAAACAGACGCGGTCCTGGAGAAGCTCAAGAAAATCGACGCCCTCATCTGGGTGGCCCTGACAACCGGCGGCACGGACATAGACGTGGACTTCATCGCCCGTTCGCTCAAAGAGTTCAAAGAAATAATATTCAAGCAAATCAGCCGTATAGATGGCGTACTGTCCATGGAGACATCGCTGATGGTGGAGCTGATCAAGGACAAGCACGATTGGGGAACGGCGGAGTAGAGAGACACGCGGCCCTTGACATTTGAGATCTTTTTTATATCTTAAGAACTCGGTGCCGGTTGTGCGGAGGCCCATCAGCCGCCGGCGTTTAAAGACTATCGTAATTCGGAGAAAAAAGACCTGTGCGCTTCACGCTACCGGAAAAAAATCCTGAGGCCGTGTGCCGGATGGTGGCCGAAAAAATCCGCGGCCATGAACTGCACCGCCATCTTTCGCTGAACACCGAAGACGAATGTATCGTCGCCCGGGTACGCCGCCTGGGCACCTCTACCATGGTATTTCGCACCCGCCGCGTCAACGGCGGTCTCGAGATCCATCTTCAGAAACAGAAAATCGCCCTGGCCCACCGGCCTTTTCTGCGGGAATTCCGAGGACGGTTCTGTGAAGTGGTCAGGAGTATGGGCGGGGACGTGCTGGAATCCTGACCGGGCGAACGGGTCAATTCGGCAGGGCCGCCACTTCACCGATCTTGCGGGACAGCTCGAGCATGTTGAATGGTTTCTGAATGAAACCGTTGCAGCCGCGTTTCATGATTTCCTTGGCTTCGCTGTCGATGCTGTAGCCGGAAGACAACAGGACCCTGACGGCCGGGTTGATCTCTTTAAGGCGGTCGTAGACCTCCCCGCCGCCAATATCCGGCATGATCATATCCAGTATGACCAGATCGATTTCCCGCTGCCTGGCCGCATAGGTTTCGATAGCCTGCTGGCCGCACTCCGCTTTGAGCACCTGATAATTCAGCCGTTCGAGCATCTGGCTGCCCACATCCAGAACGGTTTCTTCGTCATCAATCAGCAGTATCGTACCGCTTCCCTTCTGTATCTGCCCACTGTCCTCCACCAACACGAGCGGCCGCTCTTCGGTGGCCGGCAGGTACAGTCTGAAGGTGGTGCCGCAGCCGGGTTCGGATTCCACCTCGATATAGCCGCCGTGGGCCTTGACGATGCCGTAGACAGAAGCCAGTCCGAGGCCGGTGCCGCGCCCCATCTCCTTGGTGGTGAAAAAGGGGTCGAATATCCGCTCCACGGTTTCCTGGTGCATACCGATGCCCGTGTCCTTCAACGTCAGCAGCACGTAGCGGCCGGGACGTACCTGGAAGGGTCTGCCTGCAATCTCATGGTGCGCCAGGTCCGAAGTGGTGATGTAGAGGTTTCCGCCGGCCGGCATGGCATCGGCGGCATTGACGCACAGGTTCAGCAGTACCTGTTCGATCTGGCTCTGGTCTCCTTCGATAAACGGCAGGTTCTGCATCAGTTCCAGGTGAATGCGGATCTCCTTTCGGGTTCGGCCGAAGGCTTCACAACTCTCTTTGATGAGTTCGTTCAGATCGAAGGGTCGGACTTCGTAGCGTCCCTTGCGGGCATAGCCCAGCAGCTGGTTGGTCAGCCTGGAGCCGCGCTGAATCTGCCTCTCCATGTTCTTCAAACGCTCGTAGTAGGCGTGCGACTCGTCCATGTCGTAGAGCATGACGGAGACATTACCCAGGATGGCCATCATCAGGTTGTTGAAATCGTGGGCGATGCCGCCGGCCAAGGTGCCGATGGCCTCCATTTTCTGGGCCTGGATCAGCTGGACCTCCAGCATCTTCTTTTCGGTGATGTTGCGGATCACCACCAGCAGGCCGGCCGGGTTACCCCGGTGGTCGTCGTAACGTGACGCACTGATGCTCACGTCCATCAGGCGGCCATCCTTGGTGTAGCGTCTGGTTTCAAAGCCGTGGCACCCCTTGCCGCGATCGATGAGATCACGGATGATGGCATAGGTTCGCTGCCTTTCGGAATCCGGAAGAAACGGAATCTGGCGCCCTTCCACCTCCTCGAGCGTCCAGCCGAAAAGCCTTGTGAATACGGGGCTGACATACTGGGCCCGGCCCTTCAGGTCGTAGATGACGATGGCGTCGGCCGAACTGTTGAGCAGTGACTGGTGAAGTTCCTCGGCGCGTTTGGTCTCCTCGTACAGCACGCGGTATTTTTCCTCGCTGCGCCGCAGGGCTTCCTGGGCCTGTACCTGCTCGGTGACATCTTTGAGGCTGCCCTCGTAGTACAGAATACGCCCGTCACCGTCGCGCACGGCGCGCGAGTAATTTTCCACACAGATGACCCTGCCGTCGTAGCGCCGCATTTTGATCTCGGCGCAGAAAAAACTTGCGCAGTCATCCATTTCCTTTTTCCAGGCCGCACGACCGGAGGGGTGGGCGTAAAGTTCGGCGGCATTCTTGGCCAGAAAAGTTTCCCGGTCGGGATAGCCGAGCATGTGGATCAGCGTGGCATTGGCATCGATGATTTCCCCCTTCGGCGTGGTCCGGTACAGCCCCACGGGCACGCCTTCGAACAGCCCGTGGTAATGCGCCTCGCTCTGGCGCAGGGCCTCCTGGGTCTTTTTGAGTTCATCCAGCCTGGCTTCCAGCCGACCGAACAGGTCCTGCAGCTGACTTTTCATGTGGAAGAGGCGCTGGGCCAGGGCACCGATTTCATCCTGGCGATGACGCAGGTCGGCCTCAACCCCTTTCTCCCATTTCCCCTCCCCGATATGCCTGGCGGCGGCGGCCAGCTTCTCGATGGGCAGGATGTAGCGCACTGCGGCGCGCTTGCCGAAAAAGTAAACTGTGGCGAAAACCAGCAGCAGCACCAGGACGGCCATTCCCCCCAGGGTCATGCCGAGTCTGGAAAAAAAGTCGTGGTATTTGCCCTTTATGTCTTTGGCCTTGTCCTGCACGGCAAAAACAGGGGCGTAAAATTCATCCAGGTAGGCCGTGGCCGCCACCATCAGCCTTTTGCCATCCAGACGCGGCTCCACGGGTGTCATAACCATGTATTTTTTACGGAGGCTCCCGTCCGCCTCGATCCAGTCGTAGTAGCCCGAAATCTCCTGCCCCCTGAGGCTGCGTTCAAAAATCTTCCACCAGGAAGGCAGTTTGGGGGATAGAAAACGGATATCACGATTGACCAGCTTGCCGTTGGGATGCACCCGCATGATCCCCGTTCCGGCCTCGTAGAGGCAGGTGTAGCCCTTGCGCCCGACTTTCTGGAGGGCAATGCGGCTGAAAGATGCATCGCTGTGGAGTTGCGCCGGGGAAATGTCCGGGTGCGCCTGGAGGTAAACGGCAACCTGTCCGGCCACATCCCGCGCCTTGGTCCGGAGCAGGGACTCTCCCATCTTCTGCAGCTGGGACTTGGCCTCCTGGCTCAACTCGATGATGGATCTCTGGGTATGCGCGGCCAGATAGTTTTTGGCAATCAGAACGCCGCCGACCATGGCCAGCACCAGCAGAAAGAAAGGCACCATGGAAACCAGCAGGTAGTCCCTGGCAAACTGCTTCATCATAGTGCGGTTCTTACGAGAGCCGCTTTTCGAATGCCGGTTCTGTCCCACTGGTAACCCGTTCCTGTGAGGAATTCTCCTTTAATCAAGTGATAAGCAATAAAAGTGCCACAAGTTGGTACAAATTGCGCCGGCCGTCAATAATTTCTGGAAAGGGTGCCTATCGGCGCACCCAGTGAATAGGGGAAGATCGCCCGGGGGACCTTTAACTCTTCTAAATTATGACAATTACAATAAATTGTTCTCAGGCGTCTCCTCGGCCTCCTCCATTGCACCGAAGCCCTGCGGCGGAATCACCGGCAGGCGGCGGGCGCTGGGCGCTGGACGGTATCCGTGGCCGGCTGACAATTTCTGTCAAAAAGGTTGCAAATTCCGGCCGATTGTCCTGCGCTTACCAGACGAGCCCCGAAGTTCTCTCGCTCGGGCGGCTTACGGCCCTCTCCAGCACCCGGCGGGGGCCGTAGATGATTACCCGGCGGCGGGCGCGGGTCACGCCGGTATACACGATTTCACGGAAGAGCAGACGGTGGCTTTCGTCATCGGGCAGCACCAGCAGCACATCGTCGAATTCGGACCCCTGGCTCTTGTGCACCGTGACGGCGTATCCGAACTCCCAGGCCGGCAGCTGCTGGCGGGAAAAACCGGCAAAAGCGCCGGCACGCTGAAAATAGACCCGGCACAGGCCCTCGTCGTCCCGCAGAGCCACCCCCAGATCACCGTTGAACAGCTGCCGGCCATAGTCGTTGCGCGTGACCAGCACCAGGGCGCCGCTGAAGAGTCTGTCCGTTGCGGCGGCAGCGCCTTCCACGGCCAGGCTCATCTCGGCGGCCAGTCGCCGGTTGATCGCCTCGCAGCCCAGGGGGCCGCGCCGCACCAGGGTCAGGATGCGGCAGCCATTCATCTGCCGGAACAGCTGTTGCAGCAGCACCCTTCCCTCTTCAGTGCCCAGGAGCTCGGCCCGGCTTCGTCCCCTGGCCAGGGTCACGGTGTCCCGGAAAGCGGGGCCGCCGTCGCGGTGCAGCTGCAGGTACTGGTGCCGCAGCCAGCGAGACTGGTCCCGCTGCCAGCGCCCGGGCCCCTCATAGGGTACCTGGCACCAGTCGTCGTCCGGCATCACAAGGGCGCCTTCCATCGAAACCGGCGCCTTTTCCGGCACCCGGCCGGCGTTCAGGGACACCGCCAGTTCGGCCAGGCGCTTTCCCGAACGGTGCACTTTTTCCAGCAGCACCATGTGGTCGCGGAAACGGTGATCTCCATCCTGCCGCGGAATCATGCTGGCAAATACGGCGCCCGCCGCCACCGAGGGGAGCTGGTCCCGGTCGCCCAGAAAGATCAGGCGCGTGCACCGGGGGTCCACGGCCTGCAGAAAATGATCCATCATGACGACATCCACCATGGACGCCTCGTCCAGCACCACCGCGTCGGCGGGCAGCGGATTGTCGCGGTCGTACCGGAAATCATTTCTGCCCGGACGATACCCCAGCATCTTGTGCAGCGTGCTGCCGGAAAGATCCGCAAGGGAGCGATCGTCATCATCCGGCTCCCGGATGGTGCTCAGGTAGTACTGCAGCGCCTCGCTCATGCGCTGTGCCGCACGGCCGGTGGGTGCTCCCAGGAAAATTCGGTTGGCAGGCACCCCCATGCGCACCAGGGCCCGCACCAGGTTGACCATCAGTGAGGTTTTCCCGGTTCCCGGCCCCCCGGAAATGATGGCGAAGCGCTTTTCGAGGCCGCACTTCAGGGCCATGGCCTGCCGGGGGTCTTTCTCCAGCGGTTGGGCCCCGACGGCCCGCCGCAGGCACAGCGGCGCCGAGTAGAGCCGGTCTATGACCCCGTCCGCAGGCTGGGCAAGGTCAGGCGGCGGCACTTCGATAAAGGCCTCCATGCCTCGCTCCAGGCTCTTTTCGTGCTGGAAAAAGCGATGGAAGTAGAGCAGGTCACCGTCGCGGCGGCGCACCAGCACCAGCGGTACGAAGACCCCGCTCTTTTCGGTGATAAGGGCCTCGTAGCTCCCCTCGTCCAGGTGGCGGCGGAAGCGCTGCGTCAGCCGGCGGGCATCGGACAAACCACAGCCGGCGTTCAGGCGGGCAACCAGGCTGGATGCGGAAACCTCCAGGCACAGGGAGCCTTCGGCTGTCATGGCGAACATCAGGGCCAGCACGGCGAACAGCGCGGCATCGGACTGCAGCCCGGTCAGCTGCAGCATGTCGCGGATGGTCAGGCAGTCCAGCGCCGAGAGGTCCAGGCCTTCTAACAGACCGAACAACACGGGCAGTTCTTGCTCAGGCATTGCCGTGAAAACTTCATGTCTGCGCACACGCGTGAGGGCTGGGTTTTCATTCATCTCCCGCGGCCTCCCGTTGCCGCCGCCAGGCGCCGATGGATACGGCTCTCCAGGCCGCCAATATCACCGAGTCGTTCGGCGGGAACGAAATAGACCCCTTCCCCTTGCGGCAGCCCTCTGAGGAAGAGATAGAGTACTCCTCCAAAATCGCGGAGCACCTGGAACCGTCCCGCCGTGGCGACTTCCAGCCACCGGCACACGGCCACCGTGTATATCATGTACTGCAAATGGTAATCGGCCTGGTCCATACTGCTCTGCAGTGCTTCTCGCTGATAGCCGTTCTCCAATAAATTGGATTTCCAATCGGCGATATAGTACTTTTCATTGTGACGGAAAATCAAGTCAACGAATCCGCGGATAAAGGCGCCCTTCCCATACTGCAGACGGCACCCGGCAACGTCGGCGGCTTCCGCCGCCGGTGAGGATAAGGGGTAGAGAAACTCCACTTCGTGCTGGCGTTCCCGCGGCGCGAGATCCGCCATGCGGAAGCCGTGGCTCACCGCGGGCAGGGGGGACAGCAGGGCGCCGGCCACCAAGCGGCAAACCTCATGCCCGTGTCGCCTGGAAATGCCGCAGGCGCGCATGTTATCACGGATCAGCCGCGCCGTTGGGGGGTCTTCCAGCAGAGCGTCCGCCCCGGCTACCCGCCCTCCGGTGAGGCGGGCCACTTCCTGGAAATCGACGGTCTCCAGGATGGCGTGCAGCATGTTACCGGTTTGGGCACCGCCCGGCAGCATCCCCTCGTCCTCCGGTACCGCGGCGGCCGCACCGGCAACGCTTTCGTCGTCCTCTCTGACTGCTTCGGCGGGTCCCCGGAATCCGCCTTCCGCCCTTTCTTCGGTGGCTGCATGAATGCTTGAAAAAGAATTCATCTGCGGTTTCCTGGAGCGGTGATTCGCCAGCTTCGGAAAGACAGGTTCGACAATGCCGCCGGAGGGAGCCTTGTCCTCCCTCATCACGCTGCTACGCGCAGCTTTTTCCCATTCTCCGCCATGCCTTCGGGGGTCCAGCCACAGTACTCTTTGCGTGGCATCGCCGCTCCCGAAAGCGGCCTGCAGCGCCGGTGCCAGCAGCCGGGACACCGACCCCACCCAGGCCTGTCCTCCTTCGAAAGGCATATAGGGGACGTAGAGCTTGAAGCGTGCACGCGTCAGTGCTACGTAGAACAAACGCTTTTCCTCTTCCTGCTCTTCTTCGGACTGCCGTTCGGCGCCGCTTGCACCCGTCATGTCGATGACCCTGGTGATGGCCGCCTGTTCGTCATCCACACGATGGTAGACACTGCACCGGTTCCTGCCGACGTAGCGGGTGTAGCCACCGGCCAGAAACACCACCGGGAATTCCAGGCCCTTGCTGACGTGTATGGTCATCAGCTGGACTTTGTGTGCCTCGGTTTCGATCTGGTGGATGTCGGCGTCTTCGCCCGGCCCCTGCCGTCTCCAGCCGGCCAGCAGGGCACAGAGTCCGCGCAAATCCAGGTTGCGGCGATAGGCTTCGGCCTGCAGGACTTCAAACAGCTGCTGGTAGTTGGTCTGCATCCGCTCCCATCCCGGGTCTTGCGACCGCCGGCAGATCAGGCCGGAGTCTTCCATGAAAGACTGGAACAGCCGCGACCAGCGGCGTTTTCCGGCCAGCTCGTTCCACGCCATGATCAGGGTCCGGATGACGTGGTCCGGCGGGAGCTCCTCCCAGGCGTTGACCAGGTCCGGGCTCAGATCGAAAAAGGGCGTCAGCAGCGCCTTCCGGACGGCGCCGGCATCCCCGGGGTCATAAACGGCGTGCAGCAGCAGCACCAGGCTGTCGGCCTCCCGGCAGGCGAACAGTCCCGGCTTTTTGTAATAGGTGTAGGGGATGCCGCCTTTGGACAGGGCCGCCTCCAGCGGCGGCACATCGGAGCTGCTGCGTACCAGGATGCAGATGTCGCCGGCGTCCAGCAGGCGCTCGCTGCCGTCCCGGTTCGCCACGCGGATATCGGCGTCATCGAGCAGGCGCTGGATTTCGCCGGCCACGAAAGCGGCCATCTCCTCCCTGGCCGTGGCCGGCTTCAGGCTGTACTGCAGATCCACCACCGTCAGGCAGGGTCGCGGCGAGGTGTCCCGCTTCAGCTCCATGGGGCGCCGGCCGGCCGGTGCCGCCAGCGAGTCACGGTAGACGATATCCAGCGACGACGGGGCATCATCCGTCCGGAACCATTGCGGCGCGGCAAAAAGCCGGTTGAAACAGTCCACCAGGTCGCCGTCCGAGCGCCAGTTGGTGGACAGGCTATAGAGACCGGCCCGCTGCCGGGCAGCCAGGCGGTGCATCTCCCGGCGGGCCGAAAGGTAAGCGTACACATCGGCTCCCCGGAACCCGTAGATAGCCTGCTTGGGGTCGCCGATGAGGCACAGGACGCCGTCCGCATCCGGGCCCGAAGACAGGAAAATCTTCTTGAAAATCCACCACTGGACCGGATCGGTGTCCTGGAATTCATCCACGAAAGCTACCCGGTAACGCCGGCGCAGGCTGCCAAGCAGCCGTCCCTGGCGGTCTTCCCGCAGGGCCCGGTACACCCGGGTGAGCATGTCGCCGTAGCTGATCCAGCCGCGGCCCTCCTTTAAAGCCGCCACGTCGGCCTGCAGCTCTCTGACCGTCTCCACGGTCAGAAAATGCGTGGCCTCGGCCAGGACGGCGGCCAGCTCCCGCAGGGCCGCCACCACGGCGGGGAGCTGCGGACAGTCCCGCAGGTTCTCGCCCTTGGCGGTCCACTTGTCCGGCAGCAGGCAGTCGATGCCGGATCTCCCCTGGGAACGGGCATGGGCAATATGGTCCATGAGCTCCGCCAGAGCGCGCAGGTCCAGGCGGCCACTGCCCCGCTGAACCAGCCAGTCCTCCAGCGGTTCGATTATCTTCGCGATCACACTGCTGCGGGCCTTGGCGTGGAAGTTGAGCCGGGCGAAGTCTTCGGCAAATCCCTCGCCCACGGCCTCTTGGAGGTGCCGCACACCGCTTTCGAGGGACCGCCTGAGCTGGGCGAATGTGACGCCCCGGACGTCCGGCAGCAGCACGTCGCCGGACTCGGGCCGATAAAGCGAAGCGGCCACTTGCCGCACGGTTTCCATGAAGGTTTCCGCCGACCGGGGAAGGTCCAGCAGATCGAGCATGGCGGTCAGATCATCGCCATAGCGGCGCCACCCGGCACGCATCTGCTCCCGGAGCTGACGGTCGAAAAGCGGTCGGTCGTCCACCAGTTCGTTCTGGAACAGGGTGCCGTTTTCAAAGGCATAGTCCGTCAGCACAGTCTGGCAGAAAGCGTGAATGGTGAAAACCGGGGCCGTGTCAAAAGACGCCAGGGCGCCCTGCATTCGCCCGGCGGCCGGCCCTGCGGGCAGTTCCTGCAGGCGCTGCTGCAGCTTGTCGCGGATACGCTGCTTCAGCTCCGAGGCGGCCTTTTCGGTGAAGGTCACCACCAGCAGGTTGTCGATGGCCAGATCGTCCCGTTCTTCCAGAAACCGCATCACCAGGTTTTCGATGGTGTAGGTTTTGCCGGTGCCGGCCGAAGCCTCGATGAGCATGTGCCGTGCGAGGCAGATTTCACCAGGATCCTGGATGGCGATATATTCGGGATCTTTTGAAGAGACGGCTACGCTCATTCCCGCTCCAGAGTGTCGAAAAACGGTGCCAGCCGGGCCCGGGCACGATCCAGAACACCACCGTCGATATCGGGTCTGGCCAGGCGGGTGAGGTATTCGGCGCCGGCTTTGTCGAAGGCTTCCAGCACAAAGGCCTGAAAGGCGTTGCGGTCCCGGGTGGTCACCTCTTCGGCCGGCGCCGTGATGATCTTTTCGCGCTGTGCGGCGACGTCGAAGGGCAGCCAGCCAATGGTTCCCTGGTCCAGCACCTCGGCGGCCAGGGCGGTCAGGTAGTCCCGCGCCGTGTGCCGGTCGAAGATATAGGCAAAACGCCGCAACCGTTCCCTGTAAGCCACGTGGATATGGAAGGGCTTCGCTGCCAGCCACGGCCCCATCTGCGGGTGGGCCCGGGCGGCCAGGTAGAACAGCAGCGGCTGGATGACATACCGGGACGGTCTTTGCGCCGTGCGCCTCGATCCCGTGATGACCAGGGTGTGCCAGTGGCCGTCGTCGGAACGCCACAGCCACTCCCGTTCGCCGTGCAACCGGACATCGGTCATCGGCCAAGAGCCCTGCGGCAATTCCAGTTCAAGGGCATCGAAGCGCCGCCGGGGCAGCCGGTGCCCGGTGAAGGCGCCTTCGAAACCGGGTTCGCCCACAACCACGCTGCGGTAGAGACGCGCGGCGCGGCGCATGCTGCTCAGTATCTCTTCGAGCCGGCCGGCCTGCTCAGCGACCTGGCCTCTGAGCACCCGGCGGTCCAGCTGGGCGTAAATGCCCTCGGGAGTCATTCCCTGGCGAGACAGGTAATCGTAGTAATGCTCGAAGAGGCGCTCGGGTGTCGGTCCGCGGCGCTGATCCGCATCCAGGGCGTTTTCCAGCCACCAGGCCAGCGGTTCGGTGGTCAGGCGGTAATCGGCGGGAAAAGGGGTGAAGAAAGGCTCGTCTTCTTCTTCGGCCAGTTCCTCCACGGCGGGCTCTTCCTCGTAAAACCCCAGATACTGGCGCATGGCGAACAGCGCCGGGTCTTCTATGAATTTGTGGAGCTGCCCGAGGGTCAACGGGACGACGGCCGGCCTGTCCTGATGGGCGGCCGCAGCGGGGGTGAGATCCGGACAGAAGCGCTTCAGTCCGGAGCGCACAGCATCTGTACAACACTCCCGGGCCTGGTCCCAGAGCCCATGGCGGCAGTAAAAAGCCACCCGGTCCCCCCAGCTGAAGTTGGTCAGCAGATCACCGTTTTCAGCACCCCTGCCGGGCCGTGTGTAGACCGGGTCGCTGCCTTTGAGCGGCACGGGAGTGACGGCGAATTCATGGCCCGGCGGCAGTATGCGATTTTCCAGGTAGCGCCGCAACAGGCTGATCACCGAGCCGGCCATGATTTCACGATCCTTCTGCAGGTCCCGACAAACATAGGTCAGATACAGCCGCTCGCGGGCCGCCAGCAGGGTTTCCAGGAAAAGGTAGCGGTCGCGCTCCGGGGGGCTGACATCCCCGATGCGCCTGCGGACCAGCTGCAGGTCCAGAGAAGACTGCGGCGCCCGACCGGGAAAGCTCCCCTCCTGAAGGCCCAGCACGTAGATAATGCGAAAGGGGATGGGGCGCATGGGCTGCAGGGCCGAGATGGTTACGCCGCCGGTGAGGTACTCTCCCCGCCCTCCGGGTATACCGTCCAACTGGCTTTTCACCAGTTCGATGGCCAGTTCGATATCCAGCCGCGCCCTTTCAGATTCGCCTGCCAGCCGGTCGTAGCGCCCGAAACGGCCGAAGGCTTTCAGCAATTCCTGGCGCACGGTCTCTTCCCCGCGGGCATCCCGGGGAACCTGCATCAGTTCATCGCAGATCGCAAAGAGCGTATCCCGCCACCCCAGCCCGCCGGCGCGCAGTTTTTTTAGCCGCTGCACCCCCCGATGCAGGCTTTCCAACAGCAGGCAAAAGGTTTCCAGCAGCTGCGGGTCGTCGGCTGCCATGTCCCCGTGGGGCACGATGCCCCGGAAATGCGCAAAGCGGCCGGGCACTTCACCGGACATACGGGCGGGGTCGCCAAGGACACGGGCCAGTCGCAGCCGCAGCAGCCCCTGCTGCCAGGTGTGGACGGGGTCGTCCGTATAGCCCCGGCTGCGCTTTTCCCGGACATCGAAACTGTGAAAGATGTTCAGCCGGCTGGTCCACTGGGCCCAGGTCTGCACGTCCCCGGCGCCGAGGCCCCATTTCTGCATGACGCAGGGGTTCAGCAGCAGGTCAAAAACCTCCCGCCGCGAAAACCTGCCGCGGCACAGTTCCAGCAGCTTGAGCACAGCCTGTCCGTAGAGGCTCTCGTCCCGGGCCCGGGCATCCGCCAGGTTGTAGGAAACGGCGGCCGGATATCGGCTGAACACCGCCTCCAGCGCCGGTTTGTAGACGTCCATGTCCGGCACCAGTACGGCGATATCGGTCAGGCGCAGGCTTTCGTCGCGCTGGAGGTTGTACAAGATGCTGTTGTAGACCGTTTCGACTTCCCGGGTGATTCCCGGGCAGGCGCCGATCTGCAGCGAGTCGTCCTGAGGCCGGCAGACCGGCTGCCCACCCAAGGTCAGGATGTCGTGCTGCAAGGCCTTGAGGACGGTGTCCGGAGGCGATTCGGTGACGTAGTTTTCAAGGAAATCATAATCGCTCAGGGCGCAGAAACGGCGAATGGACTCCCGGCCCGGTTTGCCCCATGCCGCCAGCAGCTCATTGTCCGCTGCCCGTTGCAGTTCGCCGGCGGCCTCTTCTTCGGGAAGAATACGCAGGTGATGCTCATTTTTGCGCCGCAGCCAGCGCTGTTCGGCCGGCGTGGAAATGTCCTCCCAGAACTCGCGGCAGGGGTTCACCACATAGATGACCATGGCGTAGTAGGCGGACAACTGCTGGAAAATTTCCAGGTGCAGGGAAGAAATCTGCGACAGCCCGAAAAAATGGACCTCCCCGCGCGGCTCCGGGCCGGGCGGCGGGGGCGATGAAAATACCTGCTGTGCGTATTCAGACAGCGAAAGCAGCCGCCCGGCGGCGGGCTCGCCATCCGCATCGGCGAGTTCCCGCAGGCGCTGGTACAGCCACTGCTGACAGGCTTCCAGGGGGTCTGCGGCCGGGATCCGCTGCCGCCACCTTGCGATCATGCCGTCGCGGTGAAGCTCGTACTCGCTGAAAAGACGTGCCAGGGTTTCGGTCAGCTGCCACAGGCGGACGGCACGACCGCCACCGCCCCGGCTGCTTGTTCCTTCCAGGTAGCGCCGCAGCGGCTGCAGCTGCCGGTCGTCCGCCGGCATCTGCTGCAGGGCATACAGCAGCAGGGTCTTGCGGTCATCCATTTCCAATGGCACGGCCGCGCGGGGGTCGTCGTCCAGCGCCGCCAGCATCTGCCACAGCCCGCGATCCAGGAATTCGAAGGCCATGTTCATGCAGATGGAACGGCGGCAGGCGATGACCAGCTTCAGCCAGCGGGCCAGGTTGGTGTTGGGAACCACCACTGTGGGCGCCTGCAGCGGATCCTGACCGGACCCCTCCCGGCGGCCGATGGTTTCCAGCAACTTGTCCGCCAGCGCTTCCAGGCGGTTGCCGAAAAAAAGGGTGACAGACACTAGTTCAGGAATTCCCGCAGCTTGCGGATATGTTTTTCTTCTTCTTCAATGATGGCGTCCAGGCGCTGCAGGGCTTCCTCCTTTTGTACAAATCCCCGCAGCATGGTATAGAACAGAACGGTATCGCGCTCGAACTCCATGGCCACCTCGATCAGCTCCCGGGGGGTGCGCAGGTTGGCAAAATCGGTGTCTGCCAGGGAAAAGCTCTGGTTGGCCAGGGCATCTTTCATCATGGTACGCCCCATCTCCTCCAGCTCCTGGCTGACCTCTTGCTCCGGTTGGGAGGCGGCCAGTTCGGCAAACCACTCGGCATGGCGCTCTTCGTCTTCCGCCAGCCACTGCAGGGTGGAGGCCAAAGCAGGGTCGCGCACCTTTTTAATGGCTTCAAGGTAGACCCGCCGTCCGTTTTTTTCCAGCTGAACCGCAAGTTCACTGATGTCTTTGACAGTAAACATTCATGTCCCTCCTCGGAATGATCCCCGCGATCGGCTCGCAGCCGGCAGCAACGTGCCGCACAGCCAAGGTGATAATTTCGCATCAGGACCGTGAATTGTCAACTTGATTCACGCCAGATACCGCCCCCCTCTCCGCCTCTGCTGCCATGGAGCTCTGCGCACCTGTACCGGCAGTGGGCAGCCGCGGCCGGTGATCCTTCTTTTTCTCTTGACAATTCCAGCCGGCGCACCAATTTTAGGCCATGTTATGCCTGACAGAGAACACTGTCTTGAAAACCTTCGCAAGCACCAACGCCAGACAGGGAGGCGCCCAGCATGAGCGTGGCAATCACCTATGACGATGTACTGCTCGTCCCTTCTTACAACCACTGGGAATCACGCCGGGTAGTGGATATCTCCATGGAAGACAAATCCGGCAAACTGCGCGTCCAGCTGCCGGTCATGACGGCCAACATGGACACCATCACCGAAGCCGAGATGGTCAACTTCATCGGAGAAAAGGGCGGCATCGGTGTACTGCACCGCTTCATGCCCATCGAAGAAAATGTGACCGTCTTCAAAGCCTGCCGGTTCCCCTGCTTCGTCTCCATCGGCTGTGCGGCCGCCGACCTGGAAAGAGCCGAAGCCCTGCGGGATGCCGGCGCCCGGTACTTCTGCGTGGACGTGGCCCACGCCCACGCCCGTTACGTGGGTCGCACCTTGAAAAACATCCGCCAGATGCTGGGCAAGGAAACCTGCCTCATGGCCGGCAACGTGGCCACTTACGCCGGCGCCGACTACCTGGCATCCTGCAGCGCCGACATCATCAAGGTGGGCATCGGCGGGGGCTCGGTCTGCACCACGCGCCTGAAAACCGGCTTCGGCATTCCCAACCTCACGGCCATCCGGCACTGCGCGCGGGTGGACCGCTCCATCGTGGCCGACGGCGGCATCCGCACCCCTGGCGACATCGTCAAATCGCTGGCCTTTGGCGCGGATTTCGTGATGGTGGGCAGCCTGCTGGCCGGGACCCGCCCCACCCCCGGGCCGGTGCTGACCCGCAAGGGCCCCGATGGCAGGGAGGTCCGGGTGAAGGTCTACCGGGGCATGGCCTCCAGGGAAGTCCAGGATGACTACCACGGCGGCATGGCCGAGTGGAAGACGGCCGAGGGGGTAGCCCGCGAAGTCCCCTACCGCGATAACGAAGACGAAATTGTCGCCGACATCGTCGGCGGCCTGCGGTCGGGCCTGACCTACGGCGGGGCCGTCACCATCCGGGAACTGCAGCGCAAGCTGGATTACATCGAAATAACCCCGGCGGGCCGGGAAGAGAGCCTGCCGCACGGGCTGTTGTGACCATCAGCCACAGATGGAAATGTCCGTTGCCCATCGTCGGTTGTCCGCTGCAGTAAATGCTGTCCTCCGCCACGGACAACGGACTACTGGCGACGGACCATCTTGTCCGTGTGGGTCGTGGCTGAAAACGAAAACGTAAACTACCAGCAACAGGAGGAACCAGAATGGAAGACAAAGTGCTCGATGCCATGAAAAAAGCCGGCAAACCGGTCCGGCCCGGAGAGGTGGCCAAGATGATCGGCGCCGACAGCAAGGAAGTGTCCAAAGTGATCAGCAAGTTGAAAAAAAGCGGTAAGGTGATTTCCCCCAAGCGCTGTTACTACGCCATCGAGGAATAGTGCCCGCCGCTAATCGAAAAGGTCCCCGTTTTCCTGGGACTGCCAGCGGTAGAGGGTCTGCCACACCCTGTAGTAGGCCCTCTCCCGCAGTTCGTCGTTTTCGCCGATGATACCCTTCTTGACGTTGGCATAGTCTATTTCCAGGGCACAGCGGGCCACGTACTCCGACCATTCGTGCCGGGAAATCTTCAGCCGGAAACGATAGTCGGCGTATGGAATTTCAAGAATCTTCTCTTCGTCGCAGAATCCCTTCAGCCTTTTAGACAGCCGGCAGAGGTCTTCACGGCAGCGGGTCCTGACCATGACCTCGTCGGCGGCGCAGTACTGATCCCAGACCGTTGAAAAGAATCCGTCCCTGGTAAATACCCACATGTACACAGTGTCCTGTCGCCCGCGGCCGGCGGAGATGGCCACCTGCCGACCGCGGAGGCGAATCTACCGTTGGATGGTCACCGCATTGATCACCACGGGTTCCACGGGCTGATCCATGGGGCCGGTGGGTACGGCGCCGATCTTACGCACCACCTCCAGGCCCTTGACCACCTTGCCGAAAACCGCGTGGCGGTCGTCCAGGTGGGGAGTCGGGGCCAGCGTGATGAAAAACTGGCTGCCGTTGGTGTTGGGTCCGGCATTGGCCATGGACAGCACCCCTTCGCCGTCGTGCCGCAGGGAGGGGTCAAATTCGTCGGCGAAACGGTAGCCGGGGCCGCCGGTGCCGTTTCCGATGGGGCAGCCGCCCTGAATGACGAAGCCCGCGATCACGCGGTGAAACTTCAGGCCGTCGAAGAAATTGCCGCCCCGCTCGGTTTCCTGGCGCCCTTCGGCCAGATTGACGAAATTCCACACGGTTTCGGGGCATTCCCGGGCGTAGAGTTCGGCTTCGAAGACTCCCATACTGGTGTCGAATACGGCCGTCAACCGGTCCACGTCCTCTTTGTAGTCGGATTTCACAGTCATTATTTCCCCTCTTCATTGAAGTGTCCGGCAATCGCCGCAGATCCCTTCAGGCCAATCCCGAAAGGTCGGCGATCCGCCGCATCATGTGGGCCATGAACGCATCGACCTGCGCGGCGTCAGCGACCCTGCAGCCGCGGCCGAAACGGATTTTCACCTGGTACGCCCCCCGTCCGCCGGCATAAGCGATCCCCACGGGAACGAACAGTGGTGAACATCTCTTGAGGATGAACCGCACCAGACCCGTCTGTCCCCGGCCCACGGTTCCGGCATAGTAGGTGCCTTCCGGAAACACGGCCACAGGGTTGCCCTCCGACATCAGACGGATCAGATCGCGCAGATAGCGCTTTGTTTTCAAGGGATTTGCGCGGTGCAGCGGCACCCCCCCCAGAGATTTCAAAAACCAGCTGCCGGGCCGTGAGGCGAACAGTTCGTGCTTGGCAACATAGTACAACGGATGCGGGCAGGCAAGCCCCAGCAGGGGAATGTCCTCCCAGCGCTGGTGTTTGGGCAGCAGGACGTAGCCGCCTTCAGTCGGCAGGTTGCCGGTGCCGCTGACGGTCAGGCGGAAAAACGGTTTCAACACCACGCCGGCCAACAGGCGCCCGGCGGTGTACAGAACCTCGTTGCGCCGCAGACCCGTCGACAGGGGGTTTCGCAGCCCTGGTCCCGCGACAGGCAAACGTCCCTTATGCGTCGGTGCTTCCAATGCTGGTCTCTAATGATCTTGCGTGGCGGCAAATTCACGGGAACGGCGCCCTCTCCCAACCCGGGGAAGGCTCCCCCCGGCCTTTCCGATGATCGCCCACCCTACCCGAGGCCGCCGGGATCGTCAACGGGAAATCAGGGACCGGGGTCACGCAGCCGTGGAGCACCTTTCCGCACGGATCGAAATACCGCTAAAATCCTGTTTGAACCTGCACGCCGGGTGTGATAAGGCAGGAGCCCGGTGCCGCGCCGCTGATGATGACCCGGCGTGGCACCCAAATACAGCGTGCAACGAACCGAAATTTTCTGTTAAAAAACTTGTTATACGGGAGAGATCATGGGGTTATTAAGCAAATTGTTCGGTGGGGGCCAACCCAGAGAAATCCCCAGGTTGGGACGAAACGATCCCTGCTGGTGCGGCAGCGGCAAAAAATACAAACGCTGCCACATGGAGTCCGACGCCCGGAAACGCTCCCAGGCACTGGCCGCCGGCTGCGTCACCAGGGGCTGACGACGGTGACCCGGTGCCGGCGGCACCGGAATATCAAAATGCGGACATCACCCGTTTTCCCCTCAGGGGGTATTCAACGAGGAGAAGGGGGCGGTGTTCTGCTTCCGGATGTCGAAAACCGCCTGAACTCCTCGAGAAGCACGGGAATGAAGGTTTCCAGGTTTTCCACGATACAATAATCGGCCACTTGAAAGATGGCGGCGCGGGGATCGCTGTTGATGGCCACAATCACCCGCGATCCCCTCATGCCGGCCAGGTGTTGGACGGCGCCGGATATTCCGCACGCGATGTAGAGGCCGGGGGAAACGGTCTGCCCGGTGACCCCCACCTGGTGCTTGTATCCCAGCCATCCGAGATCACAGACAGCCCTCGAGGAACCCAGACCGGATTTGGGAAAGATACCGGCAAGGTCCTCCATGAGCCGCAGGTTCCCGGGGTTGCGGATACCCCTGCCCGCTGCCACGATCACGTCTGCATCGCCGAGATTCAGACGCTCTTCAGCCGACTCTCTGATTTCCAGTGTCCGTGATGCGGTGGGGAAAACATCCGTCGCCATGATGCACACGCGGCCCCGGGAACAGGGGCGGTTGTGCGCGCCGGGCCATGCGCCGGGCATGATGGTGACAACGGTCTTTTCCCTGTCGGAGGCGACTTCGGCCTGCAGTTTACCGTTGAACATGGCGCGTACAAACCGGATTGCGCCGTTGGAAAAGCGCACTTCTTCCACCGCGGTGATACAAGCGGCCTGCAGCGATGCCGCCAGCCGCGGCGCCAGGTCAAACCCGAAAGCCGTGTGGGGCAGGCATATCAAGGCGGGCCCAGCGGTTTCAAGAACCTCGACCAGCGCCGCCCGGTAGGTCTCGCCATTGTACAGCGCCAGCTGCTCCGCCTCGATCCCCGTGACGTCGATCCCGCCGGTTTCGGAAAGCGTCCGCGCCATGTCGCCGACACGCTTTCCCAGGACAAAGGCGTGCACGCCGCCGTCCAGGTGTGCGCCCACTTCCAAGGCAAAAGAAAGGGTTTCACTGGTTACGGGATGCACGGCCGCTCCTGCTCGTTCGGCAATGACGCTGATCCGCATTTTCCTCCTCACGGTGGCTTCCTGCATCTTCTCAAAAACCTCCGGTAGTGGATTGCCAAAGAAGCGCCATAGGCGTTTCGGTGGAGCGGCATTGGGCATCCGGGGAGGAAGCCTTCCAGCCGTCCGGCGTCAAGAATTTCAAGCGGTTTGAGGAGCTTGCGACGAGCTCTTGAAATTCGGACGGAGGGCTGGATGGCGCTCCCGATGTCCACCGCAGCGAAGCCGAAATGCCTATGGCGCGGGGCCGCCGAAACCTATTGAGAACATACGTCTTCCTGCCCTAAATAAACGATTTCGCGTGCAGGGCCTGCAGCAGGGCCCGGGCTTTCTGCCGTTGCGTGCCCTCCAGAAAAGTGCCCTTGGAGGATGTCTCCGGGTAAGACAGAGACACCACCCGCTCTCTCTTCTGGAGGCGTGCCAGGCGCCCTGCGGCAATGGTGACAATTTCCTGGTCTTTTGCCCGCAGCACGTTGGATAATGTGGGATAGCGGGGCAAATTGATCCCGGACTGAACGGTGAGCACCGCCGGCAGATCGAGCCGCAGGCACTCCCTGCGGCCGGCTTCGATTTCCCTTTCAGCCGCGATCTTCTTCCCCCCGCCCTCGATTTCCTGGTGCATCACCGCCGTCGCACAGGGGTAGCCGAGAATTTCGGCAACGAAAGAACCGACCAGACCCTGCATGTCGTCTTCGGCCATGACGCCCGCCAGAATCAGATCGTAACCGGCACCCTCGGCAAGGGACGCAATCAGGGTGGCGGTGTCGAAGGGGCTCAGCCAGCCCTCTTCTGCGGCCACGATGTGGAAAGCGTTTTCAGCCCCCAGTGCAAGGCTCTTTTTCAAGGTGACCCGCACCCTTGGAGGTCCGACCGAAACGCTGTCTATGCAAACAGCGGCATCCTCTGAAAACCGCTCTTTGATCCGCAGGGCTTCTTCGAGGGCGAATTCATCGAAACGGTTCATCCTGAAGACCGTGCTGTCCTGATCCGTGATCCAGAGCCCCTGGCGGTCGATGGCCAAGGTCTCTTCTGCATCCGGAACCTGCTTTACGCATACCAGTATCTTCATGGCGCCTGTTCCCCCATCCGGAGATGCCCGCGGCCGGCAGCGCTTACCATGGCGGGCGGTGCAAAAGTCAACAAAGCGGCTCCTGATGAAAATGCAGGATAGAAAATGAAATCGGTTACCGCAAGAAAAAAACGAACGTTCGTTTTATTTTCTTGACAGGATCATCCCTGCCCCTGTATTTCCCCTTCATGGACAGCATGTACCTCATCAGACACGGGCAGGCTTCTTTTGGTCAGCGGAATTACGACAAGCTTTCCGCAAGAGGCGTACTGCAGATGAAAATTCTGGCCGAGCACCTGGTGGCCACCGGGTGCCGCATCGATGCCGTTTATTGCGGCCCCCTGGAGCGCCAGAAATCCAGCGCCGACGAGGTGATCCGCCGCTGCCGAAAGCTGGACTGGCACATGCCTGCCCCGGTTGTTCGTTCGGATCTCAGCGAGTACGACTACCAGGCGGTGCTGGCTTCCCAGCTTCCGGACATGATCGCTGTCGACCCCTCCGTCGAAAAAGACCTGGAGAACATCTACACAGACGAAGCCGCTTTTGAGAACGTGTTTGCGCGGGCCGTCCGGCGGTGGGTCTCAGGTAATTTCGACAAACCGGGTGTCGAGACCTGGCGGGATTTTTCACGCCGGGTCAATCAGGCGCTGGCAGAAATTACAGCCGATCAGGGAGGCGGCGGCTCCATCATGGTCTTTACTTCAGGCGGCGTCATTACCGCCGCGCTGCAGGCCTCCCTGGAACTCAACGAGCGACAGGCGCTGAAGCTGAGCTGGCTGCTTGCCAATGCGTCGATCACCCGCTTCAGCTGCCGGGGAAAACAGCTGACGCTCACGGGGTTTAACGCCATAGCCCACCTCGAGCTGCGCAGGGACCGGACCTTGATTACCTATCGATAATTCACATCCGGAGGAGCCGCCATGGATTTTGAAACCCCTGAAAAAATCAAGCTGATCACCGGCATGATCGACGAATTCGTCGACCGGGAGCTGATCCCCCTGGAGCCGGAATTCCTGAGCCGCAGTTTCCGGGATCTGCTGCCCGTGCTCGAAGAAAAACGGGCCATGGTGAAACAGATGGAGCTGTGGGCCCCCAATCACCCCAGGGAGTATGGCGGCATGGGGCTCAACCTTATCGAGCACGCCTTCGTGTCCGAGTCTTTAGGCCGAACCCCGCTGGGCCACTACGTCTTCGGCTGCCAGGCGCCGGATGCGGGCAACATCGAGATCCTGCACCTCTACGGCACCGACGAGCAGAAGGAGAAGTATCTTAAGCCCCTGGTGGCGGGAAAGATCCGCAGCTGCTTTTCCATGACCGAAGTGGAGCTGCCCGGCTCCAACCCCACCATGATGGACACCACGGCGGTAAAAGACGGCGATGACTATGTCATCAACGGACAGAAGTGGTACACGTCGTCTTCCGACGGCGCCGCCTTCGCCATCGTCATGGCCAAAACAAACCCCGAGGCGCCGCCCCACCTGCAGGCCAGCATGATCATCGTGCCCTGCGACACGCCGGGTTTCAACCAGATCCGCAACATCCCCGTCATGGGAGAGCCCGGCTCCGATTACTTCGGACACGGCGAGATCCTGTACCAGTCCTGCCGCGTGCCGCAGAAAAACCTGCTCGGCCCCGAGGGACAGGGCTTCGTCATTGCCCAGCAGCGCCTGGGACCCGGCCGCATCCACCACTGCATGCGCTGGCTGGGCATCTGCAAGCGCGCCTTCGATCTCATGTGCAGGCGGGCCTCGCAAAGAGTCATGACCCCCGACGGCAGAACGCTGGCCACCAAGCAGATCATCCAGGCCTGGATCGCCGAGTGCGCCGCCGACATACAGGCGGCCCGCCTCATGACCCTGCATGCGGCCTGGAAGATAGAAACCCTGGGCGCCAAGGAGGCCCGTGAGGACATCTCGCTGATCAAGTTCTTCGTGGCCGGCGTGATGCAGAACGTGGTGGACAGAGCCCTGCAGGTGCACGGCGGTCTGGGGATGACCGACGACATCATCATCCCCTACTTCTATCGGCACGAGCGGGCTGCCAGGATATACGACGGCGCCGACGAAGTGCACAAGATGTCGGTGGCCAGGCGCATCCTGCGGGGTTACGAGGGACGCAGGGTGCGGTAGCTGCCGGGGAGAAACCGCATGGCGCTGGAAGATTTCAAGGATTTGGTGGCCCTTTCCAGGGAGAAGATGTACCGGGACTTTTTCCGACGGCACAGGGACCGCATCAAGATCAAGAAGGAGCGCGTGGCCGTTGGAAACCTCATCAGGATTTCCGAGGCTACCCTGGCCCTGAGCAACGAAAAGGGTTTTTCCGCCATGAGCATGCGCGATCTGAGCGCGGCTTCGGGGCTGAGCATCGGAGCGATCTACTCCTATTTCGCCAGCAAGGACGAGCTGCTGGACATGATCCAGGAGGAGAGCGTGCGCCTGGCCACCCGGGTGCTGGCCAGCCGCATCGAGGGCATCGACGATCCGCGCCTGAAGCTGCAGCAGGCCATCTCCGCCCACCTGTATCTCAGCGAGATCATGCACCCCTGGTTTTACTTCTCCTACATGGAGACCAAGAACCTGAAAAAGGCAGCCCGCCGGAAGGCCATGGACATGGAACTTCGCATGGAGAAGATATTTGCCGGCATCATCGCCGGGGGGCAGCGCAGCGGCGTTTTCCGGGACGTGGACCGGGCGTTGACGGCCGCCATGATAAAAGCCCTGCTCCAGGACTGGTACCTGAAAAGATGGAAGCATTCGCGGCGCAGGGTGACGGTGGAAACCTACGCCAACTTCGTCTTGGAAGTCGTGGAATCGTACCTGTTGGCCCATCCAGCCAGGGAGGCACAAAAAACATGAGCGTGATCGACAGACCTGCCACCGTACGCAAGGGTGAAGCACTGGAGACGCAAGCCGTCGAGCGGTTCCTCAAGGACCGCCTTGACGGCCTCAACGGTCCTCTCGACGTGACCCAGTTTCCCAGCGGATTTTCCAACCTGACCTACATGCTCCGGGTGGGCGATCGCGAACTGGTGCTGCGCCGGCCGCCCTTCGGGAGCAAGGCCCGCAGCGCCCACGACATGGGCCGCGAATACCGTATCTTGCAGGCGCTGCACCCTATCTTTCCCTATGCCCCCCGGCCACTGGCCTACACCGAGGACCCCGCCATCATGGGCTGTCCTTTCTACGTCATGGAGCGCATTAAAGGGATCATCCTCCGAAAGGACCTGCCCGAGGGCCTGCACCTGTCCCCCCATGATGCGCGACGGCTGTGCCAAAAACTCATCGATGTACAGCTGGAGCTGCACGCCATCGACTACCGCCGGGCGGGCCTGGCGGATTTTGGAAGGCCCGAAGGGTACATACAGCGACAGGTGGAGGGCTGGTGCCGTCGCTACGTGGCCGCCAGGACCGACGATGCGCCGGCTTTCGAAACCATCATGGCGTGGCTGCACGACAAGATGCCGACAGCGCCGGTGCGGGCCGCCGTCATCCACAACGACTACAAACTGGACAACGTGGTCCTGGACCCCGACAATCCCCTGAACATCATCGGCGTTCTGGACTGGGAAATGGCCACCATCGGCGATCCGCTCATGGACCTGGGAAATTCACTGGCCTACTGGGTGCAGGCCGACGACCCCGCGGAGCTGCAGGCCATCCGCCTGATGCCCACCAACATCCCTGGTGCTCTCACCCGCAAAGAGCTGGTGTCCAGGTATTGCGCCGCATCAGGCCTTCCGGTCGACGGCTTCGATTTTTACTACTGTTTCGGGCTGTTCCGGCTGGCCGTGATCGCCCAGCAGATCTACTACCGTTACTGCCACGGGCAGACCCGCGACCCGCGCTTCAAAAACCTCATCTTCGCCGTGCACAGTCTGGCAACGGCTGCCGCCGGAGTGGCGGAACAGTCGGATCTATGAAATAGGGGTAGACTTCTCGACCGCACATGCTGTCTGCACTGGCCGCTACCGCACCTGGAAAAAGGCCTCCTCGAATTCCGGCTTGCCCTCGTAACGGCGCAGAAAGAAGCCGGGCATCTGCTCGTAATTTTTCAAAACTTCCGGCGCCACCGGTATGCCGGCGCGGTGCAGGGCGGCAATGATGTCGTCGATTTTAGGCGGGCACCCCCTGATGGCGATTTCCTCGCGGATATCGGGGTGGTTTCTGTTCAGGCGCGACATGCACTTGCCCAGCAGAATGGTCTTTTTCTTTGCCGGCGTGGGCGCCATGCGCTTGCCGGTCAGCACCTCCACATCCTCCCAGGGCTCGTCTTTCCAGGCGGCGCGGATGGCGGACAGGATCACCCCGTTCAGAAGCGAGCAGTAAGTGCACATGCTCAGATCGTATTTGGGATAGGAAATACCCGCCAGGCCGCTTTTGACCAGCGGCAGCGGCAGGCTCTCGCCGCGCGCGTTCTGGCCCCAGGCAAAATCGTACTCGTGGCGGGCCGACACCTCTTCAAGGGGTCGGCCCACGATCTCTATTCCCGACAGGTCCGGGGTTCGTCCGTGGTTTGCAGCGGCATGCACCAGATACGGCACCTGTGCCGGGTCGTAGCCGAGGATGCGGGCGCCCACCAGGTCGCCGGCCAGGATGTCGGCCGAGGCCACCAGCAGGTTGCTGCGCCGCACCCGGCCGTCGAAGGCCGGCCCCCGCTCCAGGGTGTAGATGCCGTCCATGAGCGTAAAAACCGGCGGCAGCCGGTCGGCCAGCCGGGCCACCATGAAGTTCAGGTCGCGCACGGAATCGGCACTGTGGCACTTCTTGCGCGAGGGGATGTCGATGAGCCCCTTCAGGTTCTTTATCCCCAGGCTTACCACCGTCTGGTTGTGGGTTTTTAAGACCGGCAGGTCGACGATGAAATCGCTTTCCAGGGCGTCCACGCTGAAGTTCAGGGTAACGCCGTCGCCCAGATCCACCTTGCGGAAGGGCCGCTGCAGTATGTTGACGGTTTTAACGCCGTAGCGCTGGCGCAGCCTGTCGTAGCCCAGGGAGCGGTAGGCGTGCCGCTGGGTCTCGGTGTCGCGGGGGTCCATGACCACGGTGCCCTCGCCGATGGTGATCTCGTCGATGCCGACCTCCCTGAGCAGGGCCACCATGTCCGTCACCACGCGCGAGGTGGTGATCATACCCCACTTGGGAAAGGCCGTCGCCCGGGTCCAGAACACGATGTTGGGCTTGATGAAAACACGGCCGCCGCGCGGCAGCCCGGCCAGACCGCCGCAGAGTTCCACGGCCCGGCGAACGGATTCGAAGGGTTTTTCGTAGGAAACGATGGAGACGACGGACCTTGCCATTTTCACCCCCTTTCAGGCCTTACTCCTCTCGCGGCCTTGCGTACATGGCCTCGATCAGGTCGGCGAAGGCCTCGTTGACGAATTTGCGCTTGACTTTCATGGTGGGCGTAACCTCGCCGTCCTCCTCGTAGAGCTTCTTGGGCAGGATGGTGAACTTGCGGATGTTCTCCACCCGTGCCAGGGTCTCGTTGACGCGGTCCACCTCCGCCTGGATGAGCTTGTTGATGCGGGGGTTCTGGGTCAGGTCACGGTAAGTGGAGAACTGGACCTTGTGGTCCTGGGCGTACTTGATGACGTTGTCTTCGTCGATCATGATCAGGGCCGAGAGAAACTTGCGCCGGTCGCCGATCACCACCGCATCGTTGATGTAGATGCTGGCCTTGAGCTTGTTTTCGATGTACTGGGGGCTGATGTTCTTGCCGCCGGCGGTGACGATGATGTCCTTCTTGCGGTCGGTGATGCGCAGGTAGCCGTCCGCGTCCAGTTCACCGATATCCCCGGAGTACAGCCAGCCGTCGCGGATGGTCTCGGCGGTGGCTTTCGGGTTCTTGAAATAGCCCCTGAAGACCGCCGGCGACTTGACCAGGATCTCGCCGTCTTCCGCGATCTTGACCTCCACGCCTTTCAGGGGCGGCCCCACCGTGCCGAACTTGACCCGGCCCACGGGCGACAGGCAGGTCACCCCCGTGCCCTCGGTCTGGCCGTAGCCCTCGATCAGGTTGACACCGATGGACTGGAAAAACCTCAGCACGTCCGGGGCGATGGGCGCGGCCCCCGAGTAGGCCACCCGCAGGCGGTCGAAACCCAGGCGCTCCTTGAGCTTGCGGAAGACGGCCAGGCAGGCCAGATCGTACAAGAGCAGCAGGTACCCGGGGACGGTCTTGAAATTCATGGCCAGGTCGGCTCGTTTTTTACCGATGCGGTAGGCGGCGTTGAAAACCAGCCGCTTGAACCAGGTGGCATCGGACATGCGGATCAGAACGGCCGAATAGTATTTCTCCCATATGCGGGGGACGGCGTGCCCCACGGTGGGCGATATCTCCCTCATGTTGTCGGTGACGGTGTCCAGACTCTCGACGAAGTTGACCGTGTAGCCCACCGTGATGTGTCCCAGGATCGTGAAGAGCTGCTCGAAGATGTGGCACAGCGGCAGGAAAGACATGATTTCGTCGGTGTCGTACATGGGGTTTTCCGAGGTGATGGCCCTGCCCATCCAGGTGCAGTTGCGGTGGGTCAGCATGGCACCCTTGGGCGGACCGGTGGTGCCGGAGGTGTAGATGAGCACCGCCAGATCGTGGGGGGTGACCTGCAGCGTCCGCCCGTCGAATCGCTCCGGCCGTTTGGCGTCCGCCTCCCTGCCCCTCTCCAGCAGCTTGTCAAAGGTCATGACCATGGGGTCCCTGAAATCACGCAGCCCCTTGGTGTCCCAAACGATCACCTTCTTCAGGGCCGGCACCTTCTTGCGGAACATCAGCCACTTGTCGAGCTGCTCTTCGTTTTCCACGAAGAGAAAGGCCGCCTCTGAATTGGCCACCACGTATTCCACCTGGGGCCACGCATTGGTGGCATAGACCCCGGCCGCCACGCCGCCCACGCACTGGGCGCCCATGCTGGCGAAAACCCATTCGGGGCAGTTGTCTCCGATGATGGCCACACACTCGCCCCGCTGGAGCCCCATGGAGATCAGGGCGGCGCCCACCTGCCGCACGCGGCGGTAGTACTGCATCCACGAGATGTCGTGCCACAGACCCAGCTCCTTGTACCGCATGGCCACCCGGTTGCCGTAGGTGGCCACGGCCTTTTTGAAGACCTCGGGGACAGTTTGCTCTTTTCGGTCGTCGATGGTGGTCATGAGATTGTTAAGGTAGCAGGTATTTCCAGGGTATCAGGCGCCAGGTATCAGGAAAGGATGCTCTGGGCCTGGGGGTTACTTCTTCCCTTTGTACCTTTGTGCCTTCTGCCTTTGTGCCCTTACCCCCTGTTGCCGCAATGCCGGACGGCCGGCATCCCATTGGATACACGCGCAAAGGCGGCATGTATTCGATCCAGCCCTAACGCCAGGCCTTTTTTCGTTTCCAGCGCTGGTAGCCTTTGGCCGACGCTTCGGAGCGTATGCCCATGTAAAATTCGCGTACGTCTTTGTCTTCCATCAGGTCCGCGGCCCTGCCCTTCATGACGAAACGGCCGTTTTCAAGGATCAGGCCGGTGTCGGAAACGCTCAGGGCCATGCGGGCGTTCTGCTCCACCAGCAAAATAGTGACTCCCTGCGCGTTGATGGTGCGGATGATCTGGAAAATCTCCCTGACCAGCAGCGGGGACAGCCCCAGAGAGGGTTCGTCCAGCAGCAGCAGGCGCGGCCGGCTCATGAGCGCCCGGCCGATGGCCAGCATCTGCTGCTCACCGCCGGAAAGCGTACCGGCCCACTGCTTCTCCCGCTCCCTGAGCACGGGAAAATAGCCGTACACCCGCCGGCAGTCCTCCTCGGTGCCGCTTTTATCGCTGCGCGTGTAAGCGCCCATGGCCAGGTTTTCGCGCACCGTCAGTTCTTCGAACACCTCGCGTCCCTCGGGCACGAAGGAAATGCCCAGCCGCACGATCTGCTCGGTGTCCCAGCCGTCGATGCGGCGGCCGTCGAACTCGATGGTTCCCTTGTCGGGCTGGTCTTCGATCAAACCCATCACGGTTTTCAAAATGGTGGACTTGCCGGCCCCGTTGTTGCCCAGAATGGCGGTAATGGTGCCCGGCGCCACCGCCAGGGAAACCCCCCGGATGGCGTAGATCAGGTCGTAGTAGGTCTCGATATTCTTTATTTCCAGTATCGGCTGCATGTCTTCAAATCGTGAAAGCCCGTGGCGCCCCGGCCCGGGTAATTATGAACCTTCGTCTTCCCCCAGGTAGGCCTTCAGCACCTCCGGGTGACGCTGAACCGCCGCGGGGGGACCCTCGGCGATGGGCCGGCCGAAATTGATGGCCAGGATGCGGTCGGAGATGTCCATGACCATGGACATGTCGTGTTCGATCACCAGGATGGTGACGCCCAGTTCATCCTGGATATCCTTGACCCAGAAAATCAGGTCCTGCTTTTCCTCGGCGTTCATGCCGGCACAGGGCTCATCCAGCAGCAGCAGTTCGGGCTCCAGCGCCAGGGCACGGCCCAGCTCGATGCGCTTCTGGATGCCGTAGGGGAGGCCCCCCACCGGTTTGTCGCGCACGGCCTGAAGCTCCAGAAAATCGATGATCTCCTCCACCTTGCGGCGGTGGAAGACTTCTTCCCGGGCGGCGAAAGAACGCTTGCCCCACAGGAGCCCGCCCCTGAACAGGCCGGTCTTCATGTAGATGTGGCGGCCCAGCAGGATGTTTTCCATGGTGTTCATGTGGGCAAAGAGTTCGATGTTCTGAAAAGTGCGGGCGATTCCCAGCCGGGCGATGACGTCCGGCTTCTTGTGCTGGATGGCCACGTCCTTGAACCGGATGCGGCCCCTGCCGGGCCGGTAAATCCCGTTGATGCAGTTGAACAGGGTGGTCTTGCCGGCGCCGTTGGGGCCGATGATGGAAAAGATTTCTCCGGCCGACACGGCAAAGCTGATGCCCGACAAGGCTTGCAGGCCACCGAAAGAGATGCTCAGGTTTTCTACGCTGAAAATGGTCATGCGCTATTTTTGCATGGCAGGCACTTAAAAAACATTCCGGGGACCGGCGGCCCCCGGAACGGCTCTCTGCTGAGGCAGATCCAGTTCAGTCTTCAGTCGCTGATGGTTATCCAGTCCGACAGCTTCTTGGCCTTGCCGCCCTCCAGGCACTGGACCAGATAAGACGAGTTCTGCCCCCGCCGGCAGGTGGGATCCCCGGCGTTGAAAGGGGCATAGCTGATCTTACCGCTGATGCCCTGGAAATCCTTCAACCCTTCCAGTTTCTTGACCAGGTTTTCGCGGGTCAGGTCCTTGCCGCACTGTTTGATGGCTTCCACCAGGGGTTCGGCAAAGGCGATGCCGGTATAAAAGAACAGGCCCCAGCGCTCGTCCTTGCCGGCGTACTTGTCGAAGGCTTCGGTCTTGTATTTTTTCATCAGCGGGTTGTCGGAATCCGGCAAGAGGGCAAACGTAGTGGCGATGACACCCTTCCACAGCCCCTTGCTGATGTGGTTCATGAGCACGAAATCCGAGCAGGTGCTGGTGCTCAGAAACTGGGGCGCGAACTTCATGGCCTTGCTGACGCCCACGGTCATGACGGCGTGCTTGACGCTGGTCCACAGCAGGACGGCGTCGGCCCCTGACTTCTTGAGCTTCATCACGTGGGGCTTCAGGTCGCCCTCCTTTACCTCCACCGGCACCTCGGCGATCAGCTTGAGGCCATGCTTGGCCAGTTCCTCGCGGGCGCCCTTGACCCCGTTCTTGCCGTAGTCGTCGTTCTGGTAGATGATGGCGAACTTCTTCTTGCCCAGCTTTTCCACGGCGTAACGGCAGAGAATGCGCGCCTCGGTGGCGTACATGGGATAGACGGTGAAGAGATACTTCTCGGGCGGGGTGATCCAGTGCAGCGAACCCGACGAGGGGCCGATCCAGGGGATCTTGCGCTTCATGAGGTAATCCTTGACGGCCAGCCCCGGGGCCGTGCCCACGCCGCCCACCCAGGCGAACATGCCGATGCCCTCCTGCAGCTCCTTGACCCCGGCCTTGGTCTTGGCGGGATTGTAAGCGTCGTCGAACATGTGGTACACGATCTTGCGGCCGTTGATGCCACCCTGGGCATTGATCATCTTGAAATAGGCCCCCGTGCCGCGGGCCACGGACCCCCACGCGGCGGCCGGCCCGGTCTGCGGGCCCCACTGCCCGATCTGGATCTCGGTGGCCGAAACCCCCTCTTCGGCCCAGCCGGCGGGGGTGACCGTAAGAACCAGTGCCGCCACAATAAGCGCTGTCCACATAAACCGTCTTTTCATGTCCGCCTCCTTTCTTGGCATCTCATTATCCGGGTTTCTGCCTTCACAACAGTGCGTTCACACCTTCTTGACGTAATGGCGGGCGAAGATCCCGCTGGGCTTGACGCACAGCACCAGCACGATCACCGCAAAGGCCACCACCGACTTGAACTCCAGGGAGACGTAGCCGCCGAAGAGGTTCTCGACGATGCCCAGCAGATAGGCGCCGAAAACCGCGCCGGGCAGAGAGGTCATGCCGCCCATCACGGCGGCGGCAAAGCCCTTTAGCAAGGGGTCCCACATCATGTAAGGCTGCATCATCACCGGCGCGATGAGCAGCCCGGCGATGCCGCCCACCAGCGAGGAGATCCCCCAGGTGATCATCAGCACGCGGTTGGTGCGGATGCCCATCAGGCGCGCGGCCATGCGGTTCTGCTGGGTGGCTTTCATGGCCACCCCCAGCGTTGAATAGCGAAAAAAGACGAAAAGCGCCAACATCAGCAGCAGGGTGATGCCGAAGGTCAGCAGCTCCAGCGTGCTGATGAAGATGTCCCCGATGACGATGCTGTCGTAAGGGGTGATGGGAAACGGCATGGCCTTCTGTTCGGCGCCGAACTTCCAGGACACCAGGCCCATCAGCACCATTTCCAGGCCGATGGTGATGACGATCATACCCAGGATGTTGGTCTCCTTGGCCCGGCGCAGGACGGCGAACTCCAGCAGGCAGCCCAGCAGAAAGGAAAACAGCAGGGCGCCGGAAAAAGCGGCCGGCATGGAAAAACCCAGGGAATGCAGCAGCATGTAAGCAACGTAGGTCGTCACCAGCGCCATCTCCCCCTGGGCGAAATTGGGCACTTCCGAGGTCTTGTAAATGATGACCATGGCCAGGCCCATGAGGGCGTAAGAGCTTCCCGCGGTGATACCGTTGACCAGCATCTGTATGAACTCGACCATGACGATGTTCCGATTTTTTTAAAACGGCCAGGTCTTCCAGTATTTTTTGGTCCGTATCCAGATGCCGAACAACCCCAGCGGTTCAAACAGCATGATACAGATCATGATCAGCCCGAACAAAATGAACTGGATATTGGAGACCCCCGTAATGGAAAAAAAACTCTCGGAAAGCTTTTCCAGCCACTGCCCCACATAGGGAATGCTCAGGATGTTGCGCAGCTGCAGGTCGAGCCAGCTCAACAGCGCCGCGCCCACGATGGCGCCCATGATGGACCCCAGCCCGCCCACCACGACCATGGCCAGGAACATGATGGACATCAGCAGGGAAAAAATCTCCGGCTCGATGAACCGCAGCACGAAAGCGTACAGCCCGCCGGCCACACCGGCATAAAAGGCGCTGACGGCAAAGGAGAGGGTCTTGTAGTAGACCAGATTGACGCCCATGGTCTCGGCGGCGATGTCGGCATCGCGTATGGCGACAAACGCCCTCCCCACGCGCGTTTTGATCAGGTTGCGCGCAAAGACGGCCATCAGCACGGTGATCGCCATCACCAGGTAGTAGAAGGATCGGTCGCTGTCCAGATGCCAGGGGCCGATGGCCAGCTCGGGTGCGTGGAGTCCCTGCCGCCCGCCGAAGATCTCGATCCTGCCGATCACCTGGGTGATGGTCAGCCCGAATCCCAGGGTGGCGATGGTCAGGTAGGGCCCCTCCAGCCGCAGGGCGGGAAGCCCCAGCAGAAAGCCGAACAGCGCGGCCGCCAGGGCCGCCAGGGGCAGCGCCATCAGAAACGGCAGGGACGCCTTGGTCATCAGGATGACGGTGCCATAAGCGCCGATGGCGAAAAAACCGGCATGTCCCAACGAAATCAAGCCGGTGTAGCCTACCAGGATGTTGAGCCCGATGACGACGATGACATTGATGGCGATGTAGTTGGCAACATAGACGAAATAGTTTTTGAAAAGAAACGGAAAGGCGGCCAGAAAAGCCATCAGGAGGGCAAACCAGAACAGGGTCACACCCGAACTGAAGAACTGGATATCCTCGTAGTAGCTGCGCTTCATGTCCATGGGCAGCAGATCCAATCGGAAAATGGAGGCATCAAAGGCGTTAACCCGTGCAAAAACGGCTAAAACTATGACAAATCGGTGACAGGGTGTCAATATGCAGATTGAAAATGCCGCTTGAACTCGCCGAGGCCGTGTTTATTTTATAAATGAGGAGTATGTAAAAATGGTAGAGACAATCGTGTTTGAATGGAAGATGATAGTGTTGCCATTGGCGGCTTTTCTCTACATCGGGTTTTTGAGACACTTGGATTTCAGACTGGCTGCCCGGCGCACTGTTAGCGATGAAGAGTACCTGGCGGCCATGGCGCGATCGCGGTCCACGAGTGAATACGACATGTTCCACGTGGCCGCGGAGACATGGCACATCGCTGCAACGCAGGTGGAAGACGATTTCAACCGGTACGTCACCGAGGGCGACATGCCTCACTATGTACGGGACTATGTACGGCGAATGCGCAAAGACCTGGGCGATCTGAACACCCCTGCCGGATTCGGCAGATAACCGCTACGGCTGGTGACAACGGAATGACGGAATGGATTCCCTTTGCAGAAGGTGAGTACGTGGTGGAGCGCGCTTTCCTGTTGGCCACCGATGGCAGGGCGGTACCCATCGAGGACGCCTTTATCGAAGTTTTCACCGATCACCGGAAAAAACGGCACCTCCGTGGCAGCGGCAATATTCGCAATATCCTGCTGGTGGAGCTGCTGGACGACAACGACGAAATCGACCTGGTTCTGGATCTGGGGGGAGAGTTCAAATACCTGCTGAAAAACCCGGTTCTGAAAGCCGGCAAGGTGTTTTCGCCGGATGTGACCTCCGCCTGCCAATTCGCCCCCCGCACCGCCTGGCGGCAGCTGGTGGCGGCGGACTTTGAAGCGCTTTATACCGAGGCCAGGTTTATGGGCGGCTGACCGTTCAGGTGCCCTGAACGGCGGAGGCCTCGCATCAGTCGCGCTCACATCCCATGACTTCCCGGATTTTGGCAGCCAGCTGCGTGATATCGTAAGGCTTGTGAATAAACCCCCCGCACCCGTTGTTCAGCATTTCCACCGCTTTTCCATCCAGGCTGTAACCGCTGGAAAGAAGCACCCTCACGTGGGGATCGCGTCTCTTCAGTTCCTCGAATGTTTTGGCGCCGTTCATGTCGGGCATTACCATGTCCAGGATCACCAGGTCTATCTCAGGGCCGTGCCTGTCATAGATTTCCAGGGCCTCGTGGCCACCTTTGGCGGCCATGGCCCGATACCCCATGCTTTCCAGCAGTTTCAGCCCCACGTCCAGAATCATCTGTTCATCATCGACCAGCAGAACGGTTCCCCGGCCCTCCAAACAGCCGGGTATCGCTTCCCTCTCGGCGGTGACGGGCTCCGCCACGGGCCGTGACGTCACCGGCAGAAAAATGTCAAAGGTGGTGCCGCGACCTCTTTTGCTGTGAACCGTAATGATGCCGCCGTGATTCTTGATGATGCCGTAAACCGAGGCCAGGCCCAATCCCGTGCCCCGGCCCATGATCTTGGTGGTGAAAAAAGGCTCGAAAACCCGCTCCACGGTCTGGGGATCCATGCCCACGCCGTCGTCGGAAACGGAAATTTTAACGTATTCGCCGGGCGGTATCTCATGGGGTGCCGTAAAATCCCGTCCCAGACGGGCACTGGCGGTGACCACCTCGATGGAACCGCCGCCGGACATGGCCTGCCATGCATTGAGGAAGAGATTGATGAGCACATGTTCCATCTGGTTCCGGTCTGCTTCCACGGTGGGCAGATCGGCATCCAGCTGGACTTTCATGTGAATTTCCCTGCGCGTCCGGCTGAACAGGCGAACACTGTCTTCGATCACCCGGTTTATATCCATGGGGGTCGCGTGGTACTTGCCACTGCGGGCAAAGCCCAGGATCTGGCGGGTGAGATCGCTGGCCTTGGCGATATAAGATTCGATATTTTTCAGGTTCTCGTAACAGGGGTGGTCGGCGCCCACATCCAGCAGCGAAAGGGACACATTGCCCTGTATTCCCATGAGCAGGTTATTGAAATCATGAGCAATGCCTCCAGCCAGGGTTCCGATGGCCTCCAGTTTCTGCGCCTGCTGGAGCTGACGCTGCAGCCTGCTGCGCTCGGCCTCGGCCCGCTTGCGGTCGGAAATATCCCGCAGCACACTGATGACCGCCGGCTTTCCTCGGTAGGTAATGGACACCCCGGTGGCTTCCACATCGATTACCCGGCCGTCCAGACAGACGTAGCGCTGCTCCATGGGCACCAGCGGCTGCGCCCCGCTTGTCACCTGCTTCAAACGTCGTTTGACGATTTCCATATAATCCGGGTGAATGAGATCCAGGACCGAACGGCCTACGATGTCTTCGGGCCTCTCGGTGCCGAATAAACGGGCACCGGCGTCATTGATGTAAACGATTTCAAGGTCGCTGTGCACCATCACGGCGTCGGGAGACAGCTCCACCAGGCTGCGGTAACGTTGCTCGCTTTCTTTGAGGGCCTCCTCGATCAGGTAGCGCTCGGTGACGTCGACCAGAAAGCCCTCCAGGCAGGTGTCCTGTTCCTCCTGGATCCGCCTCACGCTGAGCAGCCCCCGTATGGGACGCCCGTCACGGTGGCGCAGCAACACCTCCCTGCCATCCAGATTTCCGTCACGCTTGACCTTTTCCAGGTTGGCGTTGCGGTCTTCGGGTCGGGCATAGAGGGCGGTCACGTTGGACACCTGGCTCAGCATCTCATCGGCAGTGGCGTAGCCGAACATCCTGGCCATGCCAGGATTGACGAAGATGAAGCGCCCGTCTTCAAGCACCCGGTAGATCCCGATGGTGGCATTGTCGACCAGGTCCTGCCACCGCCGCCTGGTCCGGTACATGGTTTCTTCGGCCTGTCGCCGGCGTAAGGCGAAATAGCTCAGCAACAGCAGGCAGATTACCAGGGGCCCCATGATGTAGAAGGTTACCCAGGTCAGGGAGAGATGGGACCGCAACGCCTTTTCATCCAGGATGTGAATGAAGGTGGCCGGTGCGCTTTTGAGCGGTTTTGAAAAGACATAATATCCGTTGACGGGGGCCATCGACGGCAGCTTTCCGGCCATGATCAGATCCGTGCTGCTCTTCAAGGGGCCGGGCAGCCGGCCTGCCAGCGGGACCGCGAATGAGGCTGCCGAAGCCTGCCCGGAGGCGGAATCGATGAGCATCTTGCCGCTGTTGCCGGCCATGATCAGGCGCCCCCCCATCCCCTTGAAGCGTGTCACATAACGCCGCAGATAATCGACGGAGACATCGATACCCAGCAGTCCGAGATACTGCCCGTGGTTGTACACCGGCATGGCATAAGTCACCACGGGGCCGTGTCCGCCCCGGTCGAGATAGACACCGGTCCAGTATCCGTTGCGGCCGGCCCCTGAAGAGAGCTCCCCGTGGGGTTTAAAAAAATCGGCCACCAGCGACTTCAGCTTGGCGCCGTCCTCCCCGGTGCCGACCAGGTCGACCACCGACAGGTAGGGATAGATGCAGGATATTCCCGAAGCGGAAAAAAAATAACCTTGAAAAAACAGTTCGGAATCGGAGGTCGTGGCCCGCAGCAACGGCATCAGGCCGGCTGCCAGGTTGAGCTCCCGCACGTATTCTGGACGGCCTTGCAGTGGTGTGCCCAGGCCGAATATATTTCCAAAGGGATCCTTAAGGTTTTTGGCCTTACTTGCTGGTATTTCAAAATAATCTCCACTTTGATTGTAGCGCAACATGGCGGCCAGAGCCGGTGGATGGGTGTACTGGGAGGCATCCGCCCAGAAAGTCTGGGCCCAGTCTTCCATGAGAGCCACGTGGTCTTTGGCCACATAGAGGCAGCGGTCCAGGGCATCCAGGCGCTCGTTGAAAGACACTTCCAGGCTCTGCAGCGTGCGGATTTTTTCGCGGTGGTATTCGTAAAAGAAGAGGATGACGGCACAGGCGGCCAGAATCGTCATGGAAAACAGCAGTGCCCTGCCCTCCAGGGCCGGCAATATACGGTTGCGCAGACTGGTTGAAGAGGTGGTCATTTTCCCGCTGGTATAGGGTCCGCTCAGTTTCCGTGTCTTGTTGGCTATCTCGATTCCCGGACAGCAAGTGGATGGGCACCTTCCGCTAGTATCGGCATTTTATTTCTCTTAACAAGAAAGTCCAGGCAGGTCAAATGCAGGAAAAAGACGACATTCACCGGACAGGGGGTTGAATACCACCCCTTTTTCTGACATAACCCTGCAGCGACACGGGCCAATCATGAGAACAGACGCTTCCAACAGCCTTGCCGGGCCACAGCTGCCCGAAGCCATAGCACAGGTGCTGGACCACTGCACCGATTGCGGCCTCTGCCTGAAAGAGTGTGTTTTCCTCTCGAAATACGGCACCCCCCTGCACATTGCCGCTTCCTATGACCCCGGGGACACGCACTGCCTGGCCATGCCCTTCGAATGCAGCTTGTGCGGCCTGTGCACGGCCGTGTGTCCACAGGCGGTCTTCGTTGAGCGTATGTTTCTTGAGATGCGGCGCATCGCCGTTTCCCGGGGGTGCCGGACTTACGGCGACAGCTGTGTTTTTCTGGGATACGAAAAGCGGGGCGTCTCCCGCCACCTCAGCTACTACGCCCTGCCGGCCGGCTGTGACACGGTTTTTTTCCCCGGCTGCACCCTGCCGGCCACCCGTCCGCGGCAGACTTTCAAGCTCCTGCAGCACCTGCAGCGCCTCACGCCGAAAATCGGCATCGTGCTGGACTGCTGCACCAAACCTTCCCACGACTTGGGCCGCCAAGCCTACTTCGAGGCCATGTTCGGTGAAATGCGCACTTTCCTGACAACCCATGGCATACGCCGCGTGATCGTGGCCTGCCCCAACTGCCACAAGATTTTTTCATCCTACGGGCAGACCCTGGAGGTTGCGACGATATACGAGGTGCTGGCCGCAACCGGACTGCCCGCCGTGCCCCGCCAGGCCCCTTGTGCGGTCACGGTTCATGATCCCTGTGTGTACCGTTTCGATGCCCGCATACAGCGCATGGTGCGCGAGATTCTGTACCGGCTGGGGCTGGCGGTCGAGGAGATGCCCCATCACGGGAAAACCGCCCTGTGCTGCGGAGAAGGTGCATCGGTGAGCTGCGTGGCGCCGGCCCTGGCACACAACTGGACCCGCCAGCGGGCCGCCGAGGCCGACGGGCGCCGGGTGGTCACCTACTGCACGGGCTGTACAGATCTGCTGGCCCGCAGCGTCGACACGGTGCACCTGCTGGATCTGATCTTCGGTTCCGGCGCCAATCGTCTGGCGGAACACATCCGACCGTTCTTCCCCCTGACCTGCTTCAACCGCCTGAGATTGAAAGACCGCCTGCGGCGTGAGTTTCCCGCTGCGGTGACCCGGGAACGAACCTTTTCGGCCGATGCGCCCGAGAAATCCTGCCGCTTCAACCGCAACCGGCTCACCCTGCTGGTCAGCCTGGCCATCTCCAAGCTCTTCGCCCTGCGCCGGTGATTTGGCCGTGCAGGCTGCGCGGGCCCATGGCAATTTCAGGAACGGCGTATCAGCAGGCGCATGTAATTCACGGGATTGAAAAGCAGGGAACGGTAGGTGCTCCGCCCGCAGGCGATGTCCGTCACGCCTTCCACGAACTCCTGTCCCCACCGTCCGAAGAGCCGGTCCACGGCCTGCGGATGGCAAAAGGTCAGACGCGCGAAAAATCGTGCCAGCCGGAGTTCGTCTAGAATTTCGCTCTTCAGCTTGCGGTGGTAAACCGAAGGGAGCCGACCGGGATCCAAACCTGCCTCCAGGAGCGCCTCGGCGGCCAGCCGGCCGCTGTGCAGGGCATGGGAAAGCCCTTCGGCGGTGAGCGGGTCGGCCAGGCCGGCAGCATCACCGACAAGCAGCACGCGGCCCTTTACGAATCCGTCCGTTCGCGGCGACAGGGGAATCGGGGCGGAGCGCAGACGCGTCGTCGGCAGGTCCCCCAAGCCGATCCTTTCCAGGTAACGTCCCAGAACAACCTTCAGATTTCCGGCGCTGGACATCAAACTTCCCACCCCGATGTCCAGGCGGCCTCCCTTGGAAAAACGCCAGCCATACCCGCCGGGAACGGCCCCGAAGTCGAACCCCGGCGCGCGTGAAAACCGCTCCAGCCACCAGGCCGGCAGGCTCAGTGAACATTCCAGCGCCGGCACCACCCGGCGCGTCTCGTGCCAGCCGGCCAGACGCGCCACCCTGCTCGATGCCCCGTCGGCAGCCACCACGAAACGAGCCCGCATGTCCCCGCGGGAAGTCTGCAGAGCGACATGTTTCCGGGTGCCACGTAAACCACTGACGGTGCACTGCGGTCTCAGGTCGGCCCCCCGCAGGGCGGCTTCCGCCGCCAGCAGGTAATCGAGCCTTCGGCGGTCGATCATCAGAATGACCGGCGTCGATCTTTGTGCCACAAACCGCAGCGGCCGGGATCCGATGGTCACTTCCACCCGCCGGCAGCGCAGCTCCACGGCCGGAGCCGCATCCACCGGCAGCATGGCGGCAGCCCTTCTCACCAGCCCACCGCCGCACACCTTGCCGCGGGGCAGGGGGCGCTTTTCCAGCAGAACCACCCGGGCTCCCCCCTGTGCCAGGCGGTTTGCCGCCATGGCGCCGGCAGGCCCCGCCCCGACCACGGCCACATCGCAAAACTCCATGGATCCTCTTTTCGCTCCCACCGGTCTCTCGGCTGCCTTTCCGGGCCGAAACGCCGTGTCTGCCACGGCGCTGTTGACAAAAAGCATAAAACCGCCCTATCGTTATATCCGGCGAGAAAACGAGAACCGTCTGCACCTGACGGCAGACTCGATGCACACTTTCAGGCCAACCCATGACCGAAGAAATAACGGAAGTCGTCATCCCCAAAGAAGAGGCCGTTTTCTGGATGGACAAAAACGGCCGCTGGCACAACAAATACGGGGAGTTTAAGAACCGCAGGATCCGCGAATACTTCCACCGCGCCATCGCAAGGGACGAAAACGGCTACTACGTCACCCAGGTGCGCGACAACATCCGCGAAAAAGTCTATTTCCCCTATGAAGACACCGCCCTTTTCGTGGTGGACGTCAAAAAGGAGGACGGCATCGTGCTGGTCCTCAACACCGGCCGCCGCATCCCGCTGGAGCCCGAACACCTCTTCGTCAAAGACGACAGCCTGTACCTGCAGCAGGGCCAAGACCGCATCAAGTTCACCGACCGTGGCCTGCTGAAGGTGTCGGAGTTTCTCGACTTCCGGGACGACCGCTATTTCATCCGCATCGGCGGCCGCACCGTGGCCATACCCGAAAGGGACTGACGCCTGAGCTACCCGATGGCCGCCGCGATTTTTTCCCCGGTCCGCCGGATGAGATCCATGTCGCCCGGTTTCAGCTCCCAGGCCGTCATGGGCAGCTCGGGGTCCCCCTCGCCGCGCGGAATCAGGTGCATGTGGTAGTGCATGACGACCTGGTTCACCGCCCGGCCGTTCAACTGCGCCACCGCCATGCCCGCCGGGTTCAGCGCTGCCTTGATGGCGTCGGCCAGTTTTTTGGAGGCGGCCGCGATGGCGGCCAGGTCCTCGCTGGAGATCTCCCAGATGTTGGCCGCATGGGCCTTGGGAATGATCAGCGTGTGGCCCGTGGTGATGGGGTTGATGTCCGCGAAGGCCAGTACGCGTTCGTCTTCGTAAATTTTGAAACTGGGGATCTCGCCCTTTACGATCTTGCAGAAGATGCAGTCTTCCATGGGGTGCCCTCCTCTTTTGCATTGTTGTCCGTAAACCGGGCCCGACGGTGCTTCCACCTCCCTCTACACGGTATCGCCCGCGATATCAAGCACCGGCCCGGATCCGCCGCCCCTGGCACCGGATTAAGGCTTGATTTTAAGCCCATTATACGGTACCGGGAGCAGACGGGTATGCAGATTTTGTCACGGATCTTCCAGCATTTTCTTC
>CAYUAQ010000012.1:0-30437 GCA_964442705.1 uncultured Desulfobacteraceae bacterium
TCCTGTGACCGTAAAACTACCATCGGCACCCGGGCAGGTCAAGCACAATCTATCCACTGGCAGGCCGGGCGCGGGCTGCTGGAAACCGATCGCAGAAAGGACAGCCAATGCCGCTGGAACCGGGAGAGATGGAGAGGCTGGCGGCTTTCACTGCGCCGCAAGACGGTGAGGCCGTCATCGACCTGGTGGTCACGGAAGATCCCCGCAGCCGGCAGCTGGAGGACTTCTGCCGGCTCCTGCAGGAACATATTCCGGCACTGAAGATCGATAAAACCCGGGACGACACCATGGCGCTGCCCCGGTTCAAGGTGGGCGCGGGGGTGACCTACCAGGCCGTGCCCCGGGACCGGGAACTGGCGCCTTTCCTGGAGACCCTGCAGGCTGTTTTCAGGGGCCAGGACCTGCTGGCGCCTTCCCTGCGACGCAAACTGGCCGCCGTGGATGTGCCGGTGGAGCTGCGGCTCTACATCTCGTCCCGGTGCGTTTTCTGCCCGGATGCGGTCAGGCAGCTGGTGCCGCTGGCGGCATGGGGCGCAACCGTGCGCCTCACCCTCGTCGATGCCGTGCTGTTTCCGGAACGTGCACGCGAGGACCATATCCGGTCGGTGCCCACGCTGGTTCTCGGCGGGAACTTCCGCTGGAGTGGAAAGATGGACCTCGGGGAGATCGTGGAGGCCACCACTCGGCAGGACCCCTGCCGCATGGGGGCTTCCGTGCTGCGCGGCATGCTCGAGGAGGGACAGGCCGCCCGCGTGGCCGACATCATGGTGGCGTGCGGGCAGGTTCTACCGGCCCTGGTGGAACTGCTGCTGCACCCCAAGTGGCCGGTGCGCCTGGGAGCCATGGTAACCGTGGAGTGGATAGCGGAAAAAGACGCCCCTCTGGCAACGCAGGTGGTCGAGCGGCTGTGGGAGCGCTTCGATGACGCCGACGACCAGGTGCGCGGCGACATCGTCTATCTGACCGGGGAGTTCGCCGGCCCGTCATGGAGGCCCCGACTGAGGGCCATTCGGGAAGGAGATTTCACGGCGGAAATCAAAGAGGCCGCCGGCGAGGCACTCGCCAAGCTCGAATCCGCCGCGCCTTAAAAACGGCTGAAAAAGCGCGATTCATCCCGCAGGTAAGGGGTGTCCGGAATGATGTCGATGGTGCGTGTCTCCTCATCGACCCTGATGACGGCCCACTGGATGGCCGAGTACCACAGGCCGATACGTTTGCCCTGCTGATCAACGATATAAGCGCCGTAGGGGCTCAGGTTGTAGTCCTCGTAGAGGGCATCCATCAGTTTTTTCAGGGTCGCGCTGTCGGGCGTAAATAGTGTCCACAGCCTGTCCCTGAGGGTATATTGCGGGTCTATGGCCACGATGGCGTAGGGATTGTTCGACCATCCGCTGTGGTAATAGCGATAAGCGGGTACAGCGCTGTAGGTCCGAAACTGCTGGGTGACGTCGGGACTGCGGAGCAGCCGGCCGTTGGCCCCTGAAACGGCACAGGCGCCCAGCGTGAAAACGGACAGCACCGCGGCAAACAACATCGATGTTGCCAACCTGAAACCGGTTGCAGGCGTTGTGTCCAACATAGGTGCTCCTTTCGGTGCCGGATGCATTGAAAACACCCTGGGGGATCCTACTGTCATTACCGGCACGCTGCCTGTGTAAAGGTATGACGGCCTCCCGAAGCTGTCAAACCAAATGTCCTGGCCATCGGCGCAAGGCGGGCCACGGCTTTCAGAGGGAGTCGGGCTTCACTTTTTCTTGATGAACCCGTAAAAAGTCCTTTACGGGCCTGTCAATTTTCTTGAAAGGAATCACAAAAATGAAGAACGTGGTGTTGTGTGTAACGGCTGTTTTGCTGTTTGTCATGCCCACCGTGTGCCTGGCGGGATCGGATGAGACCGGTCGGGAAGCGCTGGAGAAGTCCCTGGAAGCGCTCAAAAAGGACCTGGATGGCCTTTACCGCAGCGCCGGGGAATTGATGGAGCAGAAGGAAACCGAGTTCAAAGCCAAGCTGGAGGACCAACAGCGCAAACTCGATGAACACGTGGATGCGCTGCAGGAAAAGATAGCGCAGATGTCTGAACACACAAAGGACAAAACTGAAAAATATATCAAGGAATTAAAGAGAAAAAATGAAGAAATGACTGAAGATGCCAAGAAGGCGCTTGACAAGGCCCGCAAAGAATTTTCCCGACAGCTGGAACAACACCTGTCGGCGTTGGAAAAACGGATCGAAAAGCTGCAGGGCAACGTGGCCTCCATGAGCGAAGAGACCAGGAAGAAGCTGGCGCGTCATTTGGAAACCCTGCAACGGGAAAACGAGAAGATCAGGGAGCAGTTGAATCGGCTTGGCGCCAAGGGGACAGCCTCCTGGAGGGAAATAAAGCAGCTGCTGCGGGATATGTGGAAAAGCCTGCAGGATACCTATGATAAAAATCTGGATGAGTCCCAGCTGCACAAGGTATAAGTCCGGAGTTGCAAATCCCCGGGGCCGGTGATAATGCCGGGGTGTGCATTTTTTAACCGTACTCGGCATCGCGGTGGCGCTCGCCATGGACGCCCTGGCGGTGGCCCTGGCGGCCGGCGTAAGCCTCAAGACCGTCAGCCTCCGGCAGACCTTCCGCCTGGCCTGGCACTTCGGCCTGTTTCAGGCGCTGATGCCCATCATCGGGTGGGGCGGCGGGCTGACCGTGAGGCCTTACATCGAGCAGTACGACCACTGGATCGCCTTCGGCCTTCTGGCCCTGGTGGGCGGCAACATGCTCAAGGAGGCCTTTGAAAAGGACGACGACCGGCATCGTCGCCGGGACCCCACGAGGGGGTTGACCATGGTGATGCTGGCCACGGCCACCAGCATCGACGCCCTGGCGGTGGGGCTGAGCCTGTCCATGCTCAACGTCTCCATCTGGATGCCGGCGGCGGTCATCGGGATGGTGGCGCTGGTCTTCACGGCCGCCGGCATGCACATCGGCCGCCTGATCAGCAGCGCTCCGCGTTTTTCCAACTACGCCGAAGCCTGCGGCGGCATCGTGCTGTTCATCATCGGCTTCAAAATCCTCCACGACCACGGCGCGCTTTTTTTCTGATTTCATTCCATCGCCTTGCTGCCGCGTGCCTTTCTCGCCTCCATGCTGCCGAGCGCAGCAAATCTCTTCGCGCCGCTGACTTCATGTTTACATTTAGTTTACATTTATATTGACATTGCGGCCAGAGGTGTGGTAGGTTAGGTATCAGCTTCTTTTTTTTGCTGAAAGCTGACAGCTTTTTTTTCGGGGAGTGAGAGGATGCCGTTGGATCTGACGCCCAGACAGGACCATTTTCTGCGTTACCTTCGGGATGAAATTCGCCGGGCGGGGCGGACGCCCAGTCTGCGCCGGGCCGCCCGTGACCTGGGAATCAGCCACGCCGCCGTGGCCCAGCTGCTGCGGGCCCTGGAGGAAAAAGGCTATGCCCGGCGCCAGGGGCGCTACAGCCGCACCGTGCACCTGCTCAACCCGGCCCGCCAGACCGCCGGCCTGCAGCGCTGGCGCGAGATCCCGGTGGTGGGCCGCATCACCGCCGGCCTGCCCATGTACGCCCAGCAGCAGTGGGAGGGCAGCGTGGTGCTGGATGCCGACCTCTACCGGGGTGAGAACCTGTTCGCCCTGCGGGTGCGGGGCGACTCCATGACCGGCGCCGGCATCCTGGACGGCGACCTGGCCGTCTGTCAGCCGCGCCAGTACGCCCGCAACGGCGAGATCGTGGTGGCCCTCATCGGCGGCGAAGAGGCCACGGTCAAGCGCTTCTTCCTGCGCGGCGACCACATCGAACTGCGGCCGGAAAACCCCGCCTACCGACCCGTGCGGTACGGATTCGGGGAGATCCTGGTCCAGGGGCGGGTGATCGGCATCCAGCGGGGACCGGATGTCATGCAGCGCCTGGAGAGGTGAGGCCATGCCGGCGGTTTCCCCATCTGCACCCCGCCCGGACGGCCGCCTGCTGGTGGGCACCAGCGGCTACTCCTATGCCGAGTGGATCGACGCCGGCTTCTATCCGCCCGGGACGTCCTCCAGCCGCATGCTGTCCTTTTACGCCCGGCGGTTTCCCATCGTCGAGTTAAACTACACCTGGTACCAGATGCCCAAGGCCGAGGCCGTGGCGCGCCTGGGGGAGCGCAGTCCCCGGGGATTTTATTTTGCCGCCAAGCTCACCCGCACCCTGACCCACGAGGTGGATCCCTCCCGCTGGCGCGGCGAGGCCGAGCGCTACCGGCGGGGCATGGCCCCCCTGCTGCAGAGCGGCCGGCTCAAAGCCGTGTTGGTGCAGCTGCCGCCGTCCTTCGACCGCCGCCCGGCCAACCGCCGCTACTTGGCTGCCCTGCTGGACATCCTGGCGGGTCTGCCCCTGGCCGTGGAGTTCCGCCACGTCTCCTGGGCCGTGGACCGCGTGTTCGAGGGGCTGCGGCAGCGGCAGGTGGCCTTGGTGAGCGTGGATGTGCCGCCCCTGCCGCAGCTGTTTCCGCCCCTGGACGTGGTGACCAGACCGGAACTGTTCTACGTCCGCTTCCACGGCCGCAACGCCGCGGGCTGGCGGTCGGGGAACATGCAGCAGCAGTTCGACTACCATTACAGTGACGCGGAACTGCGCCAGTGGGCCGAAGGCCGCATCGCCGCCATGGCCGCCCGGACCCGCTGCGGCGTCATCTTCTTCAACAACCACGTGCGCGGCCAGGCGCCGGCAAACGCCCGCCGCCTGATGACTTTCCTGGGCCTGGGCCGCCCCGGCGGAGAAGCATCGTGGAGCGCACCATTATCCACCTGAACGTGGCCGATTTCGCCGTGGCCGTGGAGCGCCTGCTGGACAGCCGCCTGCGGCGCCGGCCGCTGATCATCGCCCCCGAGGGGGCCCCGCGGGCCGCGGTTTACGACATGAGCGAAGAGGCTTTTGCCGACGGCGTGCGCAAGGCCATGCCTCTGGCCCGCGCCCGGCGCCTGTGCCCCCAGGCCGTGGTGCTCCCGCCCCGCGTGGCGCGCTACGAGCAGGCCATGGCCGCTTTGGTGCGGCAAGCGCTGGCCTACTCCCCCCTGGTGGAGCCGGGGCAGGGCGACGGGCACCTGTTTGCCGACGTCACCGGCACCAGCCGCCTCTTCGGCCCGGCGGTGGATGTGGCCTGGCGGCTGGGGCGCGAAATCCGCCGGGACATGGGGCTGGAGCCCATCTGGTCGGTGGGCCCCAGCAAGCTCATTGCCAAGGTGGCCACCCGCCTGGTCAAGCCCCGCGGCGAGTACATCGTGGGCGCCGGCGAGGAGGAGGCCTTCCTGGCGCCCCTGTCCCTGGGGTTGATCCCGGGTCTCGAAAGACGTGATCTGGACGGCCTGCGCGCCTTCAACCTGACCCGCGCCGGACAGGTGCAGCCCCTTTCCCGGGCCCAGCTGGCGGTTCCCTTCGGCCGCCGGGCAAGCTTCATTTTCGAGGCCGTGCACGGTGTGGACCTTTCGCCGGTGCTGCCCGTGGGGGAAAAACCCCCCGTGGTGAGGCTCATCCGGGAACTCGCCACCGACAGCAACACCCTGCGGGTGATCGAAGGCGTGCTGTACGCCCTGGCCGAGCGGGCCGGCAGCGAGTTGCGCCGCCGTCGCCTGGCGGCCCGCCGCCTCACCGTGCGGGTGGACTACGCCGACGGCCGCCGGCACAGCGGCCGCACGGCCACGACCACGGCCACGGCCGACGACGGCATCCTCTTCGCGCTGGCGCAGCGCGCCCTGCAGCGGGCCTGGCAGCGGCGGGTGCGCGTGCGCTGCGTGACGCTGTGCTGCGACCGCCTGACCTTTCCGCCGGCCCAGCTGCCGCTGTTCACGGACGAACGGGACGCGGAAATCCGACGCCGGCGTCTGATGGACGTCCTGGACCGCATCCGCGAGCATTTCGGAGCAGAGTCGATCCACATGGGCCGCACCCTGGCGGCCGCCTGACAGGAGCGCACCCCCATGATTCCCCTCACCGTGCGATCCCATTACTCCCTGATGTGGGGCACGGCGCCGGTGGAAGCGCTGTGCCGCACCGCCCGCCGCCTGGGCTACCGCCGGCTGGCCCTCACCGACACCGACAACCTCTACGGCCTGTGGGACTTCCTGGCGGCCTGCCGGCGCGAAGGCCTCACGCCGGTGGTGGGCGCCGAGGTCACCGACCCGTATACGCCGCAACGGGCCGTGTGTCTGGTGAAGAACCTGCAGGGCTGGCGCAACCTGTGTCGCCTGCTCACCCGCCGGCACACCGAGACGGCTTTTTCTCTGGCGGAAGCAGTGATGCGCTTTTCCCGGGGCCTGGCGGTGCTCACCGGCAGCGCACGCCTGCTGACGAAGTGGCACGCGGCGGGTGTGGACGTGGCCGCGGCCCTGCCGCGCCGGCCGGTTCCCGCCGACCATCCCCTGCGCCGGGCCGCCCGGCGCTGCGGCCGTCCCCTGGTGGCCACGCCGGGAAGCTTTTTTCTGGCACCGGACGACCTGGCCTTTCACCGCCTGCTGCGGGCCATCTCGCAGAACACGTCGCTGTCGCGGCTGGACCCTGCCGAGACGGCACCGGCCGATGCCTGGCTGGCCCCGGCGGAAGAATACCGCCGCCGCTTCGCCGTGTGCCCCGAGGCCGTGGACCACACCGTGCGCCTGGCCGGGCGGCTGAGGTTTGCCGGGCCGCCGCAGACGGTGGTGATGCCCACCCTGGCGGGCAGGACCGAGGCCCAGGCCGCCGCGCTCCTGCGCCGCGAGGCCCTGCGGGGCGCCCGGCGGCGCTACGGGCCGCACCTGGAGCGGGCCGTGACCGAACGCCTGGACTACGAGCTGGAGATCATCGCGCGCATGCGCTTCAGCGCCTATTTCCTGGTGGTGCGCGACATCGTGCGGCGCAGTCCGCGCACCTGCGGCCGCGGCTCCGGGGCCGCCTCGCTGGTGGCCTACTGCCTGGGGATCACCAATGTCTGCCCCCTGCGCCACAACCTCTACTTCGAGCGTTTCCTGAACCCGGGCCGCAGCGACCCGCCGGACATCGACGTGGATTTCGCCTGGGACGAGCGCGACGCCGTGCTGGACAGCGTGCTGCGGCAGTACGCCGGCCGCGCCGCCATGGTGGCCAGCCACATTCACTTCCAGCCGCGCATGGCCGTGCGCGAAACTGCCAAGGTCTACGGCCTGACAGACACCGAGATCGGTCGGGTGACCCGCCACCTGTCCGGCCGCCACCACGGCGGTGGGGCCGCCGACCTGCAGCAATGGCTGCAGCGGCAGCCCGGAGCGGGAGCGGCCGAACTGGACCTGGCCGCGCCCTGGCCGCGGATCCTGCACCTGGCGCGGCGCCTGGCCGGCACCCCGCGACACCTGTCGGTGCACCCCGGCGGCGTGGTGATCACGCCGCGGCCCATGGACGGTTATGTCCCGGTGGAGCGGGCGTCCAAGGGCGTGCCGGTGATCCAGTGGGACAAGGACGCGGCCGAGGCCGCCGGCCTGGTGAAGATCGACCTTCTGGGCAACCGCAGCCTGGGCGTCATCCGCGACGCCCTGGCGGCCGTGCGCGCCGGCGGAACCGTCATCGACGAGCGCCGTTGGGTGCCGGAGGAGGACTGGGCCACCCGCCGGGCCCTGGCCCAGGGGCAGACCATGGGGTGCTTCTACATCGAGAGCCCGGCCATACGGCTGCTGCAGCAGAAGGCGGGCACCGGCGACTTCGCGCACCTGGTGATCCACAGCAGCATCATCCGGCCGGCGGCCAACGAGTTCATCCGCGAGTACCTGCGCCGGCTGCACGGCGGGCGCTGGAAGCCCATCCACCCCCTGCTCGCGGTCGTGCTGGACGAGACCTACGGCATCATGGTCTACCAGGAGGACGTGTCCCGGGCGGCCGTGGCCCTGGCGGGCTTTTCCCACGCCGAGGCCGACGGGCTGCGCAAGGTGCTCTCCAAGAAGGACCGGGCGGCGCGGCTGGCCGACTACTACGGCCGTTTCGTGGCCGGCGCCCGCCAGCGGGGTCTCAGCCGGGAGCAGGTCGAGGCCGTGTGGGCCATGATGATGAGCTTCGACGGCTATTCCTTCTGCAAGCCCCACAGCGCTTCCTACGCCCGCGTGTCCTGCCAGGCCGCGTATCTCAAGGTGCACCACCCGGCCGAATTCATGGCGGCTGTGCTCAGCAACCAGGGGGGCTTTTACAGCGCTTTCGCCTATGTCTCCGAAGCCCGGCGCATGGGCCTGCACATCCTGCCGCCGGACGTCAACGACAGCGAGATCCACTGGACCGGCGCCCGGGGCCGCCTGCGCGTGGGTCTGATGGCCGTAAAAGGGCTTTCGCGGCGGACCATGGCGCGTATCGTGGCCGGCAGAAATGGGGGGTCCTACATGAGCATTGACGATTTCATCCGGCGTGTGGCACCGGAGAAGGACGAGCTGCGGGCCCTGGCGGCGGCCGGCGCCCTGGACAGCATGTATCCCGGCGGCAGCCGCGCCGCCCTGCTGTGGGAGGCGGCCCGTGCGGGAAGCGGCCACAGAGCGGTACGGCAGGGGATGCTGTTTGCTGCACCGCCGGATGTGCCCTGCCTGCCTGCCGACGACCGCGCAGAGCGATTGCGCCAGGAGTTCGAAGTACTCGGGTTTCTGTGCCAGGACCATCCCATGAAACTGTACCGGCATCTGCCGGCGCTTTGCGGCACCGTGCGGGCCGTTGATCTGCCGCAGCTGGCGGGGCGTCGGGTGCGCTTTGCCGGCTGGCTGATCACCGGCAAGCTGGTGCGCACGCGCAACGACGAAACCATGCAGTTCCTGACATTCGAGGACGAAACCGGCCTGGTGGAGGCCACCTTTTTCCCGCCGGTCTACCGCCGCTGCTGCCACCGCCTGGACAGCGGACGTCCCTGCCTGCTGGCCGGCCGCGTGGAAGAAGAGTGGGGCGCAGTGACCCTGACGGTGACCGATGCCGTACCGCTGGCGGTTTAGAACGGATCGTCGATGATGTAGGCCTCGAGATGCGCCAGGTCAACGTAGCGCTGTGCCACCACCTTGCCGCGCACCGAAATGCCGGCGCGGTGGACGCTGTCCGGATCGCCTGACACCAGGGGGTGCCAAGGGGGCAGGTCGCGGCCCGCTGCGACCAAACGGTAGGCGCAGGTGCGCGGAAGCCAGTAAAATTTTCCCACCGTTTCAGGGGTCATCACCAGGCAGTCCGGAATCAGCCGGTGCCGCTCGGCATAGCGGCGGCAACGGCAACGCTGACTGTCCAACAGGGGGCAGGCCACGGCGGTGTAAGCGACCTCGCCGGTATCCGCGTCTTCTATTTTTTCCAGGCAGCAGCGCGCGCAGCCGTCGCACAGGGATTCCCACTCCTGCCGCGTCATTTCTGCCAGGCGCTTGGTTTTCCAGAAAGGGACCTGCGGGGAAGTGGGCTTCATGACGGGTGGCCTCAGGAAGTGTTGAGGGCCTTGAATAGCTTGTCGGCCAGATCGGGATCGATGAGTCTCAGCTTTCGGTACTGCCCGATGGCCTTATCGTATTTCCCCATGTGGTGGTAGCACAGTCCCAGGCCATAGAGGGCGTCGGTATTTTGGGAATCGATTGTAAGGGCCTTTTCAAAGGCGGCCACGGCACGATGATATTCCTTCAGTCGGCAGTGGCTGATTCCCAGGTTGACCCAGGCATAGGTGTCGGCGGGATTTTTTTTCACGCTCTGCAGCAGCCGCTGCTTTTCCATCTCGACCGCCCCACCGGTGCTGCAGCCGCTCAGGGCCGCGGCGAGGCCCAGGAGCAGCAGCAGCCGGGTGCAGCGGATAGCGCCACGGTGAAAAGTGCTGCCCTGCCGGAATGCTGTGGACATTTTGAAGTTGACTCCAATAAGTTGCATTGCAGGGGGTTTTTATTGTATAGGGCCTCCCAAGACGGGATGGTTGCCGCCTGCTGATGCCGTCGTCTATAGGGTAAAGCGGACGGGCCTGTCAACACCCTGCAACGCATCGAGAATGATGGAAGGGGAAAAATGGCTTCCAAAAAGAAGCAGGTAGAGAGCAGAAACGTGGTGGTAAAGGTGTCGGACGGCGCCATCATTTCCGGGCAGGTCAACCTGGAAAGCGAACAGGGGCGCGCCGACCGTGTCAGTGATCTCCTGATCCAGGGGCGGAACAAATTCCTGGTGGTCTACAACGCGCAGGACATGAAGGTCAGCGGCGAAAAGGCGTCGGTGATCATTCTCAACAAGGATCACATCCTCTGGGTCATTCCCCAGGACTGATGCGCGTAGACCCGTTGCCGGCCGATACGCTGCCGGCGATGGTGATTTGCGGCCTGGACCGCATCCTGGGAGAGATGCATGGATCAAAAGCTTCGCAACGCTATTTTCCATCAGGTTGAAAACGAACCCCTGGCGCGGACCTTGGGTATGAAGCTGGTGGAACTCGAGCGCGGGTTTTCGGCGGTGGAAATGACCTACCGCCCGGAGATGATGAACAATATCTACCAGCGGGCCCACGGCGGTGCCCTGTTTGCCCTCATCGACGAAGCCTTCGAGACCGCCGGACAGACCGAAGGCGTCATCCTGGTGGCCCTGACGGTAAACGTCACCTATGTCTCCAGCCCGGAGCCGGGCGCCCTGCTGCGTGCCGAAGCCCGGCAGTTCAGCAGGACCCGCAAGACCGCCGGTTTTCTGATCGATGTCAGGGATCGGCAGGGAACGCTGATTGCCTCCTGCCAGGCCCTGGGGTACTGCACCGGAAAGCCGGTTCCCTTCGACTGAATGTCTCTGCGCTGAATTTCCTTCCTGGGCCCAGTCGTCGGCCCTTCCGCCATCGCCTATTGTGCCCTGCCCGGACGCTTCCTACTACCTGAACCCCAGAAACCGGTTTTTCATTGAGAGCCGCTGATGGCACGCCTCAAAGAGGACGGATGTGTCGCTTTTTTCCCTCTAGTGTCTCTATTTGGGAAATTAATTTCCCATATAAGCGTTTGTTTTTCATAGTTACCTCGCCGCCGCTTTGAATTTAAAATATCGTAACCTGCTGGAAAAACATCTAAAAAATTTTTTACAAAGTTTGCATACTTTTTGCAAGATAAAGCGTCACTGGCGAAATCCGTCATAGAAGAAGCGGTTTTCCCATCGTTGGGAGAAGTTCGGCGAGGAGGCTTAATCCTGGAGGCGTGATGGACGAACAGAAACGGAAACATCTGGAAGACAGGCTGCGGGAAATGCTCCAGCGGTTGAAGAAAAGCAACAAGCCGGAGAAAAAGGAAAAACCGGTACTGGATCCCGTCGATGACAAAGGGGTCATTCGCAGACGGCGCGGCAGGCCGGACAAACGGATCGCCCGTTGCCGGGAAAACCGGGACAAATAAGCGCGTGTCCAAAAGATATTCAGGAAAGCGGATTTAGCCATGACCTGTGTTTTTCGTTTCAGGGTGAGAAAATACGGATGACCAGCGCCTCCACAACATCTTTGGCGGGTATTCCTCAAGTGCTGCTCAAATCGCTGGAAGCCTGCGATAGTGAAGCGGCCGATCTGCGGCAAAGGGCCATCGTGTGCCTGCTTGACGCCGGTTTGAGCCTCGCCGTTCTGAAAGCGGCGGGGCTGACACGCGGCCGAAGGGGCGCAAACGTCAGTGTCGAAGAGGCCGTGAGACGTCTGGGCGCTGCGGCGCTGCGGCAGTTGGTGCTCAGCATGCTGGTGAAGCAATGTGCAGGGCCTTTGGAAAAGGGCCAATATGCCCATCTGGTTTCCCACTGGCGCCACAGTGCAAAATGCGCTTTTATCGCACGGCGACTGGCGCAGGCCTCCGGAATCGTTCCGGCCGGGGAGGCCTATCTGGCAGGCCTGGTTCACGACATCGGGAAACGGGTGGCGCTTTCTTCCATGGACAGAGGGGCTCGGGAACAGCGACAGGGCGACCAGTCCGCAGAAGAAAAAAAGGCGGTTTCACGCCGGCGTCATCCGGGGATCGGGGCGCTGATGGTGGAGCAGGCCACCGGCAGCACCCTGCTGGCCGACGCCGTCAGGTATCACCACGAAAGCGATGAGCGCGTCCGGGGAGCCTTCGGCCTCGTTAAGGTCGTCTATGTCGCCAACAAACTCTCGCACGCGCGGGACGGCGCGCTGGAGCCCCTGGTTCGGTTGGCCGAAGAACTCTGTGGCATATCGGGGGGAGTGCTGAAAAAGATTACGGCCCGCGCAGACGAAGATTTCAGCCGTGCGCTGAGGTTTCTGGGGCTTCCCCCGCCCCCAAAAAACGGCCTGGCCGCCAGTCTGTATGCAGACGGTAATGAGAATAGACAGCGCTGCTGCAGCGAGATCGGCGACCGTTCCCTGCTCTCGGCCGGTCTGCAGAGCCTGATGTACACTTCCCCCCAGGCGGAAGCGTTTTTAAGGGCCCTGGCCGATGGACTGAAAATCAATTTCAGCATCCGCAGACTGATGTTTTTTATGCCCGACGAAGACGGCGAAAGACTTCAGCCCGTCGCCATTCGTGAGTGCCCGCGTCTGCCGCAGGGCCAGAATATCGCCGTTGGAAAACCGGTGACGGGAATCGTGGCGCGGAGTTTTGCCGAAGGTCGCGTGACGGATTCATTCGGCTTTCACGCTAGATGCGAATCCACCATTGCCGATGAGCAGATTCTGCACCTGCTGGGTAGCGAGGGGTTTTGTTGCGCCCCCCTGCTGGCGAGCGGCAGATGTCTGGGAGTGGTGGTCATGGGGGGAGGGCCGGAAGTGGTGAGGGAGCTGCGCACCCGGGCGGGGCTGCTGAAAAAACTGACGGCGTCCACGGGACACTTTCTGCTGGAAGGGCCGCCCGGAATAGGGCGTCGCCGGGAGCCCGAGGGCGCTGAGCGCACTTTAGTGCCCCGCAGGATGGTCCACGAGGTCAACAATCCCTTGGGCATCATCAAAAACTACCTCCGCCTGTTGAGCCTGAAGCTGCCCGAAGGCCATTCCGGCAGAGGGGAGCTCAAACTTGTACTTGAAGAGATAGACCGTATTGCTCAGATATTAAAGAAGTATACAACCCTTTCAGAACCGGAAATACAGCCGAAGAAGCCCATTGACCTGAATCGTCAACTGGAGGCCTTTTTGAAGATTCTGGAAAAAACCCTTCTTCGGCCCCGCCGGATTATTCTGCACATGGATCTGGATCCATCGTTGCCGTTATTCTCTACCGACTGGAATGCGCTCAAGCAGATCGTCCTCAATCTGGTCCATAACGCGGCCGAAGCCATGCCGCAGGGTGGCCGGCTACGGGTGTGCACCCGCCGCGTACCCCTCCCGACGGGGCCCGGGACCCGGCGGCCCTCGGCAGCCGGCCTTGAAATAGCGGTAAGCGACACAGGCCGGGGTATCGATCCGCAACTCCACAAACGCCTGTTCGAGCCATACGTCACTTCCAAGGGCGCGGGACATTCCGGGCTGGGATTATACGTGGTACACAGCCTCGTCAAAGCCCTGGGGGGGAAGCTTGATTTCAGCAGCCGACCGCAAAAGGGCACCGTTTTCAAAATCGTATTCCCACTTTGAAGTTCTCCAGACCCTGTGCCGTGTCCCTGTTGTAGAGATTCGCCCCAAAATGAGACAGCCCCTGCCGCTTTTTATCCACAGGCACTTTTTCGGTCAATAACCGGTTGACATCTTTATGGGTATTCTATATACCCCCAAACTAGTATTCCTTCACCGGAGGAGGTCACCGCCGGTGTCGATCCGGGACCAGACAGAAGAGGCACGCATGAACTTTTTACCAAAAGTAATGGTAATCGACGATGAATTGCGCATTTGCGAGAGCATCAAGGCGCTGTTGCAGAGTCACAACTACCAGGTCGATTACATTACCTGTCCCGCAGAGATTGAAAATGCCCTTGGCGCCAAGAGCTATGATCTCTTTCTGCTTGACCTGTGCATGCCCGAACTCAGCGGCTTTGATGTTCTGGAAAAGATCCTGTCCGAAGATCCCGAAGCTTTCGTCATCATGATCACCGGCTACGCGTCCATCGAGACGGCCGTGAAGGCGTTGAAAAAGGGCGCCTGTGACTACCTCAAAAAGCCTTTCGAACCGGATGACCTGCTCAAGACGGTCAGAAACATTCTCATCCAGAAAAGGCTCAGGGAAGAAAACCGCCTCATCCACGAGAAACTACGCAACTCGGAACGGCGGTACCGTTTCCTCGTCCAGAACTCACCGGATATTATCTACATGCTGGACAGTGAGGGACGTTTCACCTTCGTCAACGACGCCATCGAGAGGCTCCTGGGGTACAGCCGTAAAGAACTCATCGGGAAGACCTATCAGACCATCGTCGCCCCCGAGGACCGCGAACGGTCCAGATGGCTCCTGAACGAGAGAAGGACCGGCGAGCGCGCCTGTTCCGGTGAGGAACTGAAGCTGCGTTTCAGCCACAAGGCCGAAAAGTATCGGCAGTGCGAGGTCCAGCACCTGACCATCGAGCTCAAAGCCACCGGAATTTATGCCAACTCGGCCGAAGGAAAACGGGCCGGTAGATTTCTGGGCACTTACGGGGTGGCCAGGGATATCACCTACCGCAAGCACCTGGAGTCCCAGCTGCTGCATGCCACCAAGATGGAATCCATCGGCACCCTGGCCGGAGGCATCGCCCACGACTTCAACAACATCCTCATGGGTATTCAGGGGTGCGCCTCGCTGATGCTGTACGATATCCAAGACAAAACCGACAAGAACTACGTACGGCTGTCCAACATAGAACAGTATGTCCAGAGCGGGGCCGAACTGACACGGCAGCTGCTGGGGTTTGCCCGTGCCGGGAAATATCAGGTGCGGCCGACCGATCTGAACCTGCTGATCGAAAAGTCTGCCAACATGTTCGGCCGGGCCAAGAAAGAGATCGATATCCACAAGCGGCTGCAGCAGGACCTGTGGCCGGCCAACGTAGACCAGGGACAGATACAGCAGGTAATGCTCAACCTGTACGTCAATGCCTGGCAGGCCATGCCCGGCGGCGGCGTACTCACCATCGAAACGGAAAATGTCCGCCTGTCCTCCTCCCAGGCGCGTGAATTCGACCTGAAGAAGGGGAGTTACATCAGAATTGCGGTTTCCGATACCGGCATCGGCATGAGCGAAGATACCCTCCAGCGCGCCTTCGATCCCTTTTTTACCACCAAGGAGAAAGGGCGGGGGACCGGGCTCGGATTGGCCTCGGCTTACGGGATCATCAAGAATCACGACGGTACCATCCGCGTTTTCAGCCGTGTGGGCCAGGGCAGCACTTTTGAACTCTATCTGCCGGCCACCGAAAAGCAGCCGGCGCCCCAGGAACAACACGAGCCCAAAACCACCACCGGCAGCGGCCGAATCCTGGTGGTCGACGATGAGGAGCACATCGTCGAGCCTACCCGTGCCATGCTGGAAAGCCTGGGTTACGAAGTCCTCACGGCGCGCAGCGGCCTGCAGGCCGTTGAAATGGTCGAGCGTTACAGGGACCACATCAGCCTGATGATGCTGGACATGATCATGCCCGGAATGAGCGGTAATGAAACCTTCGTCAAAGTCAAGCAGGTAAACCCCAGCCTGAAGGTGCTTCTGTGCAGCGGATACAGCATCGACGGCCAGGCCCGAGAGATTCTCAACTGCGGCTGTGACGGCTTCATTCAAAAACCGTACACGCTGGAGCAGCTGGGCGAAAAGGTCAGCAGTATTCTCTCCGGCGGCAGCAGAGTCGACATCGCCTCCTGAAAGTGATCCGGACAGCGCCTTATCGCTGCACCCCGCCCCCGAAGCCGAGAAAATCCCACCCCAGAGATCACGCCAGGCAAAAGGCGTTTTTCTCTACCCCCTTTGTGGTGAGTAATGTCCCGGTGGTCCGTGTCGGGTCGCCGATATCTGCGGCTCTAATTCAGGGACGGCAGTGGGTCTCCAGAAGGTCCATGGCAGCCTGCTGATCGATTGCCCGGATTCCCTTTCGCGGTGCCGTCGCGGCGTCTTTGGCAGTGCCGTATCCCCAGTCCGCCAGAAAAAGCGTCAACACCACCCCCGGCGGGCGGAAAGCCTCTTTCACTTCCAGCAGGTTCGGCAGCAGGTCGTCGATGAAAAAATAGCGGGAGGCCCCGAAGCGATCATGAACAGCCTCCATGTTGACGGTTTTGCTGGTGCCCTCGTCGCCTGCGTACACATCGCCTGCATCGACTGCCAGGCCGAAATGTTGGCACAGGGTCAGGACCGCCTCTCGGTTCTTGGTTGTCAGCAGGACCGGCGGCGCACCATCCCGTTTCGCCAGGTAATCCCACAGGGGTTGAAAAGGACGGTTCAGGGCCAGAAAAGCCTCCGGCTTTTTCCGGGTCAGGTCCTGGCGGGCGGCAAAGAGACGTTGGCGGCGGGTTTCGGCCGGCAGGGGACTGGAACGACAGAGGCGCTCAAAGGTCTCACGGTCAAGGTCTCCGCCTGCAGAGGTGCTGGTCCGCGACAGGCACCATGACATCAGCGGGATGGCTTCAGCCGGTTTTCGCATGAAATGGCGGCAGCCCTTGAATGTGTCCAGCAGCCCCCCGGGAAGTTCCGCGACCCCTGTGACCAGCCGTCGGGTGCAGGCGTTGTATGCACTGACGGCCACTTCCGCCACAGAGTCCATCAGAACGCCGTCGAAATCCAGAAGAATCATGGCGAAGAATCCCTTAACCCGGGAATTTACTCAATGAAGCGGCCATGTTGGCCGATATTAGCGGTGAAGGACTGTGCCCTTCACAAGGCCATCTTTGTTTTCAGAGGAGACCATCAGGATGTCTTGGCGGCACATGCCGGGGGTTTGAAACCCCCGCGCCCCTTGGGAATGCCATGAGGGCGGGAGCTTCCGGCGGACAACAGCTTCTGCACGCGGGACGAATGGCAACAGGGGCATTCCGGTTCCGTGTCCTGGTTGGAAAGAACCAGTTTTTCAAATTCGGCCTGGCAGGCCTGGCATTTGAATTCGAAGATAGGCATAGAGGCAACTCCTTATCATGAGGGACAAGTCTGGCTGGAAATATAAAAAATCCGGCGGGGGCTGTCAATTGGTCGCTTGCGATACGCCGCTTGTCCACTGTCAGTTGCCCGTTGGGAAAAGCGAAACCCTGACTTGTTACGAAATCATCATCAACTCACCGCCCGTAATGGAAGATTTGGTATTGCGACAGACGACGGACAACAGGCCGCGGACCGATATAAACGCCAATGGTGAAGCTCAATGAGCGCTGCCGGCGAGTTGGATATCCAGGGGGTCATAGCCGCCGCCCTGGCGGAGTTTTTTGAGAGGATCCTCTCCATGAAGGTGGAGCTGGACGAAGGGGACCTGCTGGCCGTCCAGGAAGGGGAGGGGTTCATCGCCGTCGTGGAGGTGACCGGGGGCCTTGCCGGCCGCCTCGAGATCAAGGTAGGAAGCGAATTTGCAGTGCTGATGGCCGCCTCTATGCTGGGGGGTAACATAGAGGATGTCGATGCTGAATACGAGGTTCCGGACCTGCTCGGCGAGATGGCGGATTTCCTGGGGCGTAAGCTCAAAGAAATCTGCAGCCGGGAAGGCGTCGACTGTGACGTGGCTGCAACGCAGATCATTGTCAAAGACGACATGCTGGAATCTTCGGCCCCCCTCAAGCGCGGCTCGCGGTATATGTTTCGTCAAGGGGACCAGGAAGGGTGGGTGGATTTTCGGCTGGCCCCCGGGGAAGAAGGCGAAGTGTTGCCCGCCGGAGGTTCGCAGCACACGGATACCCGGGAGCCGGAACCTTCCGGGGCCAATGCCGCCGAACACGGTGAGAAGGCGACGGAAGAGCTGCAGACCACGGTGGCCGTTTCCGACGGGAACCAGGCCCTTGACCTGGAACTGGAACCGCTGGGCGGGGACGGTGATGAGGGACCGGGGCAAGATGTTGTCGGGTTCTCCGAAGAGGAGGATCCTTCCGATCTCATGGCCGATATCCCGGACACGGGAGAAGGTGCCGGCGACGGCGTCGGGGGACGGGCCCAGGCGCCCGGCGAAAACGCACCGGCGGAAGGGGACGCCCCGGTCGGGGAGGCTGAGCTTCCCGCCGATGATCCTCCAGAGCCACCGGGCTCCCAGGGCGATGATTTCGAGGGACTCTCCGACGATGAAGAGGATATCCTTACTTTCCCCGATGAGCCTGCAGAGGACTTGGCGACGGAAAGCGCCGCCGGGGGGAAGGTCACGCCTGCTGAGTCGGGACCCCCCGGCCCCCGGCGAATAACAGGGCAGGAGCAGGCGGCGCAGGGGGATCCCGAGGAAGGTCGTGAAAGGGGATTTCGCCTCGAAAAAGATGCCGCCGGATCGGCGGCGGAAAGCTTGCCCCGGCCGGAAGAAGAGGTGCCTGAAGATGAAGAAGAGACAGCCAGTGGCCGCGGACGGGGACTTTTCTGGTTGACGGCGGCCATGCTAGCCGCCGTGGCCGTGGGTGGGTGGTTTTTCATGATGCATCGGACGGGCGTCACGACGCCCGAGGCGGTGAAAACGGCAGCGGAACACAAAGGGAGTCCGGCCCCGCCGATGGCAAAGACCTTCCCCGCCAAAGTCGAGCCTGAGCCTTCCAGGAAAACGGCGCCACCGACCATCGAAACACGGTTAGCCGTCAAGTTGGACCAGGCCGCCAACCTCAGGGAAGCGCTGGTGGGCAAACTGGAGGAGGTGCTGCGGTTGAAGCGCTACTTCCAGGACGGCGTAGAGGATATTCGCAGCCAGGTAGCCGTGCGGATTCAGAACAGCGGTGTCCGCTCGTACCGAAAGGCCATGCAGGATCGGCGCATCGAGTTGGATTTGCGCACCATACAGCGCAGGCTGGCCGCCATCGATGAACTCAGCCGTCCCATCGGCTGGCTGGCATATGCCGCCGAAGCCGTCGATTACGGGATCCGCAGGACCAGAATCGATATGGTCATGGCACCGTATACTGCCGGTGCAGACCTGAAGCGATTGTATCAGGAGCTTGAAAATCTCACTACCCAATATGCGCTGAGAAACGAACGGCTGCTCATCGATGGCCAGACCGTCGAAGCCCGGCCGCTGACGGTCCTGTGGCAGGAGATCAACTCGCCGGTCAAAAAGGCTTCCCTGGTTCGGGGAGAAAGGCTGAAGGGCACTTTTGTAAACTGGGCCGGCAGCGCGGCAGATCGACGTATCTGGAAAGAGATATGCCGGGGTGATTTCAGTCATGCATCGGAATTGACCATGATTTCGGCCGAAGCTGCCGCCTGTCTGGCCAGTGACCAGGTAAAGGACCTTTTCCTCAGCAGCCTGAGGGAACTGCCGGGCGCGGCGGCCCGCAATCTGGTCAAGTGGCCCGGCAAGTGGCTGGTGCTGAACGGGATTACCACTATTTCGCCGGCTGCCGCCCGGCAGCTTTCCCGCTGGCGCGGAACCCGCCTGTCCCTCAACGGACTGGTGGAGCTCTCCCCTCAGGCGGCAGTCTCCCTGGCCAGTTGGGGGGGGCGTGATCTGGAAATGGTAAATCTTTCCGTTAAAGATGGTCGCACAGCACGTCAGGTTCTGGAACCGTTGAAGAAATGGGAGGGCAGGGGAAGAAGATTATTCGTCCCGCCGGCTGTTCGCAGGATGCTCGACAGCCTGTAGCCGAGGGGATTCCTTTGCGATCCCGAAAAGGTTGAAGCTATAAACAACAGACACTGGGGATAACCATGCCGCATAAAGTCTACCGCCTGGCTCTCTGGGCGATGGTCCTGCTGCCGGCGGGATACCTGCTCCTGCCGACAGCAGCCAGCCGGGCTGCGCCGGGACTGGCGCTGCTCGAAAGCAAGATGAATCAGATCATCGAACTGCAGAAAAAACTTACTGAAAAGGTCACTTTGGCCGAAAATATTCTCAGGCAGCTCGAAGAACAGCTGGACGGGCTGGCGGTGGAGATCCAGGATGAGCGCCTGCGGGCCGGTGTACTGACCTACCGTGATGCGGTCAGGCTGCAGGTTCTCGACAACCGTCTGAAACTGGCCCAGCAGCTGCTTTCCTACGTCGGGCAGCTTAAAGGCAAGATCGGGATCTTTCGGGACGGCAGCCGGCAGCTGACGTTTCTCTATCAGGAAGCCACCGACGATCTGAAGATCATTCAGACCCTCAGCCATTTCAGGCTGGATGACTTCATCGCCCGCACCGATCGCATCATCGCTTATCTGGAAAGCGAGCTGTCCCGGCACCTGCTGAAGGCCGACGCCGTTCACTATGAACATTCGCCGTCCACATGGGAGGCCGTGCTTTCCCGCAAATGAGCGGCGAGCGAAGTGACGTAACACAGCGAGGCATTTTCCCGGTTCAGGGTGTGCATATGAGTAATCTTGTTCAGGAACTATACGATCTCGAAGGCTTGTTGGAGAAATACGCCGAGGCACTGAATCGGCGCATCGGCTTCAATCGCGACGAGATCGACGCTATTCCAGCGGAACTCCAGAAGGGGCTCGACAGGCTGCAGGACCACATCGACTACAGAATCGCCTTCATCAACAAGAAGCTGGTCCGCCTGCAGCGCAAGATGGCCGAAATCGAAACGCGCCTGCAGAAAGCAGGGGAAACCGAAGCCAAGGCAACCGAGCAGCCAGAAGAGAGGAAAACGGCATGACGTCACCCCAAGCCAGGGGAGAAAAAAGCGTCCCTCCCGAGGATTCCGAAGAGCGCCGCAGCCCGCGCGAGGTGCTTGACGCTTTCGAGGACAAGATGAAACGCAGGGTCAAGCAGTTCGATCTGCGTGTCCTGGACAACAAGCGCAGCCTGGAAAAAATACGCGGACACCTGAGCGGGTATCTGGACGACTGCCAGAAGGCCCTGGAGCGCCGGCTGAGTGATCTGGACGCCAGGGTGGACGAACTTGCCGCCAGGGTGGAGGCCTGGGATAAAAAGGTGGCCCGGCAGGAGGCCCTCGACCAGGGAGCTGAGCGATGAGCAAAATTTTACGGGAGAGCTTTGAAAAAACGGTTTCCCGCCTGGCCAAACGCTTCAAGAGCGAGATTTCCGGGATTACCCTGGACATCCGGGACAATGAAGATCGTATTACCGGGCTTCCCGATGACCTCAAGGGGCAGGTGGCGGCTTTTGAAAGCCTCATGGCGTATAAGTTTGATCACCTGAATAAAAAAATTTCCCGACTCGATGAGCGATTAAGCGCATTGAGACGCACGGATAAGGCCTCCTGATCATTCCGGCCGTTGTGTCCGACAGCTTTATTTCCTGCCGTCCGGCTTGCGTATACCAGCCCCCTCCTGCCTGAATACCAGCCCAATTCCCGCTGATGACGCCATGCCGGGGTTCGATGGCGGATTCTTCGCGTGGCCGCGGGTTTCCAGGAAAATGTAACATTACCTGCCATAATGTAACACAAAATACCCTCTCAAGGACGATCCTCCATCCGAAAGGCCAGGGCAATCGCAAGTAACGACTGCCCCTGTCCGAAGGGCCGAAAAAAGTTGACTTTTTCCAACAGGTGGTTTAATGCTCCCAAAATCCAGTAACAAAAACTGTCAGATTGACGCAGCGCCTTCCCCAGGATGAAAGAAATGATTCAGGATTTCGCCAGTCATCCCTTCATGAAACAACTGGAGGCAAAAAGATCGACCCTCACCCCCAAGGGGAAGCTGCTTGCGGATTTTCTGATGGAGAATTTACGCCAGGCGGTTTTCATGACCACCCGGCAGCTGGGTCAGGCGGCCGGGGTCAGCGAAGCCACGGTAGTCCGGTTTGTGGATCGGCTCGGATATAAGGGCTACCCGGATTTCATCCGGAGCCTGCGTGAGTTGGTGGACGCCCAGTTGACACTGGTTGATCGGGTAGCCCTGACCAAAGTGAAGGGGGCCGCCGAAGAAAGAGTGTTCCGGGTTGTCGAGGAGGAAATCGCAAACCTGAAGGAGTTTTACGAGAATTCTGATTTCGATACCATCGGTAAGGCCGCTCAACTCCTGCATGAAAGCCGCCAGATATTCGTCATCGGCTCGCGTTTGAGCTATACATTTGCTTATTATCTTGGCTGGTCCCTGACAAAAATCAGAGGGCATGTGACTATTCTCAGCGGCAGCGATTCCACCTCCATCGATTGGCTCACCATCGCCCCCACAGACAGCCTGGTGGTAATCTTCGCTACTTCAAGGTATCCCAACGAACTGATCCGGCTGGCCCGACTCGTGCGGCGCAGGGATCAGAAACTCATGGTGGTTTCCGACAGCGCCACATGCCCGGTGAACCAGTTTGCAGACCTGACTATCGTGGTGCGCGGCCTCCATTTCCCCGTCATTGGAAGTCCCAGTGTCATGGCCTGTCTCATCAACTGCCTGACCGCAGAGATGATTGCCAGAGGCGGTGAAGACATAAAGGCTCACCAGGAAAAACTGGAGCAGGCCTACCGGGAGAATGATGTTCTCTTCAACCTGGACAACTGGATGCCCGGGTAAAAAGAGCGGTTCGACATTCGGTCCCGTTCGGTTTAGCGGCAGGCCCGCTGAACAGCATATTTGGGAAGCAGCGACATGCGCAAAGTTTACATACCGGAAAGCAGGGACCGCATCGCCGATGTCGTGGTGATCGGCGGCGGAATCGTTGGCACCGCCACGGCCTTCTGGCTGTCAAGGGCCGGGCTGAACACCATCCTGGTTGAGACCAGAGACGGGCTTTCAACCCTTACCAGCGCTGCATCGGCAGAATGCTTTCGAGCCCAGTTCACCGAGCCGGAACTGGCCTCGCTGGCGAAAGAGAGCATCGCCTTTTTTGAACATTTCGCTGAAAATGTCGGTCTGCCCGACTGGTCTATAGGCCTTCATCAGCAGGGCTACCTGTTTATAACCGACGACGAGGCCATGCTACCCGATCTCGAGGCGGCCGTGGTGCAGCACCACAAGCTGGGGGTCACCGATTCGGAGCTTCTCGGCGCCGAGGAGGTCCATTCCCGGTTTCCGTTTGTCTCTCCCGAGGTCGTCGGCGCCGCCTTTCGACAGAAGGACGGGTGGCTGTCCTGTCACGAAGTGACCCAGGGCTTTGCAAAGGGCAGCAGCGCCAGGTTTTTTCTGAAAACCAGAGCAACGGACATACTTCTCGACGCAGAGGGCGTCAGCTGCGTGGTGACGACCCGTGGGCGTATTTCAACGCGTGTTGTCGTCAACGCCGCCGGTCCTTTTGCCGGGGAAATCGGCCGAATGGTGGGGCTGGATCTCCCCCTGCAGCCGGTCCGTCGGCAGAAGGCCTTCATTGCCTCCCCCATGGTTCCCGCCGGTGCCCCCTTTACGGTGGACCTGGTCAATGACGCTTACTGGCGGCCGGAATCGGGCGGTGCGCTCATGGGCTGGGTCGATACGAACGAGCCGGTGACCGCCCCCATGGAAAATCCAACCGTCGACTGGGACTTTCCGCTGGTCTGCCTGGAGAAAGTCTGCCGGCTGACGCCTTTCTTCGAGCAGGTCGGTGCTAATCTCAGGAAGAAGGATGTCAATGTCTCGGCCGGACAGTATGTCTACACGCCGGACAATCAACCCCTGATCGGACCGGTTGATGAGGTGCCCGGCTTTTATCTCAACTGCGGCTACTGGATGGGGGTCATGGTGTCACCGATGGCCGGCAAGCGGACGGCCGATCTTATCACGGGCAAGATGGACAACAGGGACAACCTATTGCGGCCGAGCAGGTACGCGGAAGGGATCGATCTGGGAGGTGGCAGTTTCCTGAGTGGGCATTAAAAAAGGTCTCCAAGATCCCGCTGTTTACCGGTATGCTTCCAAACCTGGCAGGCCAGTTTCGTGTGCCGCCGGCTGCCAACGGCCTTCAGTGCGTCATGCCACTTGAGAGGTAAAGAACGATGTTTGACCGGTTGCAGACGTTCACGAAAGCAGAGATGACCCGTATCCATGACGCCGCCATGGAGATTCTCAGGGACGTGGGGGTGGCCTTCCACGAGCCAGAGGCCCTGGAAATATTTAGGAAGCACGGCGCCAAAGTGGAAGGCGACGTGGTCCATATCCCTGAGAAAATGGTCGCCGACGCCCTGGCGGCAGCCCCCTCCCGTTTCCAGCTGAAGGCACGCGACCCGGCGCGGTCCGTCTGGATCGGGGAGGATGATTTCGTGCTGGTCCCGGGCTACGGGGCACCCTTCGTGATCACCCCGCAGGGGGAGAAGCGGCTGGGCACCCTCGAGGACTACAACAATTTCTGCAAACTCGTGCAGACCTCGACGTATCTCGACATGAATGGTTTCTTGATGGTGGAGCCATCGGAGCTGCCCCCACAGACCGCTCATCTGGATATGATGTTTTCCAGCCTGACGCTGTGCGATCGTCCCTTCATGGGAAGCCCGTTGTCGCGGCAGGCTTCGGCAGATGCAGTCGAAATGGCGGCCATCGTCTTTGGCGGAAAAGAGCGCATCCAGCAAGACCCCGTCATGTTGCCCATCATCAGCGTCATCGCACCCCTGCAGTATGCGGAGGAGATGGCCGGTTCCTTGATCGAATTCGCCCGCGCGGGCCAGCCCATCCTGGTTGCCAGCCTGGTCATGGCAGGGTCCTCGGGACCGGTGACCCTGGCCGGGGTGCTGGCACTGCAGAATGCCGAGGTGCTGGCGGGCCTGACCCTTGCCCAGCTGGTACATCCCGGCATCCCTTTCCTCTACGGCGGCACCTCCTGTCCCATGGATATGAAGACCGGTGCCTTGGCCATAGGCGCAGTGGAAAATGCCGTGCTGGTTGCCGGCACGGCCCAGATGGCCAGGTATTACAACCTGCCTTCACGGAGCGGTGGCGCCCTGACCGACGCTCATTTCGCGGACATCCAGGCCGGCATGGAATCGGCCATGTCTCTTTTTACCGCCATCCGCAGCGGGATAAACTTCGTGCTGCATGCCTGCGGTATTCTGGGGTCTTTCGTGGAGATGAGTTTCGAGAAGTTCCTAGCCGACGAGGAACTTTGCGGCATGGTCAAAAAGATGCACCGACCCATCGACCTGAGTGACGAGGCTATCGATGTGGCCATGATAAAGGAAGTGGGGATCGGAGGGGAGTATCTGACCCACCCAAAGACCTATGAGCTCTGTCGCACCGAGTTTTTCATTCCCGATCTCATCAAACGGCAGAGTTACGACACATGGAAGGCATCTGGCGGCCGTCGCCTTGATCAGGAGGCGGCCGGTTGGCTGCAGCAGCGGTTGGAGAACTATGCGAAACCCGACATCGATCCCGGCATTGAAAGGGATCTGGCCAAGTTCGTGGCAAAACGCAAAGGCTGATAAACGTGCAAAAAGTCATGCGCAAGCGAGACACGCTGACTTCTTGCGGAATCATCAACGGCTGACAGGGGAGATTTCTATAGTAGCGTTGAGAGCCATTCACGAACGGTGCTCGGGGTGCAGGGCCTGCGAATTGGCCTGTGCCCTCGCCAACTTCAGGGAAGTGAACCCGGCCAAAGCGGCCCTCGGCGTGGAAGGCAGGTTCCCGGCGCCGGGAGACTACCGGCTGCATCTGTGCGACCAGTGCGGGACCTGTGCGGAGGTCTGTCCCGTGGACGCCATCGGGCTTGAAAAGAACATCTATCTCGTCGATTCGGATTTGTGCACCGGCTGCCTGATATGTGTCGAGGCCTGCCCCCGCGATGTCATGGTTGTCCACTCAAGCTTGGAGATACCCATCAAGTGCACGCTGTGCGGTGCCTGTGTGGAAATCTGCCCGCGAGAGGCCATCGTCATGGACGGAGGTGCGTGACATGCGCTTTGGGTATGCCGGAACCATGCTGGAGGTGGACTTGACGAGCGGCCGGACAGCCAAGAAACCGCTGCCGGAGTATCTGGCCAGGGACTACATCGGGGGTCGTGGTTTTGTGGCCAGGCTGCTGTGGGAAAAAATCGGCCGGGGAACGGACGTGCTGGGCCCGGAGAACCGGCTCATCATCGCCACCGGTCCCTTGTCCGGTCACTTGGTGCCGGCCAGCGGCAAAACCCATTTCGGGACCAAGTCCCCGGCCACCGGCGGCTATGCGGATTCCAACATGGGCGGGCATTTCGGCCCGGCCTTGAAATACGCGGGATACGACATCCTGGTCCTGTCCGGCCGGGCACCGCGCCCCAGCTACCTCTTCATCGAAGACGAGACGGTGGAATTGCGACCCGCCGACGCCTATTGGGGACACGGGGCCATCACTGCCGAGGAAGAACTCAGAAGGGAACTGGGAGACCGGTTCAAGATCCTCACCATCGGCCCGGCCGGCGAGAACCTTGTCAGGTTTGCCTGTATTTCCCACGACTTCGGCCGTCAGGCCGGCCGTACCGGTGTGGGCGCTGTCATGGGTTCCAAAAATCTCAAGGCGGTGGCCGTCAAGGGGACCGGTGCGCTTCCGGTTTTCGACGTGGACCGTCTCTACGAAAGGGGCCGCCAGGCCTATGAAAAGGTGAAGGCCAAGCCGGGGTTTGCCGGCTGGACACCCGAGGGAACCGCGGGCATTACGGACTGGGTGAACGAAGTAGGCGCATTCCCCACGCGCAACTTTCAGACTTCCTTTTTCCCCGGGTACAAGAAGATAAACGGCCGGGCCGTCGTGAAACACCTCAAGATCACCGACAAGGGCTGCTTCTGCTGCCCGACGCCCTGCGGAAAATACGGCCGGGCAAAAACCGGCTTGGGTGAAGTCACCGTGGAGGGGCCGGAATACGAGAGCATTGCCATTCTGGGCGGGAACTGCAGTATGGATTCCATCGAGGACGTGGCCTATGCCAATTATGTCTGCGACGAGCTGGGACTGGACACCATCTCGGCAGGCGGGGTCGCCGCCTGGGCCATGGAGTGTTTCGAAAGGGGAATCCTGTCCGAAGAACAGGTCGGCCGGAAGATCCGCTTCGGGGATTTGAAATCGGTGGTCTATCTTCTCGAAAAAATGGCCGCACGCGAGGGCATAGGGAACCTGCTGGCAGAGGGCGTGATGCGCGCCTCCGCCCGGGTGGGCCAGGGGTCCGAAAGTTTCGCCATTCATGTCAAGGGGCTGGAGTGGACGGGATACGAGTCCCGCAACGCGCCCGGCATGATGCTGGCATACATGACCGCAGACGTTGGGGCGCACCACAACCGCGCCTGGGCCCTGGGGCACGATGTCGCAGGGTCGGCGGCCAGCGTCCATGACCTGATCTCGGCGGGCGGGAGCAAAACCAAGCTGCCCAAGGCGACCGTGTCCGGAAAAGCGGGCCGGGTCATCGAGCTTCAGCATATCCGGCCTCTGTTCGACTGTCTCGGCATCTGTCGACTCCAGTACATGGAGCTGGGCTTCGAGGTGGAAAATTACGAGGAGCTTTTTTTCCTGGTAACCGGCCGGAAGATGAGCTGGGATGGGCTCCTGGCGGTTTCCGAACGCATCTGGCATCTTACACGCGCATTTTCGGTGCGGGAGATCGAGGGGTTCGGGCGCAAATTCGATTATCCTCCGCCGCGGTTTTATCAGGAGCCGGTTCCGGACGGCCCCAACGAGGGTCATTGTTTTTCCATGGACGAACTGGACACCCTGCTGGACGAATACTATGCGGCCCGGGGATGGGACAGCAGCGGGATTCCCACGGCCGAAACGCTGCACCGCGCGGGTCTGGCCGATGTGGCGGCGGCACTGGCAGCCGGAAAATGAGGTTCACGCTTCACCTGTCAGGGGGGCTCAGGGCCATCCTGACGGATTTCCCCCCGCAGGTGATCGTCGACATGCCGGAACCGGTTGCGGTGTATGACGTTTTGATGCATGCCGGCATCAATCCGTTGCTGGTCATGGTGGTTACCGTGGACGGCAAGCGGGTGGAAAAGACGCAGATCCTGGTTGGCGATGCCCACATCGGTCTGTTGGGCCCCATGGCCGGGGGGTAACACCATGTTGCCACGACGATGAAAGGAGGAAGCGGTGCTGCTCGGTCTGCATACGTACAGCCTTCACCTGCACGGCATGGGGCAGAACTGGAGATGAATCGGCTGAAGCTGGAGATAGCGTTCGACCCTGGAACGGCGGACGTACAGGAAGCGCGTCGCCGGGAATATGATGCGGTGGTCCGAAGCATTCGATTCGCACGGGAGGTGCTGGGTGTCTGAGCACCCGGCTTTTTATATTCATGACTTAGGAAGAAAGGAGCGAACATGGCAGGTAAAACGCGTTTATTCATGATCATCACAATTGTGGCTTCACTTTTTCTTTTCACCTCTTCTGTGGGGGCGGCGGAGAAGGTCTTGAAAGTCGGTGTCATGGGTCCCTTCACCGGTCCATCCGCAAAGTCTGGAAAGGAATTCAAGGACTCCGTGACCATGGCGCTGGAAAAAATAGGCGGCAAGGTCGGCGACTACAAGATCGTCCCGGTCTGGATTGACTCGCAGTCCGACCCGGCCAAGGCCACCAATGCCTTTGCCGAAGCCATTGAACGCAAAGGCGTTGTGGCGGGTTGCCTCAACTGGCACAGCTCGGTGGCCATTGCCTGTATGGATCTGGCTGCACAGTACAAGGTGCCATGGCTGGCAGGAATGGGCGCGGCCGAACTGGTGGTCAAAAAATGGCGCTCCGATCCCCAGAAATACAGCTACTGGAGCTGCAAGTTCTGGCCGGTGCCCGGAAAGCTGGAAGCCGGGCAATCCGTAGCCTTCATGGGCTGGGCCATCAAAAACGGCGTCTGGAAACCCAAGGCAAAGAAGGCGGCCATTTTCGGCGAGGACACGGACTGGGGGCGCAACGCCGGTGAAAACCTCAAAAATGCACTCAAGGCAGCTGGCTGGGAGATTACTTCCGAGGATTATTTTGCCCTGACCCAGACCGACTTCTACCCGATGTTGTCCAAGTATAAAAAGGCCGGTGTGGCCTTTGTGGGCGGCACGACCACATCGGCACCCTCCATGACCGGCCTGGTCAAACAGTACCGGGAAGTCGGCCTCAAGGCCTTGCTGTTCGCCAACGGGCTCTCCTGGGTCGGCGAGTGGTACAAGCTGACCGGCAAGGCGTCAAACGGTGTCATCGATGTCCAGGCGCAGTTCGGATCCAAGGCGGCCAAGGAATTCGCCAAAGCCAAAGAGGCCAAGTTCGGGTATACGCCTTCGGCCCCGGCATCCGGGCTGTCCTATGACGGCTTCAACTTCTTTGTCAAGGTGCTCAAGCGCACGTTGGAGAAGTACGGCAAGATCACCAGCGAAGACATCCACAAGGTCATTGTGGACGAGGTCAACACCGGCAAACTGACGTTCACGGAAGCAGACGGCTCGATCCTGATGAAAGCGTACAAGTTCACGAACGAGACCTCACCCGATCCCGTGGTGGACACGAACCATTACTTCTTCCCGGTCATCCAGTACGAGAACGGCAAAAGTTCCATTATTTTTCCAGAATCTATGAAGGAGAAGGACTTTACGCCTCCCATGTAGACAGGGGGCGGCGTGGTCTATCCGCCGCCTTTTAAGAAGCGGCGGCTAAACAGGGGGTACAGGCCGGCCGAGCGGCTGTCCTGTACTCCTCTATCAGGATGCATCGAACGCTAATCATTGGTGAAATTCATGAGCCTCCTTGAAACCATAGAAGTAACCAAGCAGTTTGGAGGACTGACGGCTGTCAACAGAGTATCCATGCACGTGGATGCGGGGGAAATCGTCGGCCTCATAGGGCCCAACGGTGCCGGAAAGACCACTTTCCTTAACGCCATTGCCGGGCTGAATCCGCCCACTTCGGGAACCGTCAAGTTTTCCGGGGAAGACACCACCGGCCTGGTGCCGGAGAAGATGTGTCACCGGGGACTTTCCCGGACCTTCCAGATTCCCCGGCCTTTTCCAAAGATGACCGCGCTGGAGAATGTCATGACGGCCACGATTTTCGGAAACAAGCGGGAAACCGTGAGCGATCCGGAGGAGCACAGCCGCGCCATGCTGAAGTTCGTTGAATTTCCAGCGCCGGAAAATACGGTTTCGGAGAATCTGAATACGGTTCAGCTGAAGCGGCTGGACCTGGCCAGAGCACTTGCCTCTTCTCCCAGACTCCTGTTTCTCGATGAACTGGCCGCCGGACTTACAGAGGCCGAACTGAAAGACATCATCACGATCATCCGCAAAATACAGGCAACGGGTGTGACGATCCTCATGGTTGAGCACATTATGCAGTTGATTATGAATGTGTGCGATCGGCTGGTGGTGATTCAGTTCGGCCTGAAGATCGCGGAAGGACCGACAAGGGAAGTGGCGCAGGACCCCAAGGTCACAGAAGCCTATCTTGGAAAGGCACACTGAAGAAACCCCTCCAGGCGTTGCCGAGCGTCATTGATGCCGACGGCCCGTGAGCTCCTTGATCTTACTGTACTAGAGAATGGAGGCAAGAAGTGTTGTTGGAAATAAACAACCTGAATGCAGGATATGGTTTTCTCCAGATACTGAGAGATGTATCCCTCAAAATCAACACGGCCGAATATGTATGCCTGATCGGACCCAATGGGGCCGGCAAAAGTACTACATTGAAAACGATAGCCGGCATGCTCAAACCCATGAGCGG
>CAYUAQ010000012.1:30447-56262 GCA_964442705.1 uncultured Desulfobacteraceae bacterium
CAGATTCTTTTTGAGGGCAAAGACATCAGCGGCCTGCCGGGCAATAAAGTCACCAAGCTCGGCGTCAGCTTTATTTCGGAAGAAATGAATCTGTTCACCAACATGACCGTGCACGAAAATATGATGATGGGGGCTTACACGATACGGGAGAAAAGTACCAAGAAAAGGCTCCTGGACTTCGCCTATGACCTGTTTCCCCGGCTGAAGGAGCGGCGGGAACAACTGGCCGGAACATTGAGCGGGGGGGAGCGCAAGATGCTGGGTATCGGCCGCGCGCTGATGGCGGACCCGAAGCTCCTGCTGGTGGATGAGCCCTCCTTTGGCCTGGCGCCCCAATTGACGGACCAGGTTTTCGAATCTCTGGACACCCTCAGGAAAGAGGGCAAGACGATTCTGGTGGTGGAGCAGAATGTCACCAAGACTTTAGCGGTTACAGATCGGGGCTATGTTCTGGAAAACGGACAAATCGGGCTGGAGGGCCCCAGTGGTGAACTGGCCCACAACGCCCACGTGCGGAAAGTTTTTCTGGGTGTCTAGCCTCGGGGTAGAGAGAGGACGGATGAAATGCAGAACTCATTTTTTAAGAGTCTCGTGGCATGGTTGAAATCCGCCGGCGGGATAACAGTGAGCATCGCCGTGATCCTGATGATCTTGGGAACATGGGATCGCGGACCCTATATCCTGGTGAATACCATCGTAACCGGGGGAATGCTGGGCCTGGTGGCCATGGGGCTCGCGATTATTCTGGGTGTTCTCAATATTGCCCAGTTTGCCCACGGCGAGTACTTCATGATCGGCGGACTGACCGCCTATTATGTCATCACGCCCCTGCAGGGATATCTGGAGGCCCACCCGAATGCCTTTCTGTCCACGGTGGCGCCGTTTATTGCCATGATCCTGGCGACGCTTGCCGGCGGCGTGGCAGGGGCCATCACCGAGCGTGTCTGTTTCAGTCCTCTCAGAAAACGAAGCCGGGCCAACTGGGTCATGAATTCTTTCCTGCTCACCGTGGGCATCAGCGTGATCCTGATAAACGGTCACCAGTTGCTCTTTGGAACGGATTTTAAAGGCATTACCCGGTATTGGACCGGTGTCGTGTCCATCGCGGGCGTCTTCATGTCCATCGATCGGGTGATGGCGTTTATCCTATCGCTGGTAATTGTCACCGGCTTCTGGGCCTTCATGAAATACAGCCGGACGGGGCAGGCCATCCGGGCCGTGTCCCAGGACGAGATGGGTGCCTTGATGGTGGGAATCAACCTGGACCTGATCATGGTCTTGACCATGGCCCTGGGCTGTGCCATGGCGGCAGTGGCAGGGGCGAGCCTGCTGTTCATGTACCCTTCCTACCCTTCCGTAGGTCTTGAGCCCCTCTATATGGCCTGGTTCGTGGTCATCCTGGTGGGCCTGGGAAATGTCATGGGCGCTTTGATCGGCGGCTTTATGGTGTCGCTGCTCAAGGTGCTCACCCTTGAATACATTGGTGCCGGCTGGGAGTTTGTGGTTCCGTCAGTGATCATCATTCTGGTACTCATTTTCAAGCCAAGCGGCGTCTTTGGTTCGGAAGTCAGGGGCGTCTTGGATCAGTAGGAGAGCGCGCATGAAAACTGGTGTCCAAAAGCAAGAAATGGACTTTCTGAGCAGAGCGTTGGACCGGCTGTGCCTGACCCCACTAGGTGCCCTGCTTCTGATACTGGTGGCGGCCCTGCCGTTCATACCGCCTTTCAATCAGCAGTACCTGCTTCGCTGGCTGACCATCATCACCCTCAGCGCGGCCTCGGCCATTGCGTTCGACCTAACGGCCGGGTTCATCAACATCGTGAATTTCGGTTATGCCGCCATTCTGGGTCTGGGTGCCTACACTTCCGCCATCCTGGCGGTAAGAACCGGGCTCACGCCATGGGTCGGCATTTTCGTGGGAGCCCTGGCTTCCGGCACCCTGGGTTTTCTGACGGGCCTTTTGACCCTGCGCCTGCGGGGCATCTTTGCGGCCGTCATGGCGTGGTTCATCGGCCTGGCCCTCATGGGTCTGGCCATTAAAATGGTCTGGCTGACACGCGGTCCGCTGGGACTTCGGGTGTCCAGGTTGTTCGATACCAGCTCCAACCTGCCCTATTACTACGTGATGCTGTGCATGCTGCTGGTTGTTTACGTCGTCTGCCGCTGGGTTACCCGCAGCAAGATGGGGCTGGCGTTTAAGGCCATTGGCCAGAACATGGAGGCGGCCCGCACTTCAGGGGTGAACCCCACCTACTACCGGATCGTCAATTTTACCATCTCCTGCACCATAGCAGGCTGGCTGGGCGGTTTCTACGCCCACTACATGGGAATACTGACGCCCGACCTGATGCACACTTCCAAGACGGTGGAAGTGCTCGCAGTGGTCTATATCGGCGGCAGAGGCTCTTTGTGGGGAGGTGCCTTTCTCGCCTTTCCATTTCTCATCGCCATGGAGCTGATCCGGTCCGGCGCTTCCAATTTGCCGGGGCTTCATCTGGTGATCTACGGTGTCATTTTGATTCTGGTGATGATCTATCTGCCCGGCGGCGTGGCCTCACTGTATTACCGGTATCTTTACAAGCCCTGGGGGAAATTCTGGATGTTCATGATCGGCTACCGGGAAAATAAACAATAAGATATGATGACAGGCTCTCGAGGGGACACATGAGTGCAGATACAGTCTTGTACCACAGAGAAGGGCAGGTTGGCATCATTACCCTGAACCGCCCTCACCGATTAAATGCCATCAACGTCCACATGCTCCGGGCGTTCATGCACCAACTGGAAACGGCGCGTGAAGACGTAGAGGCCGCTGTTATCGTTTTAACCGGGGCCGGGCGCGCCTTTTGCGCCGGCGAGGATCTCAAGGAGACGGCGGCGGGCAAAGACACGGCCGCCTGGATGGAGGAAACCAATCGGCTCCAGGAGATCCAGCGGCTGGTCATGAAACTGGGGAAACCGCTTATCGCCGCGGTCAAGGGCTATGCCCTGGGCGGCGGGTGCGAGTTTGCCATGAGCTGCGATATCAGGATCGCCGCCGAAAGCGCCGTGTTCGGTTTTCCGGAGACCGGCGTGGGTCTCACCGTCACCACGGCCGGCACCAAGCTCTTGACCCAGATCGTGGGACTGGGAAAGGCCAAGGAACTGATTTTTACCGGCGACTTCATCGACGCCGCAGAGGCCCGCGCCGTGGGGCTTGCCAACCAGGTTGTGCCGGACTCGCGCTTGATGGAGACGTCCCTTGCCATGGCTAAAAAGATCGCCGGCCGTTCGCCGCTGGCACTCAGGCTGTCGCGCATCGCAATAGACCAGGGCCTCGATGCCGGTTTCGAACAGACCCTGGAGATTGAGGCCAGCCACCTCCTCATCTGCACCCAGGCACAGCGTCAGGAGCAGTACGTGGCACGCCGCCTTGCACAGATGAAAAAGAAGCAGGAGTAATTGGTGTGGAAAGATCGTACTGGAACACTGAAATGGAAACCCTGCCGGCGGGCGAGCAACGCCGTCTGGAGCGCCAAAGGCTTCTCAAACAAATGGCGTATGTGGCGGCCGCCAGCGAGATGTACCGCCGGAAATGGGCTGAAGCAGGCGTTGGACCGGAAGCTGTCAAAGACGTTCAGGATCTTGCCGCACTTCCTTTCACCACCAAGGTGGAACTGCGTGAGTCCCAGGAACGCAAACCGCCTTTCGGGGACTTCCTGGCCTGCGAGCCGGAAAAGGTTTCCCGGGTCCACCGCACCTCCGGCGCCACCGGGCGCTTCGTTTACACGGCCCTGACCATGGCCGACCTGGCAATGACCCACGACTGTGGGGCCAGGTCCTTCTGGTCTGCGGGTCTGCGGCCCCATCACCGTGTCGTTCACTGTCTCAATTACCAGCTCTGGATGGGGGGACTGACGGATCACATCAACCTGGAAACAACCGGGGCGACGGTTTTCCCCTTCGGGGTGGGCAATTCGCGGCAACTGGTAAAAGTCATCCGGGAGGCCGGCATAACCGTTTTGTCTTCCACCCCCTCCTACCCCAGATACCTGGAGCGTGTCGTACGTGATGAACTGGGCATGGAGCCGCGGGAACTGGGACTTGCGCTGGGGCTGTTCGGGGGAGAGCCGGGACTCGACGACCCGGCCTACCGCAAGAGGATCGAGGATGCCTGGGGTATGACGGCCCAGAACGCCAACTACGGCGTATCGGATGTGCTGTGCAATTTCGCCTCGGTCTGCCGGGAAAACTACGAACTGCATTTTCTGGCCACAGGGAGCCTTCTGCTGCAGCTCATCGATCCCGAAAGCGGTGAGGATCTGCCCATCGAAGAAGGTGTCACCGGGGAGATGGTTCTGACGCACCTGGCCAAGGAGGCCCAGCCGCTGGTACGGTACCGCACTTCCGATCTCCTGCAGATCCTGGGTGTCGGCCGCTGTGCCTGCGGGCGGACAGGACCTCGTTTCAGGGTCATCGGCCGCACTGACGATCTGCTGCATGTCAAGGGTATCAATGTCTTTCCCAACGGCGTGGCGCGGGTACTGGAATCCCTGGTCCCGGATGTGACCGGGGAGTTTCAGATCGTGTTGTCCCACCCTTCACCGTACACGCATCTGGATATTACCGTGGAGCAGGGGGAAATGATCAAACCGGAGGACGTGGCGGGGCTGAAAAAAAGAGTCGCCGCCCGTATCCGCGAGGAGCTTAATTTCAAGGCCTTGGTGCGGCTTGTACCGCCCGGCACCATTCAGCGGACCGAAATGGGAAAGGCCGTGCGCGTCCTTCGCACTTATGAGTAGGCTTTTCACCCCCATGGCGCCCCTGTCGGCAGTGTTTTTTAAATTAATGGTTGACATATATTGTTACACTTTGCATAAATCAGTTACATTTTAATGAGGGGTGTTTTCGGCAGTTTTTCAACACGGCAGCGTCCCATGGCCACTAACCGGGGAGAGCCCTAATGTTCGGCAGAAAAAAAACCTTCTGGACACCAAAGCCACGACTCAAATCCAACTATGCAGCGGTGATCATCGGCGGCGGGCTGCACGGTCTGGCAACCGCCTATTTTCTGGCCAGCAGGCACGGCATGCAGGATGTGGCCATCGTCGAAAAGCGGCACATCGGTTTCGGCGGCGCCGGAAGAAACACGGCCATTGTGAGAGCCAATCAGCGTACCCAGGAAAACGTACCGCTGTACAAGGAAGCCCTGGATCTGTGGCCGGTGCTGACCAAAGAACTGGATTTCAACCTGATGTTCAACAACTGCGGCAACCTGAACCTGCTGCACAGCGAGGCGGCCGTCAATGCGGCCCGCATGAACATCGCCACGGCCCAATTCCTCGGGGTCGAGAGCCACCTCATCGATGCCCGCCAGGCCAAGGAAATGATGCCGGCGCTGAACATCTCGGACAACATCACCTATCCCATCCACGGCGCCATGTACCACCCGCCCGGGGGTATCGTGCGCCATGACGCCGTGGTCTGGGGGCTGGCCAAAGGAGCGGACAAGCTGGGAGTGCACATTCACCAGCACACCGAGGCCACCGGAATCGAAACCCACGGAGGTAAAATTACGGCCGTGAATACCAGTCGAGGAAAAATCCTGACCCCCCGCGTGCTGGTTTCGGCCGGCGGATACTCGGCCGCCATCATAAACCGGATGCTGGGCATACGGCTGCCCATCAGCGTGCTGACCATTCAGGCCATGGTCACCCAGCCGCTCAAGCCCCTGCTGGATCACGTCATCTCTTCGGGGGCCTACCACGTGTATGCCAACCAGACACTGAAAGGGGAGATCGCCACCGGCGCCCACATGGATCCCTGGCCCAATTACACCACGCAGAACACCGCCCGTTACGTCAAGCACCAGGCCGAGGCCCTCGTCGAGATCCTGCCGTGCTTGGCCGGGGTCCGGTTCATGCGAACCTGGGCCGGGTTGGCCGACATGACGCCAGACATGGCGCCCATCATGGACGGCAACGACCCCATAGAAGGGCTATATATGGACTGCGGCTGGGGGTACTTCGGTTTCAAATCCTGTTCGGCGGTGGGCAAGTACATGGCCCGGTTCATGGCCGAGGGCCGCTGCCCGGCAATACTCAAGCCTTTCGCCCTCAGGCGGTACGAACAGCATCGCCTGATGGGAGAAACCGCTGCACTGGTAAACTACACCCCGGACAACTGAACCCGGCTGCCGGGGACGGCCGGGGTCAGTCTCCGGCCGGTATTCAGCAGGAGAAAGCATCATGGCGTTGACGATCACCTGTCCTGTCTGCGGAAAACGCAACGGCTACGAATTCCGTTACGGCGGAGAAGACAAGGGGCCGCGGCCCGAGCAGCGGAAACTATCTCCGCGCGACTGGCTCGGGTATGTACACCTGAACAGGTGTGCGGCCGGTGTCCAGAAGGAGTGGTGGGTGCACCGGGACGGCTGCGGCGTCTGGTTCACCATATTCCGGGATACGGTCGCCAACCTAGAAGTGCCAGCGCCGGAGGAGGGCGTATGAACAGGCTCAGTCGACTGCCCACCCTGAGAATCGATGCCGCTTCCCCTCTGGCCTTCCAGTACAGGGGGCGGCCCCTGCAGGGCGTTGCCGGAGACACCGTGGCCACGGCCCTGTTTGCCAACGGCATCCGTGTTTTCGCCAGGAGCCTGAAATATCACCGGCCCCGCGGGCTGTACAGCCTGGACGGCGAGTGCAGCAATACCTGCATGCAGGTTGACGGCATTCCCAACGTACGCACCGAAAACACCCTGCTGAAGGAGGGCATGCAGGTGCGGGAGCAGAACGTGGTCGGCTCCGCCGCTTTTGACCTGATGGCGTTCATGGACAAGCTCGACTGGCTGATGCCCGCTGGTTTCTACTACCGCACCCTGCACAAGCCGGCCAGGCTGTGGCCCTTTGCCATGCGGCAGGTGCGCAAGGCCGCCGGCCTCGGCTGCATCTCACCGGATTTCACCTACAGGGGCCGGTGCGATGAGCTCTATCCCCATGCCGATGTCTGTGTCATCGGCGGCGGTGCCGCAGGTATGGCTGCCGCCCTGGCCGCTGCCGAACAGGGCCTGCGTGTGATCCTGCTGGAAGCCAGGCCGTGGCTGGGCGGCTGTTTCGATTACCGCACGGCGCTTGATGCGGGAAAAAGGCCGCTTTACCAGCGGGGCCGGGAGCTGGCTGACAGGGTCATGGAGAACGGCGGCATCCGGGTGTTCACCCACACACCCATGGTGGGACAGTACAGCAACAACCTGGTGACCGCTTTCCAAACGGGCGGCCGAGAAGACCCCTTTGACTACCGCTACATCGAAATTCGCGCCCGCAACGTGGTGGTGGCCACGGGGTGCATCGAACGGCCGCTGCTGTTTGAAAACAACGAACGGCCAGGCGTCATGCAGATCGCCTGCGCCCAGCGTTTGGCCCGTACTTACGGCCTGATGCCGGGACAAAAGGCCGTCTTCAGCGTGGGCCATGATCTGGGGCTGGAGGCCGCCGTGGATCTCTGCGACCTGGGCCTGGAGGTCGCCTGTGTGGCCGACCTCCGTCACGACGGGCAGGACCCGGCGCTGGTGGCCCAGCTGGCCGAAAGGGACATCGACTTCATCCCCGGCTGGGTGGCCGCCCGGGCCCACGGGTGCAAGGCCGTGCGCAAGGTGACCATCAGCAGCATCGACGGCACCGTCACCCGACGGTTGGACTGCGACCTGCTGGTGGCCTCGGCCGGGCTGACACCGGTCATCGGCCCGCTGACCCTGGCGCAGACCCGGATGGGCTACGACGCCCACACCGGCACTTTTCTGCCGGTGGAACTGCCGCCGGGGCTTTTTGCGGCCGGCCGGCTGCTGGGATTCCACGATCCGGCCAGCATCGAGGCCTCCGGCCGTCTGGCAGGCATCCAGGCGGCCGCCGCCTGCGATGCGGTTGAGGCCGGGAGCGTTGCGCAGGCCCGCCGCCGGCTCGACGACCTGCCGGGGCCGCAGCGCGGCAGCAAGCTGGTGACCGCGCCGGTCAAGGGGCGCAAGAGTTTTGTCTGCTTTGACGAAGACACCACCGTGAAAAACATCCGGCAGTCCATTGCCAGGGGGTTTGACATTCCCGAGTTGATCAAACGCTTCTCCTCGGCCGGCACGGGACCGGGGCAGGGCGGTATTCCGGGACACAACCTGCCCCTGCTGACGGCGCTGTGCCAGGCGCAGCCGCCGGCGGTTTTCACCCCCACCACCATACGGCCGCCGCTGGTGCCGGTGCCCATCGCCGCCTATGCCGGCAGCAACCACGACATGTGCAAGCACACGCCGGTGCACGACTCCCAGAAGAGGGCTGGCGGCGTGTTCCGGCGCATGGGCGTCTGGCGCCGGGCGCGTTATTTCTCCGATGACTACAGCTGCCGCGAAGAAGTGCTCAACGTCCGCAACAACGTGGGCATGCTGGACGCTTCCAGCCTGGGGAAATTCAGGCTGCACGGACCGGATGCCGAAAAGGCGCTGCAGCGCGTCTATATCGGCGACATGTCCAAAGTGACCGTGGGAAAGATAAAATACGCGGCCATGTGCAACGACGACGGTTGTGTCATCGACGACGGCGTGGTGGTCAAACGGGGGGAAAACGACTACTACTTCACCACCTCGACGGCCCGGGCCGGCGCCACCATCGAGTGGATCCGGTACCACACGCGTTACGACAACTGGGAATTCCACCTGGTAAACCTCACCGACGCCATGGGGGTCATCAACCTGGCAGGGCCCAATGCCCGCAAGGTGCTGGAGAAGGTGGCCGACGTCGACATATCCGGCCAGGCTTTCCCCTTTGCCGCCTACCGCGAATTCACCGCCGCTGGCGGCGCCATCCCGGTGCGGGCCATGCGGCTGGGGTTCGTGGGGGAACTGTCCTTCGAGCTGCACGTGCCGTCTTCGCTCATGCAGGCCCTGTGGGACCTGCTGGAGACGGCCGGCGAGGCGTTCGGTATCCGCAATTTCGGTGTCGAGGCCCAGAACGTGCTGCGCATGGAAAAGGGCCACATCATCCTCGGGCAGGAATCCGAGCAGCGCACCAACCTGCTGGATGTGGGGCTGGGCTTTCTGTGGGCCAGGAATAAGGCCGAAGCCAGGACCGTGGGAGAGGCCGCCCTGCGGCATGCCGAAAACGATGACAGCCGCATGAAGCTGGTCGGCATCGAAATGGAGGAGGCCCACCGGACGCCCAAAGACGGCGCGCTCATCGTGGACCGGCGTATTCGGGGATATGTCTGCACCGCCCGCCGCAGCTTTACCCTGGACAAAGCCGTGGGCATGGCTCTGGTGGAGGCGCCCCTGGCGGAAATCGGAAGCCGGCTGGAAGTATTCGAAGACGAGTGTGAAGGCAACCTGCTGGCGGCCCGGGTGGTGGCCATGCCTTTTTATGATCCCGCCGGCGAACGCATGAGAATGTGAGGCGACTGTTATGACGGAAACGACAACCGCAGTCCGGCGGCTTTCCCCGGTTTCGTTCGAAGCCACGGCTGCCGAGACGGAAGAACGGGGTGGTTGGACCGTGGTGCTGCGCTACGAAGACGAGGGCGACGGACCCTGCCTGGTGGATCTGAGTCATCAGGCCCGCTGGGACGTGCAGGACGGCCGACTTGACGGCATACAGCCCGGCGGTGTAGGCATTCCCCAGGTGCCGGGGCGGTGTGCGCTGCAGAGCGGCCTGCTGGTAAACCGCATGAACAGAACCCAGGCCTCGGTGTGGCATCTGAAGAGCGGCGCATCGCCGGACATGCCCTCGGAGCCTGCCTACACCGACGTCACCGAGGCGACGGTGTTTCTGGCCCTGTTCGGGCCCCATACCTTCAGGGTGGCTGAAAAACTGAGCGCACTGGATTTTCTGGGAGGCGATGCGCCGGTGCCTTTTCTGCTGCAGGGTCCCTTCAGTCATGTGCCCTGTCAGATCGTTGTCCTGGAGAGGGGAGAAACGGATGCCGGCGGCATCCTGCTGACCTGCTCGCGCGGTTACGGCCGCAGCATGGTGGGCGCCGTGCGGGCCGCCGGCGCGGAGTTCGGCCTGCAGCCTGCCGGTGAACGCAGGTTTTCGGCCTGGCTGGGTGCTTTGCGTGTCTTACCTTCGTGACGCCGTTGTAAAAATCAAGAAAATTTATCCGCAGATTACACGGATTAACACAGATTGCACGGAGTTAATGACGCAATGGACGAAGTAAACGAATCGGGTTACGGACACCGCCTGCGTTAGCGCCTCAGACCTGAAAGGCGGTCAGCAAGAACAAGAATTTGTATTCTGTAAAAAGGGAAAACGGCATGACCTTAGAAGAGAAGATTATTGCGATGCTTGAGGAAAACAAGGTGGCCTATGAAATAGTTGAGCATGAGCCCGTGTACACCAATCCTGTCATGGCCGAGGTGCTGGGGGTGCAGGAATCCGAGACCGTAAAATCCCTGGTGCTCAAGACCAAGGAGGGCACCCTGGCCGTGCTGGTGCTGCCCGGCGACAAGCGCGTCAACTGGAAGCAGGCGGCCGCCGGCATGGGCACCAGGAAGGTCTCCTTCGCCAAACCCGAGGATGTCAGTGAGGCCGTGGGCTGCGAGGTGGGCTGCGTGCCGCCTTTCGGCCACTTGACATCGCTGCCCATATACATGGATCCCGACTTGACCAAAAAAAACTTCGTCTTCTTCAATCCCGGTGTGCACGACAAATCCTTCAAAGTGAAAGCCTGGGACCTGAAGAAGCTCTGCAACCCAAAATTTATCTAACCTGACCAGGAGGAAAATCATGGAGAATAAGTACGATGCAATCATCATCGGCGCCGGTGTCATCGGCTGTCCCATCGCCTTTGAACTGGCTAAAAAGGGGTACAAAACGCTGTCGGTGGACAAGCTGTCCGATGCGGGCATGGGTTCCACGGCGGCATCGTGTGCCATCGTGCGCGCCCATTACTCCACCGTGGACGGTGTGGCCATGGCTTACGAGGGGTTTAAATACTGGCTGGACTGGGAAAATTACCTGGAAAACGTCAAGGACGAAAAAGGCCTGGCCCGGTACATGAACACCGGCTCCATCCTGCTGAAATCCAAGGGCCATGACTGGCGCAAGGTAAAGCACAACTACGACGTGGTGGGCGTCACCTACGAAGAGTGGCCGGTCGAAAAAATCAATGAAATGGTGCCGGTTTACGACCTGCACGAATTCTGGCCGGTCCGCCGCCCGGAGGACCCCCGCTTCTATGACGAACCCACCGGCATGCTGGAGGGTGCCATCTTCTGCCCCGAGGGCGGCTACATGAGCGACCCCATGCTGTCGGCCCACAACATCATGCGGGCGGCCGAGGCCCGGGGCAGCCGGTTCATCTTCAACGCCGAGGTCGGCGAGATCCGCAGCCAGGACAAGCGGGTCGTGGGCATTACGCTCACAGACGGAACACGGTTCGACGCCCCCGTGGTGGTCAACGTGGCCGGCCCGCACTCATACAAGATCAACCAGATGGCCGAAGGCGTGTGGGAGGGCTGCAACATCAAGACCAAGGCCCTGCGCCACGAAGTCATGCACTGCCCCTCTCCTGCGGACTATGACTACTACAACGACGGCTATCACACCTCCGACGGCGACATCGGCTGTTACTACCGCCCCGAGGTGGGCAACATGTTTCTCATCGGCAGCGAAGATCCCGAGTGCGACCCCCAGGTGTGGGTGGACCCTGACGAGTTTTACGCCGGCCAGGGCGGGCCCGGCCGGGACAACCAGCTCACCGAAGCCCAGTGGAAGGCCCAGTGCTACCGGGTGGCCAAGCGCGTGCCCACCCTGCCGGTGCCCAACCAGCCGCGGGGCGTCTGCGACCTGTACGACTGTTCGGACGACTGGATTCCGCTGTACGACAAGTCCGATCTCGGCGGTTTTTACATGGCCATCGGCAGCAGCGGCAACCAGTACAAGAATGCGCCCGTGGCCGGCGCCATGATGGCCGAACTCATCGAGGCCTGCGAAAAGGGCCTCGATCATGACAGGGAGCCCCTGCAATTCAAGATGAAATACACGGGCCGCACCATCGACGTGGGCTTCTTTTCGCGCAAGCGTGAGATCAACACCAACAGCAGCTTTTCGGTCAACGGCTAGTACGCTGCATGAGGATCTACGTCTGTGTCAAACATGTTCCCGATTCGGCCGCCACCATCACGGTGATGGAAAGCGGCCGCATCGACGAGAACATTACCTTTCTGCTCAACCCCTATGACGAAAACGCGGTGGAAGAAGCCGTCAGGGTCCGGGAGCGGACTCCCGGCTCGGAGGTGATCGCGGTGACGGTGGGAAAGGAAGGGGCCGCCAGGACCTTGCAGTCGGCGCTGGCCATGGGCGCCGACCGGGCCGTGCTGGTCGTGGCAGGCGGCCGCGCCGACAGCCAGTTCACCGCCCGCTGCCTGGAGGCTGCCATCCGCCGGGACGGCGAACCGGACCTGGTGCTGACCGGCAGGGTCTCCATCGATGCGGTGGGCTACCAGACCATGTTCCGACTGGGGGCGGCCCTGGACATGCCGGTAGTCAACGCGGCTGTATCGCTGGTCATCGAAGGCCGCAAGGTTGTCGCCGAGTGCGAAGCGGCGGGCGGCGGGCGTCTGGTGATGGAGACGAGCCTGCCATGCGTGGTGGGGGCGGCCAAGGGGCTCAACGCGCCACGCTATCCCACTTTCCCGGATATCGTCAAGGCCAGAAAGAAACGCATCGACACCGTGCCGGCCGAAGAACTGCACATCGCGGCGCCGGCCGGACATGTGGAACTGCTGGATCTGCAGGCCGCCGTGCAGCAGCGGCGGGGAGAAGTGCTTGCGGGGTCACCGGAAGAGGCTGTCAGCGAACTGGTGCAGCGGCTTCGGGAAATCGAGCGGGTTATCTAATGCGCAAGATCGGCGTCATCATTGAGGCCAAGGCGGGCCACGTCACCAGAAACACCCTGGGGGCAATCACGGCTGCAAGGGGGGAGGACCACCGGCTCTTCGCGCTGGTGTTGGACGGTGGCGCCCAACAATACGCTGCAGAACTGTCGTCCATGGGTATTCACACCGTCGTCGATATCCGCTTTGAAGCCAATGACGATAGGTACGATCCCGCACGTTTTGCCAGTGCTGTTGCCGGCGCTGTAGCGCATTTCCAGCTGGACACCCTGGTGGGGCTCACCAGTGCCGTGGGAAGGGAGGTGCTGCCGCGTACCGCCGCCTTGCTGGATGCACCTCTGGTGATGGACTGTCTCGAGATCCGGCCGGCCGACAACACGGCCAGAAAACCGCTGTACTCCGGCAAGACTGTCGGCACCGTCAGGCTTGTGGGCAGGCCTGTCATCTTCGGGCTACGACCCAATGCGGTTCGCCCGTCGTCGGCGGGTGTTGACGCGGAAACGGTTACCTTTTCGGTAAAGGCCGACCCGGACACGCGGCTGCGGGTCAAGCAGATCCTGGAACCGCGGGAGGGCGCGGCCGATCTCTCCGAGGCCGAGATCATCATTTCCGGTGGGAGGGGCATGGGCGGCGGAGAAAACTACCGCATCCTGGAAAACTGTGCCCGGGCTCTGGGCGGCTGCGTGGGCGCATCGCGCGTGGCGGTGGACTCGGGCTGGGTGCCGCACAGCATGCAGGTGGGGCAGACCGGCAGCACCGTCAACCCCAAACTCTACATCGCCTGCGGCATTTCCGGTGCGGTGCAGCACCTGGCGGGAATGAAGACTTCCGGCCTGATCGTGGCCATCAACACCGATCCGGATGCCCCCATGGTGAAAATTTCCGACTACGCCATTATCGGGGATCTCTTCGAGATCGTGCCGCTCCTCACCCGGGAATTGAAGCGCCCCGCCTGATCCGGCGCCAGGGTGAATCATGACCCGCCGCTGCCAACGCCGACCCACGCCCCGCCCGGACTCGCATTCCGATGGCCGGGTGCCGAAGATCGAAACAAGGACTCGGAAAGGAGCTCAACATGGGGATGACCACCGACGAACTTTATTTCAAACCGCAGTTGCGCGTCATCAACGATGATCAAGTCGAACAGATCCACGCCGCTACACTGGAGGTTCTGGAGCGTACCGGTGTTAAAATAACACACCCCCGGGCGCTTGAAATTTTGTCCGGTTGCGGTGCCCGTGTGCAGGGTGACCGCGTGCGATTCCCCTCCTGGATGGTCCAAGACGCGATCCGCAGCGCCCCGTCGCGACTGGTTCTGGGAAAACGCACCGGGCAGCGGACCGTTTTTCTGGAACGAGATAAGTCCTTTTTCGGACCCAGTCTGGATTGCATCGACTACCTGGATCCGGAGACCGGGGAGCGGAGCCGTTTTAACAGCCAACACGCCGTGGTCACTGCTGCGTTGTGCGACGGCTTACCCCAATTCCAGTGGTGCATGACCATCGGCATGGCCGACGATGTGCCGGCGGATATTGCCGATCGGGTTGTAGCCCGTAACGTCATGCAGTACTGCGAAAAACCGCTGGTTTTCTGTTGCAAGGACACCAACAGCGTCAAAGATATCCATGAGATGGCGCTGCTGCTCTGCGGCGGCAAAGAAAATTTTGATCGCGCGCCTTGTATTGTGCACTATTCGGAGCCGATATCACCGTTGCTCTACTACGATCCGGCCGTGGACAAGATCATGTACTGTGCGCAACACAACATCCCCTTGATCAATTTCCCGGCACCCCAGGCCTGTGGATCGGCGCCTGCCACCTTTGCAGGCACCATCGTGCAGGCCGGCGCCGAGTCTCTCAGCGGCCTGGTCCTGCATCAACTGGTGAACCGCGGCGCGGCGTTTATATTCGGCGCGTTTGCCACCATCATGGATATGAAAACCACGGTTTTCTCCTATGGTGCCATCGAAATGAGCCTGATGACGGGCGCCATGGCCCAGATGGCACAGTATTACCAGCTGCCATTTTTCGGAACGGCCGGTTCAACGGATGCCAAGTTCTGCGATGCCCAGGCCGGTGCAGAAGCGGCCTGCGAAATTTTTTCGGCCGCCGCTATCGGGAGCGGATTGGTGCATGACTGCAGCGGCTGGCTGGACCATGGGTCGGTGGAGTCTCCGGAGTTCATGGTTCTGGCCCACGAGATAGTGGACATGGTGATGCATTATATGCGGGGCATTCCCGTGACCGACGAAACCCTGGCGCTTGATTTGATAGACAAGGTCGGCCCCGGCGGACACTACCTGCAGGAAGACCACACCATGGCTCACTTTCGCGAAGTCTGGTACTCCCGACTTTTTGAACGCATGGTCTTCAGTGCCTGGGAGAGCGCCGGTGCCAAAAAATTTGAACAGCGGCTGCGGGAGCTTACCCTGGAAAAAATGAAGCACCGCCCACAGGCCCTTCCCGAGGACGTCATCAAAGAGCTGGATAACATGCAGGCGGGCTGGAGGTAGGGGACGGGTAAAAATACAACATCGTGAGGGCGAGAGGAGGAATCGCTATGAAACAACACGCTAGGGTCGTCGTCATCGGCGGCGGGGCCATCGGCACCAGCATTCTGTACCACCTGGCCAAATACGGCTGGCAAGACGTGGTGCTGATCGAAAAACACGAGCTCACCTCGGGATCCACCTGGATGGCGGCCGGCAACTGCTCCTTCTATCATCCCAGTTACTACGCCACCCAGGTCAACATGAAGTCCATCGAACTCTACCAGCGGCTGGAGGAAGAAACCGGACAGTCTACAGGGTGGCACACCACCGGGTCCATCCGCACGGCCGACAACCCCGATCGCATGGACGAGCTGGGCTACTACTACAGCATGAACCGCTGCCTGGGTCTGGATGTGCGGCGGGTAACCCCTGAAGAAATCGCCGAGCTGCACCCGCTGATGAACGTCGAGGGCCTCAGCGGGGGCCTCTACTGGCCCGATGACGGCGACGTGGACCCCAGCATGCTCACCCAGGCCATGGCCATCGGGGCGCGCAAGCACGGTGGAAAAATCTATACCCACACCCGCGTCACCGGCATTGAAAAAACAGGTGGCGAGTGGGTGGTGCACACGGACCAGGGCGACATCACCTGCCAGTGGGTAGTCAACGCCGCCGGCCTGTGGGCGCCCCAGGTGGCCGCCATGGTGGGGCTGGAGATTCCCTCCATCGCCATCCGGCACACCCACATCCTCTTCGAGGCCATGGACGTGGTCAAGAACCGCGAAAAAATGCTGCCACTGGTGCGTGACCCGGACCGCTCCATCTACATCCGCCAGGAAATGGACAGCCTCATCCTGGGCATGTACGAAAAGGTCGGCCAGCAGTGGTATCCGGAAGGCGTGCCCTGGGACTACGCCCAGGAGGAGTTGCCCGAAGACATCGACAACATCGTGGAAAACATCGAGCACGGCATCTTCCGCTTTCCGCTGCTGGAGGAAAGCGGGTTCAAGCACGTCACCGTGGGGCCCATCACCTACACGCCCAACGGCGACCCCCTGGTGGGCCCGGCCTACCCGCTGAAGAATTTTTTCCTGGCCTGCGGGTACAGCTTCGGCATCACCCAGGCCGGTGGCATCGGCCACTACATCGCCGGCTGGATCATGGAGGGCGAGCCGGAGATCGACCTGTGGGAGCTGGACGGCCGGCGCTACGGTTCCTGGGCCAACTGGGCCTACAACCGCGAAAAGATCGCCGACACCTATCCCCGGCTGTACAGCATCTTCTTTCCCAACGAGTGGCGCGACGCGGCGCGCCCCAACCGCACCAGCCCCATCTATGCGCAGCAGAACGCCGCCGGTGCCGTTTTCGGCGACTACTACGGCTGGGAGTGCCCCAATTATTTCACACAGGAAGAAACCGACCGTTACGAAAAGCCCAGTTGGCGGCGCTCCAATGCCTTCCGGCACGTGGCCGCCGAGTGCCGGCACGTGTCCGAACACGTGGGCCTGCTGGACCTCACACGCTTCGCCAAGACGCGCATCTGCGGACCGGGGGCCGAGGCCTGGCTCAACCGCATGACCTGCCAGAAGGTGCCCGTGAAAACGGGGCGTATCGCCCTGTGCCCCATGCTGGATCACAACGGCGCCTTTAAAAGCGACATGACGGTCACCAAAATGGCCGACAGCGACTACCTGTGCATCACCGCCAGCGTGGGCAAACGCCACGACCAGCACTGGATGCTGTTGAACCTGCCCGACGACGGTTCGGTATCCATGACCGACCTTACGTACACCCAGGGCTGTTTTGTGATCGCCGGCCCGCGCAGCCGGGATCTGCTGGCCGCGGCGGCCCACGGTGATGTCTCCAACGAGGCGTTTCCCTTCAGTACCAGCCGCGAGCTATACGTGGGGCGCGTCAAGTGCCGGGTCAACCGCATGAACTACGTGGGCGAGTTGGGCTACGAGATCTTTCATCCCATCGAAGAGCAGATTGCCCTGTACCAGACCCTGATGGAGGCCGGCGAGGCTTTCAACCTCAGGATGTTCGGCATGCACGCCATGGAGTCCATGCGCCTGGAGAAAGGCTACCTGGCCTGGAAAGCCGATATGAACGTGCACCACACGCCCCTGGAGACCAACATCGCCTGGACCGTCAAGTGGAACAAGGATTTCATCGGCAAAGCCGCCCTGGAAAAGATCAAAGAAGTTGGCGTGCCGCGAAAACTGGTGGCACTGGTGGTGGAAGCCGAAGACGCGGACCCCTGGGGCTACAATCCCATTTTCCTGGGCGACCGCCAGGTGGGCATGACCTCTTCGGGAGGATACGGCCACCGGCTCGAGAAGAGCATCGCCCTGGGATACGTGGCGCCTGAACTGGCGGAGGCCGGCACCCGCCTGGAAGTGGAGGTGCTCGGGCAAAAACTGCCCGCCCAGGTGGCGGCCATGCCGCTCTATGATCCGGAAAATAGGCGCATGAAAGGCTGAAAACAAAACGCGTGCTTGAAAAACGCTTCCAAAGGCATTAAAGCCCCTTTTCATCGCCGCTGAATTCGAACCGGACGGCAGCCGTGGGGCTGATGGCCAGCTGACTTCCACAAATGGACTGGTTGGGAGAAAATGAACAGTTATCTCGCAGTTAAATCTTTCCTGATGGCCGCGGCCCTGGTGGGGGCCTTTGGGACCTTTTTCATACGGGTCCGTCACCTGGTCCGCCTGATGAAGGCGGTCACCGGCAAACGGGACTTTGACCTGGGGAACATCGGTGCGCGCGTCAAGGTGCTTTTCACCGATGTACTGGGGCAGCGCAACGTTCGACGCAAGCCGCTCATCGGCGTGGCCCACATGCTGGTGTTCATGGGCTTTCTGGCGGTGCAGCCCCACTCCCTGGAGCTGATGATCCGCGGCGTTTTCCCAAGCCTCGAAATCGGCGCAGCCATCCCCGCCCTGTACCGGGGCTACCTGTTCGTGGCCGATATCCTGGCCGTGCTGGTGCTGCCCGGCCTGCTCTATGCCCTGTACCGGCGCCTGCTGGTGCGGCCGCGCTACCTGACCATGGGCAAAGATGCCAACCTGATCATCGTGTTTACCTCGGTGATCATCGTCACCTTCCTGCTGATCAACGCCTTCGAGACCCTGCTGCCGGTGTCTTACGCCGGCTTCGACTACCACGGCGTCTTTCCGGTTTCCGGTCCGCTGGTGGGCCTATTGGGCCTCGACCGGCTGCCGCTTTCGAAAGTGATGGCCGGCTTTGAAATCTGCTACTGGATCCACATCCTGACCATCCTGGGGTTCCTGATTTACATTCCGGGCTCCAAGCACCTGCACTTGCTGGCGGCCGCGCCCAACGTCTTTCTCAAGCCGCTGCAGCGGGAAAAGGCCATCGCCGTCACCGATATCGAAGACGAAGAGGCCGAAACCTTCGGGCTGGGCAAGGTCAGCGAACTGAACTGGAAGAACGTCCTCAACCTGTACGCCTGCACCGAGTGCGGACGCTGCGAGGAACAGTGCCCGGCCAGCAATACGGGCAAACCGCTGTCGCCCAAGGAACTGATCCACGACTTCAAGGTGGATCTGCTGGACCAGGCCCGGCGTCTGCTGGAAAAAAAATACGATGACGTGCCACCCATCGTGCGGGAAGACTCCGGCGTGACCGGCGACGTGCTGTGGTCCTGCACCACCTGCCGGGCCTGTGAGGACATCTGCCCGGTGGACATCGAACACCTCGATCTTGTCATCGAGGCCAGAAAGTACCAGGTGCTCATGGAGGCCAGCTTTCCGCCGGAGATGCAGGAGACCTTCACGAACCTGGAAAACCAGTCCAACCCCTGGGGCTTTGCCAACGACACCCGCGCGGACTGGGCCAAGGGGATGGACGTCGCGCTGATGTGCGACAAGCCCGATGCCGAGGTGCTCTACTTCGTGGGCTGCGCGGGGTCCTTCGACGACCGCGGCAGGAAGATCGCGCAAGCCATGGCGCGGGTGCTGCAAAAGGCGGGGGTCAGCTTCGCCATCCTGGGGCCGGAGGAGACCTGCAACGGGGATGTGGCCCGCCGCGCCGGCAACGAGTACCTGGCCCAGATGCTGATGCAGCAGAACATCGAGGTTTTAAACCACTACAAGCCCAAGAAGATCCTGACGGGCTGCCCCCACTGCTACAACGTGATTAAAAACGAGTATCCCCAGTTCGGCGGCCGCTTCGAGGTGGTGCACCACAGCGCGTTTCTCTTCGACCTGCACAAACAGGGACGGCTGGTACCCTCGGGCAAATCGTTGGGGGTGGTGACCTTCCACGACTCGTGCTACCTGGGGCGCTGGAACGGGATCTACGATGCGCCGCGGGACCTGGTGGTTTCCATGAACGCAGGGCAGCCGCTGGTGGAGCTTGCGCGCAGCCGCGACAAGGGCTTCTGCTGCGGCGCCGGCGGGGGGCGCATGTTCATGGAGGAGACCATCGGCGAGCGCATCAACTTCGTGCGCGCCGACGAGGTCCTGGCCAGCGGCGCGGCCACCGTGGCGGCGGCCTGCCCCTTCTGTGCCACCATGCTGCGCGACGGCATCCTGGCCCGGGAAGGGCAGGTTCAGGTCAAGGATATCGTGGAAATCATCGACGAGGCGATTTCCTGAAACACCGTCACCTCCGCACCTCCCCGTGGCCCGGGGCAAAATCGATGTGCCTTTTTTGCCCCGTCCCCCCTTGACCAACCCCCCCGAGTTGTGAAAAACTCGTTGATAGGTTTTTTACCCCATCGATACCATAAGGAGACCGTTTTATGGCGGACTACACACCGACCCGTGCCGATGCACTGGAACTGCTCGAACAGTACAACCAGAACGAATCACTGATCAAGCACGCCCTGGCCGTGGAGGGGGTCATGCGGTACATGGCCCGCAAGGCCGGCGAAGACGAGGAAAAGTGGGGCGTCATCGGACTGATCCACGACCTGGACTACGAAAAGTATCCGGATCAGCACTGTGCCAAGACCAAAGAAATCCTGGAGGAGAACCACTGGCCCCCGGAGTACGTACGGGCCGTCATTTCCCACGGCTGGGGCTTGTGCACCGACGTGGAGCCCCGTAGTCGCCTGGAGAAGACGCTGTACGCCATCGACGAGCTCACCGGCCTGGTGACGGCCTGCGCGCTGGTCAGGCCGTCCAAAAGCGTCATGGACCTGAAGCCCAAATCCGTGCGCAAGAAGTGGAAGCAAAAGGGCTTTGCCGCCGGTGCCAACCGCGAGGTCATCGCCAGGGGCGCTGAGATGCTGGGTGTGGAACTCAACGAGCTGTTTGACGATGTCATCATGGGCATGCGGGAGGTGGCCAAGGAAATCGGCCTTTAAAGGATTCTCCATGCCCTCTTGATGATTATTGTTGGAAATAACGCATTTGAAGTTCTTGAATTAAAGTAACGCTTTATTTTCTGCAATGGCTGCTATGGAACAGGAGAATACCGTGGCCAAACACAAGGAACTGGCAGCCGGCGAACTGAGATGGGCCTGCGACCCCGGCGTGTTCACGTTCAGGAATACCGCCAGGGTTGCCCCGCTGGAAGAGGTCATCGGGCAGGAACGCGCCGTGCGGGCCATCGAATTCGGCCTGAGCATGGACAGCTGCGGGTACAACATCTTCGTCACCGGCAGCGAAGGCACCGGCAAATCGACCATCGTGCGGGATCTGGTCCGGCAGCACGCGCGCCCGCAAGCAACGCCCTGCGACTGGTGCCTGGTGAACAATTTCCAGGACGAGTTCTGCCCCCGGCCGGTGGCGCTGCCGGCCGGCAAGGCCGGCAGCTTTAAAAAACAGATGACGCGTCTGGTCAGCGATCTCAAAACCCGCCTGCCCAAGGCCCTGGCGGCGGAATCCTTCCAGGAGCAGGTGGCGCGGATCAAGGAAAAATACGGACTGCGGCAGCAGCGTATCTTCGCCGCTCTGGACCGCACGGCCGAATCGCTGGACCTGCACATCGACAAGACCCAGTCGGGATTGAAAACCATCGCCCTTGTCGACGGAAAACCCATGACCCGTGAACAGTTCGAAGCCCTGCCGGCAGACCGGCAGAAACGCATCGAAAAGAACATGGCGCGCCTGCAGGGGGACATCGAAGCCGCCATCCGCCAGAGTGCCGAACTGGGCCAGGCCCTGGAGGTCGATATCGAGAAACTGACCGCCGAGGCCACGCTGTTCGTGGTGCGCGGGCGCATCGACATCCTGAAGCGCTCCTACGGCGACTGGTCGGATGTGATCGCCTATCTCGACGAGGTGCAGCAGGACATGGTCGAGAATGTGGACCGCTTCATCTCCGACGGCACGGTGGATCCGGCCGCCGGCCGCCGGCCGGACCCCGCCGCAGGCGATCCGCTGCGCGCCTACCAGGTCAACGTGCTTGTAGACCGGCGGGGTAGCAAGGGCGCACCGGTCATCTTCGAAACCAACCCCACCTACCAGAACGTTTTCGGGCATATCGAGAAACGGGCCTATCTGGGAACGCTGACCACCGATTTCACCATGGTGCAGGCCGGCGCCCTGCTGCGGGCCAACGGTGGCTACCTGATTATGGAGATGGCCTCGGTGCTGCTGAACCCCCTGGTTTGGGAAGCCCTCAAGCGGGCTCTGCAGAACCGGCTGCTGCACATCGAGGACATGAGCGCCCAGGCCGGCTTCGGCACCACCTCGCTGAGGCCCGAACCCATCCCCCTGGATGTGAAGGTCGTGCTGCTGGGCAGCTATCCTCTGTTTCGGCGCATCCAGGACGTGGACGCCAAGTTCAACAAGATCTTCCGGGTGCGGGCCGATTTCGACGACGAAGTCGATCGCAGCGACGAGACCGTGCAGCAGTATGCGCGTTTCGTGGCCCGTGTGTGCCGCGAGGAGGGGCTGCTGCCGCTGACGGCCCGCGGGGTGGCGGCCGTGGTGGAAATCGGCGAGAAACAGGTCGCCCACCAGCAACGGCTGTCGCTGCGCTTCGGACCCATTTTCGGTCTTCTGAAAGAGGCTGACTACTGGGCGCGCAAGGCCGGGGCGCGTTCGGTGTCTGACCGGCACGTGCGCAAGGCTTTCGACGAGCACCGCTTTCGCTACAACCTGTACGAGGAGAAGATGCAGCGGTCCGTGGTCGAGGGCACCGTCATGATCGATGTCACCGGCCGGGCAGTGGGGCAAGTCAACGCCTTGGCGGTATACCAGATCGGCAGCTTTTCCTTCGGCCGGCCGTCGCGCATCACCGCCGTGACCTTCATGGGGAAAAAGGGCGTGATCAACATCGAGCGGGAATCCCAGCTGAGCGGCAAAACCCACGACAAGGGGGTGCTGATCCTGTCGGGCTACCTGGGCCGGGTGTTTGCCCAGAACGTTCCCCTCAACCTGTCCATCAGCATCACCTTCGAGCAGAACTACGGCGGCATCGACGGCGACAGCGCATCGTCCACCGAACTGTACGCCATCCTGTCCAGCCTCTCCGGGGTTGCCATCCGTCAGGGCATCGCCGTCACCGGTTCGGTCAACCAGAATGGCCGCATCCAGGCCATCGGCGGCGTGAACCAGAAAATCGAGGGGTTTTTCGACATCTGCCGGGCGCGGGGACTGACCGGCCGGCAGGGGGTGATCATCCCGGCTGCCAATGTCAGAAACCTCATGCTCAAAAAGGCGGTGGTGGATGCCGTCAAGAAAGGCAGGTTTCACGTCTACCCGGTCGCCGCGGTGGAGGAGGGCATCGAAATCCTCACCGGCCGGCCGGCCGGCGATGCCGACGACAGGGGAGATTTCCCGCCGGAGTCGGTCTACGGCCGCGCCCAGGCCCGCATTCGCCACTACCTCCAGCGATCCTATCGCCTGAAGGATGAATTCAGGGCCGCCAAAGAAACGTAAGACTGACCTTGAGCGTCAACCCAGAACCGGAAACGGAAAACCATGTACTCATGCCGGCAGTACCATTTCGAAACCAGCTACCGCCGATACGGCATGCAGCCCCACCGCCTGGACTGGGTCCATCAGCCGGAGCTGTTCAAGCAGTACCCGGCAGGCGAGGAGCTGCCGCTCCCTGAGCCCGGCGCCGAGCCCCCGAAAATGTCTCTGTGGGAGGCGGTCGCCGCACCGGCCGCACCCCGGACCGCGGACGCTGTCACGCGCAGGGACCTGGCCCGCATGCTTTCACTGGCCTACCGCCTGACGGCCCGCAGCCGTCACCCCGGCGGCGTTTTCTACTACCGCAGCGTGGCCTCGGCCGGGGCCCTGTACCCCACGGAGCTTTACGTGTCCGTGGGCGCATCCCCGGACCTGCCCACCGGGGTCTACCACTACGACATCGCAAGATTTCGATTGACCCGCCTGCGCGCCGAAAGTCCGGTCCGACAGATTGCAGCACTGGTGCCTGCCTGGCGTGAGAGCCCGCCGTCCGCGGCTTTTTTCATTTCCGGAATATTTTTCAGAAGCGCCTGGAAGTATCGGCAGCGGGCCTACCGCTACGTGCTGCTGGATGCCGGCCACCTCCTGGCCAACCTGGTTCTGGCCCCAAAAGCCCTGGGATTTGCCGGGCTGCCGGCTTCTGATTTCGACGATGCCGGGATCAATGCCCTCATCGGTGTCGACGGCCGCCGGGAGGTCTGCCTGGCCTGTTGCGCCATCCCGGGCCCGGTGGAGAAGGCGCCTTCTGGTCAGCCTGAACTGACACCGCTGCCCGACGATCGCATCGGGGCCAGTCGGGTGTCCGCCGCCGAGATCGTTTATCCCGAAATGGAAAAAATCCACGCGGCCGGGTGCACTGTTCAAGCACAACACGAGGCGACCGGCGAAATGCGCAGCGAGCTCGGTGTCTCGCCGTCCGCGTGGCAGCCCTTTGAGACCGGCCGGGCGGACAGCCGCGAGCTGGATTTTGCGGCCGCGGTTATCAAGCGCCGCTCCCGCCGCAACTACGTCCGTGAAGCCCTGCCCCGGGAGCAGTTCGGGCGGCTGCTGGACCTGGTCTGGCTGGCGCAGCGCCACGACTTGACCGGACACCCCACGGCCACGGCCCTTGCGGTGGGATTTCTGGCTGGCAATGTCCAGGGGCTGGCGGCGGGGTTCTACCTGCTGGACGGCGCCCGGCGGCGTTTCGGCCTGGTGGAGGAGGGGGGGCTGGTCGAAAAAATGGCCGCCGTCTGCCTGGACCAGCAGTGGCTGTCACAGGCGGCCGTGCATGTTTTGTTCATGGCCAACCTGGATTGCCTGGATCGCTGGTTCGGCCCGCGGGGATACCGCCATGCCATGCTGTGCGCCGGTTGCCTGGGCCAGGTGGTATACCTGGGCGCCACCGCCATGGGCCTGGGGGCCTGCGGCATCGGCGCGCTTTACGACGACGAGGCCCAGGCCCTGCTGGGACTCAACGAGCAGTCGGTGCTGCTCTACCTGGTGGCGGCGGGGCCGGTTAAAAGATGAAGCGGTTTGCGGTTGAACGTCCGTTGAGAAGCGTCAGCTGTCTTTTCCCCAGACATCGGGATTGACGCAGTGGGCCGGTTTTTTGCCGGCAACGTAATCCAGCAGCTCTTCGACAATCACCACGTTCATCAGGTTCATGGCCTCGTGGGTGAAGGCCGCCGTGTGGGGCGTCAGAACCACGTTGTCCAGTTCCAGCAGGGGGGAATCGCTGGGTGGTTCCTTTTCAAAAACATCCAGGCCGGCCCCGGCGATGACACCGGATTTAAGGGCCTGGTACAGGTCGGCCTCCTTGACGATGCCGCCGCGGGCGGCGTTGATCAACAGGGCGGTGGGCTTCATCAGGGCCAGGCTCTGGGCGTTTATCATGCCGCGGTTTTCGGGCGTCAACGGCGCATGAATGCTGACGATGTCGGAAACCCGCAGCAGCTCCTCGATTTCCATCCGCTCGATGTGGTGTTCGGCGGCGAATTCCTCGGGCCAGAAGGGGTCGTAGGCCACCACCTTCATCCGGAAGCCGGCCGCGCGCAGGGCCACGCAGCGCCCGATGGCGCCCAGGCCGATGAGCCCCAGGGTCTTCTGCCAGATTTCCAGGCCCAGGATCTTGGTGTGCTCCCAGCGCTTCTCCCGCAGGCTGGTGTCGCAGTAGATGATCCTGCGCGCCAGGGCCAGGATCATGGCAAAGGTGTGATCGGCCACGGCCTGGTTGTTGACGCCCGGGGTGTGAAAGACCAGGGCGCCGTGGCGGGTGGCCGCTTCGATGTCCACGGTGTCCAGGCCGGCACCTTGCTTGGCGATGACTTTCAGCCCGGGGGCCATCTCGAACAGGGCCTCGTCGACCACGAGGTCATTGCCGCACAGCACGGCGTCGGACGCCTTGAGCGCGGCCACGAAGTCGGGATTGTCGATGCCGGAACCGCGCATGTCGGTGATCTCCAGCGCCTCGGAAGCCTGGAGCTTTTCCATGGGGGCGTTGTCAAAGACGCAGAAGGGGCGGGACTCGATGAGGACGCGCAGCTTTTTCATGTTTATTCGCTCCTTTTTTGTGTAGGTGTCAGCAGTCAGGTGTCAGC
>CAYUAQ010000013.1:0-12096 GCA_964442705.1 uncultured Desulfobacteraceae bacterium
CAGTTGACAGCGAAGGAGGGGGTTCAATTTAAAATGGACAGCCTTCCTTCAGCTGGAAACTGTTAACTGGAAACTTTCAACTGCTTTATGAAGACGGAGGATTCAATGCGGTACGCCAACATCGATCCGGCCCTGTTCGTGAACAACCGCGCCCGGCTGATGGAGATTCTCGAACCGGACAGCGTCGCCGTGGTCAATGCCAACGATGTCATGCCCATCAGTGCCGACGGCACCTTTCCTTTTGTTCAGAATCCCGATCTTTTCTACCTGACCGGCATCGATCAGGAGGAAACCATCCTGCTGCTCTGCCCCCGCGCCAGAGACCCTCGACACCGGGAGGTGCTGTTTCTGAGAAAAACCGATGATAAGATTGCGCTCTGGGAAGGCCAGCGGCTCACCCGGGAAGACGGCCGCCGCATTTCGGGCATCCAGACGGTGCACTGGACCTCCGAATTCGAGGGTATCTTCCGCCAGCTGGTGGTGGAGTCCGGTGCCATCTGCCTGAACAGCAATGAGCACCTGCGGGCCGCCTCTCCGGTACAGACCCGGGACATGCGCTTTACAGACTGGTGCCGGGAAAAGTTTCCCCTGCACCGTTACGAGCGGCTGGCGCCGCTCATGCAGCACCTGCGGGTGGTTAAAGCACCTGAAGAAATCGAACTGATCCGCGAAGCCTGCCGTATTACCGGCGATGCGTTCAAGCGGCTGCTGGGGTTTATCCGACCGGGGGTGTGGGAGTATGAGATCGAGGCCGAGTTGCTCCACGAGTTCGTCCGCAACCGTTCCCGGGGACCGGCCTTTGCCTGTATCGTGGCTTCCGGACCCAACAGCTGCGTGCTGCATTATGTGCGCAATGACCGCCAGTGCCGCGACGGTGATCTGGTACTGATGGATTTCGGGGCCGAGTACGCTGGGTATGCCGGCGACATGACGCGCACCGTGCCGGTGGGCGGCCGTTTTTCCCCCAGGCAACGGCAGGTGTACGAGGCGGTGCTGCGGGTACACAGAGGTGCCATGGCCATGCTGGCCCCCGGTACGGTGCTGGAGGACTACCAGAAAAAGGTCGGAGGCCTGATGGAAAAAGAGCTGATCACCTTGGGGCTGCTGGATGCCCAGGCGGTAAAAGAGCAGGACAGTGATGCGCCGCTGTATAAAAAATACTTTCCCCACGGCACCTCCCACCACCTGGGCCTGGATGTTCATGATGTGGGCGACCGGTGTCGTCCCCTCGAAGCCGGCATGGTGCTCTCCTGCGAACCGGGGATCTACATACCCGAGGAAGCCATCGGCGTGCGCATCGAGACAGACGTTCTGGTAACCAAGCAGGGTGCCGTGGACCTGATGGCCGATGTGCCGGTGGAACCCGATCACATCGAAGCGCTCATGAACCCCTGAGGCGACGGTTCCAGGGGGACTATCCCTCTCCCGGCGGGTGATTGGCCGCCGAACAGGTTGGGATGTCATAATTTGCCAAGTTTTCTGACAAATATTGTCAGGGTCCCACTTCCCGCCATGGCCGCCTGCTGTTCATGAAACACCGATGGTTGGAAAGAACCCTTTTTAAACCCCGGACCAATGGCCTGGGTGGAAACCGCACCCTGGAAAGCGACGGTACGGCGGGGAGTGTTTCTGGGAATAGAAAACCCACTTTTTCAAGTGGGTTATGCGAAGTTTGCGCCGCCTCCCTGCTTGCGCTGCGCGCGTCAAACGGATGCTACCACCTCCGAGCGGCGGGTTTTTGCAAAAAACCGCCGACCCCTTCTGCAGAAATGGCACGATTGTTGTAATCCTGCTGTATCGACCCTTGATTTGCGCAACGGCGGCTCACCAGAAAGCCCCCCATTCAGGTTTTTCGTGCCCATGGTAAAGATGAGCAGACAGGAAGCTTTCAGCATCGTCAGGGAGATTGCCCGGGAAAGGGACCCTTACACGCTGACCCAGGACTCCCGCAACCGGCCTGAAAACAGCCCCGAAACCATAAGAGCCCTGTGTATCGTGGTGGCATGCCTGCTGGACGGGCAGGACATCCATCGCCGAATGCCTGACGGTGATGTATACGGCTCCAACGGTCTCAAACGGCCGCTGCACGAGTACATCAACCGTCTGGAGAGAGAAGCCATTCTGGAAGCGCTGGAAGAAGCGGATTACAACAAGACCAGGGCGGCTGAACTGCTCGGGCTTTCATTCCGGCAATTGCGCTACAAGCTGGAAACCCACCAGATGCGTTCACCAGATGCGAGGCAGAAGAGACGATGAAACAAAACACCAGCCAGCAGGCGCTGCCGGAACCGTCGCAGTCCGGTTTTTCTGCAAACCTATCAGGAGCGGCGGCAGCGGAGAGGATGTTTGGAAACAGGTGTCCGGGGGAAAGCGCCAACGGCGATAATTTCCGACAGGTTTTCAACGGGTTCCCGGATGCGCTGATCGTTATTGACAGCCGGACCATGAAAATAATCGCCGCCAATCCGGCAACCCACTGGGTGCTGGGCTACCGTCAGGACGAGCTGGTGGGCAAGCCCTTTGGTGTCCTGATGCCTTCCTCCCAGGATTCCCGCCGGTTACCCACCGAACGCCTGGCCATTTACGGCGGGGTTTTTATACAGGACTTTATTCATGGGGACGGACGGGCGGTCTCCCACGATCTTACGGCCACCCCCATCGTGTGGGATCACCAGGCGGCCATCCTGGCGACGTTACGTGATATCCGGGAACGGGAAGGCGCTTCCGAAAAATTGAGACGCTACAAACGCATCGTCAACTCTTCCAGCGACCTGATGTCGCTCATCGGCCGGGATTACACACTGCATACGGTCAACCGGGCTTTCGCAGAGGCCTTTGGTAAAGGCACGGCGAGCTTGGGGGGTGGATCCCTGCGGGAACTGCTGGGCGCCGAGGTGTTCGATGCGCATGTAAAGCACAGGGTGGACCGCTGCCTGGAAGGTGAGGAGGTCCGCTTTCAGTCCTGGGTCATTTTTGGAGACCGCAGCCGCCGGTACATGGATATTGCCTTATACCCCCATGTCAACGCCGAGGGGGATGTAAGCGGAGCGGTGGCTATCTTGCGTGACATCACCCGCACCCGCCGGCTGGAAGACCGACTGATGCAGGCCCGTAAAATGGAGTCCATTGCCACCCTGGCCGGGGGTATTTCTCATCAGTTCAACAACGCGCTGTTTGTGATTACCGGCAACCTCGAGCTGCTGAAGCATCATCTGGACGGCCAGGAGGACACCCTGCGATGCGTGCAGATGATTCGGGACTCCGTCACCAGGATGGAACGTCTCACCCGCCACCTGCTGGCCTATGCCGAGGGCGGCAAATACCGTCCCCAGAACATTTCCCTTACCGATTTCATCAACAGCACCATGCCCCTGGTACGGCATACCATTGGAACCGACATCCGGCTGGCCATAGACATAACCCAGGATCTGCCCGCGGTGCAAGCCGATGTGACCCAGATGATGATGATGCTCTCCATCATCATTGAAAACGCCCGCGAGGCGCTGGCGGGTCGCGGTGAGATCACCATCCGTGCCGACAATATCGTCATCGACGAGCACGCATCCGGGGCAGAGCCGGGCCGCCGCCCGGGTCGTTACGTGCGTTTGAGTGTGGCTGACGATGGCATGGGCATGGATGGGCGTACCCTGGAGCGGGTTTTCGAACCTTTTTTTTCCACCAAACAGCCCGGCCGGGGACTGGGGCTGGCGGCGGCTTACGGCATTGCCAGAAACCACAACGGCTGGATTGCTATAGAGTCGGAGCCCTTCAGGGGGACCACCGTAAATATTTTTCTACCGGCAGCCGAATCCGGCGCGGAAACCTGTTTGGATGAAACCCTCACCGGCGACCAGTCCGTGCTGGCCCTTGACAGTTTGAGAACCATCGCTTTCAAGAAAGCGGCGTCCCTGTTCTGCCAGCCTGGTACGCAGCGTCCGGCCAGACTGCAGAAAGCCTGCGATGCGGCCGGCCGTTAGCACCTTGCTCCAGTGTGGCTGTCATAAAAAACAAGAAAATTTATCTACAGGTTACGCAGATTAGCACAGATTACACGGAACTACTGACGCGACAGCGGAAAAAGTCAGCTGGTTCGGGTTGCGGCCGTTCTCCGCGTTGGATCTTTTCCCCCCTTGATTTTTTCTGTTCTTGACACGCTTTTATGTCCTCAAGTAGAGCCATTAATATGGGGACGCTGTCCCAGTTTTCGAAAAACACCGAAGGGGGAGGTTGGTGATGTACGCCAAGATTCTTGCAGCGGTAGATGGATCCGATAACAGTCTGCGGGCGGTGGAAAACGCCATGGCCATTGCCGAGCGATTCGATGCCACCCTGATACTGGTGCATGCCTATCCCCATACGTCAGATTTGCGGGGATATGCCGATTTCGCCAAGCTGGTGGCACGGCGCAAAAGGGCGGGCCAGGCCATTATCGACGGGGTCAGAGAACGGCTGGGCGAGGCGCCGTGCACCATTGAGGAAACACTGCTGGAGGGGCCCGAAAGTGATGCCATTTTGAGGGTGGCCGAATCCCAGGCGGTAGACCTCATCGTCATGGGGACACGCGGGCTGGGCGCGTTGAAGGGCGTGCTGCTTGGCAGTGTCAGCCGCAAGGTTATTCACTACGCCGCCTGTTCGGTGCTGGTCGTAAAATAGGCCCGGCTTTCAGGAGGGCAGCAGCTTTTCCCGGCGCAGTTGCTTGACTACCGCGGCGATGAGCTGTTCCAGCAATTCTTTTTTCGATTTGGCTTTTTTGGTTTCGGCCAGAGTGGACCAGATCAGCTTCTCCGTCCGAACGTCGTACAGGCTGGTGTTCATCACCACGTTGACGTCAAAGCCGATCATGGCATGCTCCCGGGAACTGATGCCGTAGAGAATGCCGTAGGCGTCGTAGTAGCCCACGGACGGGGGGCGGTAGAACACCTCGGTCTGGTCGACGTTGACCAGGCTGGTGATCAGCACGGCGTCGGCGCCAATTTTTTTAACGGCCGCCAGCACATCTTCTTTTTTCAGTTCTCCCGCGATGTGCAGTACGGCGTAACTGGAATAGGCGTCGGCGCCCGCGGCCTTCAGGGCCCTGACAAACTTCTTTTCAAAGACCCGGCGTACGCGTTCGTTTTCCGTAACCCCGATGACCAGGATCTTGGAGACCGGGCCGCTTTTGAAATTGGCGTCCTTCCAGGTTTCGGTCAGCCGAGTGCGCCCGCCGCAGGACGCGAGCACCAGCAAGACGCAGAGGGCCGCCGCGGCAGGCCATGTCTTTTTTTCCATTGTTTTCCTCTTTCCTTTACATAACCGCAAAACAGACCCAGACCACGATGGTGGGAAGCAGGGCCGCCTTGAGCAGCCCCCCGGGCGACACGCCGTTCTCAAAGTATTTTTTTAGAATCGACATCCCGGCCGGGTTGGGCGCGTTGGCGATGACGGTCAGCCCCCCGCCGGCCACCGCCCCGGCCACCACCGCATACTTGAGGGTGTCGGTGAATCCCGGGATGAGTGTGCACAGGTAGGTGATGGCGGCATTGTCATTGAAGGCCGTCAGGATGGTGGAAGTCACCATCAGCGAAAATTCGCTCAAGTTGCCCAGCACCGGGGCGATCCACCACCCCTGCACCCCGCCGTGGATGACCAGTCCGCCCAGAAAAAAGCCCACCAGCAAAGGCGCTTTGAGGTCCACGCGGTTCTGGTAGGGCGAAGTGATCTGGGCAAAACCGAGAAAGAACAGCAGCCCAGGGATGAACAGCTCCGGATAGTGGGCGTTGGCGATGGTCCAGACCATGAAGATAACGTGCACGATGATCACCCAGGCCGGGACGGGGTCGTCGCGATCGTCCCAGTCGGGGTCGTGAAACCGGGGCCGTTCCTTTTCGGGCAGCAGTCCCGGCAAGCTCATGCGCAGCCCCCGCAGGCGGATTTCCTCGAAACGTTTTTCAAAGGCCTCTTTTACCAGCGAAAGTTCCAGGTCCGTGTCCTGCATGCGTTCTTTCACGGTTTCCCACAGCCGCTTTTTGACGCTGGCGATGGTTTCGTCCAAGTGGCGGGTAAAGCCCAGGCGCATGTCGACCAATTCTTCCATCTTGCTTAGTTCGGCTTCCAGGTGGGAACGTTGGATAAAGTGCCGGTAGATGTAATCCCTGAGCTTGAGGCTGTAGAAGGTCTCCTGCAACCGCTGGAGTTCCTTGCGAAACAGCAGGAAGTAGATTCCGTTGGAGACCAGAATGCCGACAAAGGCTTTCCAGCCGAAAGTGGTCGCCATGAAACCGAGGCTCCACTTCCATGGGCCGGCCACCATGAGGATGGGTGGGGCGGCGAAGTGTGTCAGGGTGCCGCCCACTGACACGTTGACGAAGAGTAGGCCGATGGTGGCGTATTTGAAGCCCGAACTGGGCGCCAGGTCGTAGAATTTTTTTCCCAGTAGCAAGGCCGTAATGGCCATGGCGGCGGGTTCCGTGATCAGCGAACCCAGCAGGGGCCCCAGGGTGAGCAGGCTGAACCACCAGGCTGTCAGGGTACCGCCCAGCAGGTTGGCCAGGCGCTGCAGGAGCGCTTCGGCCAGCTTCAGAATCGGCCGGGAGGTCGACAAAGTCATAATGACCACCACGAACAATGCTTCAGTGTAGTTGACCCGCCGAGTGATGTAAACGTTGACCGTGTGCCAGTCGTAAAAAAACAGGATTACGCCGATCAGCATGATGGCCCAGAGCCCGAACACCACCTCCACTTCTCCCAGGAAATGGAAAAGTTCGGCCCCGTGATGAACCGAACGGCGGTCTGCCAGCCCGGCTTCGATGCGGCGGGTGTGTTCGGCTTCCCAGTGGTGTGCCACGGTCAGGAATTTGTTGGTCAGGAAGGTATGAATGATGGCGCACAGGAAGATGATGGTGGCCGCCAGGTTGAAGGGCTCCTCGGCGATGCGGTGCTTGAGGATGGCGACGATGCTGTGCATGTCGGCGTCCTGGTAGCTTTCCAGGCTGCGGGGAAAGTTCACCTCCTGGCCGGCGCTGTCTCCGGCTGCCTGGCAGCGGGCGGGCAGCACCATCAGTACTGTCAGGGCCACGGTGCAGAAAACCGCGATCGTGCCGACTTTCCCTGTCACTGATGCATGCCAACGAAAAAAAAGCATATTTTGCACCCAAAGCCCTATTCTGTCCGGGGATGGCATCCGATACAGCCGGTGGGCCCAGTTGCGGGCAGGGGAGCTTTAAGTACTCTGCCGGATTTTTCCAGTTGCCGTCGTTTGGTTTCGAGACGCTTGTGGCAGGTGATGCAGTTCTGGTGATAGGCTTCCCGGAAATACCGTATATCCGGCGTGGAAGACGCCGCTTTCTTCTCTTTGTCTTTGGGTATGGCAACCTGGTCATGGCAGCCGGACGTGGTGCAGCTTTTCACCGGCGTGAACCCGTCCCACGTGTGGTGGCACGTTTTGCAGGCGTAGTCGAAGTGCAGCGAATGGGGAAAATCTACCGCTGAGCGCAACGGGAGCGCGCCGCGCGGCGCGGAGACGGTCAACGTGCCGACGGGCAGGTATACGGCGTCCATGGTCTTTTTCGCAGACACCCAGGAACCGCCGTAAACGAGTGTGACCACCAACACGCAAAGCAAAGCCTTTTTCATAGCGTTTCTCCTGCCTGGCCCTCTCGATTTAATAGTTGCATCCCGGATAGCGGACAAAGCGCTCCCAGCCGACCCACGAGGCGTCGTATACGCGCACAAAGGGGAATCCCAGGTAGCGCAGCATGAAGAACCCCGCGCCCGCCCAGGCCCCGGTATTGCAGGTCAGCACGACGGTTTTATTGGGGGTGATGCCCCGGTTGCGAAGCGCGTACAGCAGTTCCTGTGGCGATTTCAGCTGGGCGTGATCCATGTACAGCCCGTATATCGGGAACTGCACGGCACCCGGTATGCGGCCGGTGCGCAGCGCCCGGGGATGCTTGGCCAGCTTTTTGGACTGATCCAGGGTGCGGATGTCGACGATCACCACACCGAGGGCGTCCAGGTTCTCGGCCACCCAGGCGCTGTCCACGATAAACTCGGGTCTGGGTTTGGCATGAAAGGTCTTGGGCTGGAGGGTGGGCGCTTCCCTGCTGACGGGATGGCCGGCGGCTCGCCAGGTCTGGATACCGCCCTTGAGAAAAGATATTTTCTCCGCGCCGAGGTAATCCAGGACGGACAGGGTGAAGGCGGCCTCCCAGGCGTCGTTGTCATAGACCACGATGTGGTCCTTGTCGGAAATCCCCTTCCGGCCCAGGACGGCGGCGATTTTTTCGGGCGCCATCAGTTCCTGGGGCTTGTCGGTGTCCCAGGGCCAGCGAAGTTCCCCCAGCGGGTCCAGGGAGATGGCGCCGGGAATGTGTCCCGTTTCGTAAACCTTTTTCGGACGCCCGTCCACGATGACCAGGCCCTTCTCTCCCAGGTGGCTTTTCAACCACTGGTGATCGACCACCCAGCCGGTTTTCACGCGGCTGGTGTCGATGTCCAGGGCGCGGACCTTGGCGATGGGCGCCGGCACCCGGCTGTCGGGCACCACCACGCGCCGATTGGCGTCGATTTCGTAATCTTCCAGGTCGCTTTCGGAGAGGTACAGCCCCCGGTTTCCGTGGCAGTGGTTGCATGTGGCGGTCTGCCAGGTCTTGCGCAGGAGGTTGTGGGGCGAGGTGCGCTTCCAGGTGGGGAGACTGTCGAAATCGGGCAGCGCGTCCTTGACATAGTGCGCGAAAAGCTTGGGATCCACCGGTACGTGACGCACCAGCATGAAGTTGTAGTCCGCCCCGGGGGCGTTGGCCTCGTAGTTGAGACCGATCTTCATGGTCTCCAGATCCCTGTGGTTGACGTAGAAGGGCAGCCCCTTCTTGTCGGTGCCGGTGTGGCAGCTGTAGCAGTTCGTGTAGGTCTGGCATTCGATCTCGCCGTGGTCGTCCGAGGAGAGGAAATCCTTCGATACCAGCACTTTTTTCTGCGGCTCCAACGGAGTCACGGAACCCCCTCAGCCGACTCCGGAGGTGTGGGTCGACTTTTTGGGCTTCACGGTTGAGAGGTTGCGGGTGAGTGCGGTTTCGTCGGTGTGGCAGGTGACACAGCTCGTCGGGGATGTGTCATCAACAGCGTTCGTGCCGGCACTCGACAGCAGGCCGGTCGTCAGTATCGCCAGAAAGAGTATTTTGGGCAGGACACTACGCCGTCGTTGCATCGCGCTTCCCCCTTTTGCGTTCGAAATGTATTCATCACCCGTAGCAACGGCTGTATTTTGGTGAAAAACATCCGGCTGAAAAGTGAAGAACTTTTTATGCAAAAGGAACCGGCTAAAAAAGTCCAGGGAAAAGCTCACCCCCACCGCGGGGTTTCGGCAACCAGGAACCCGGTCGCAAGATGGAGGGTACTCTTTGCCGATATTTATCTCAGTTTGAACGATGGGTGTCAAGGAGTATGTGCCTGAGCCGGTGAAACGACGCAGGCGATAAACGCGCCCAATTACTTCCGAAGTTTGGTTTCCTTCAATAGGGTTGATTTAAAAAATCGATTGTGATATTTTTTAATTTTGTTGGTTTCATAACATACCCGAAGCACCCGAAGCGGACGCTGGCCATGGCCCCATTCGTTATTTCGTTTGTTTTGTCAAACCCGTTGAAAAATGAGGGATGAATTTATGGAAAAGAAGATTCTGATTGCGGTGGACAACTCCAGGCATTCGAAAAACGCGGTCATCTACACGGCACAGATGTCCTCGACGATCAAGAACATGAACTATGTTACCAGAAGAGCTGTCGATTGTGCGCTCTGGCTGGTGCCCTAGCACGATGTTCTTGATCTAACGCGGGCGCTGCCTGCAGCCCGCTATTCCTGTCAGCCCGGCCAGGCCGTTATTCTTCATCACAGAGGCCGCAGAGAGAGGCTTTTGGACTTTGTCTCTGCGGCCTTTTGTGCCAGCGGAAGGCCACACTCCACAGATCAGACATATGGCGCATGCCGTAAATTTTACAGGGCAAAATCCAGGGCCAAGACGGTCGGCGGTTGCTTTTTTGACACGTATGCCGATTTGATCTATAAACGGAAAGGGCGACTCACATAAAACCCAAGGGATAGTACTCACCGGTCGGGGACATTTGGAATCGTCCCCGCTAAATCAGCTTGTCAGCGTATTCCCCACAGCTTGTTGAAGGCAGGCTGCACTCATTCACGGAGAGCTTGTATGGCCATGAAAACCGTCCGGATTCTGGGAACCGGATCGTATGTGCCCCCCAAGGTGTTGACCAATTTCGACCTGCAGAATATGGGACTCGACACCAGTGATGAGTGGATCGTCAAGCGTACCGGTATCCGGGAACGGCGGGTAGCCGATCCCGACGTGGCCACTTCCGACCTGGCCCGCGAGGCCAGTGTCAGGGCCCTGAAAATGGCCGGCCTGTCGGTTGGCGATATCGACTTGATCATACTGGCCACCATCACGCCTGACACTTGCTGCCCCGCGGCCGCCAACTGGCTGCAGGCCAGCCTGAACGCCCCCCAAGCGGTCACTTTCGATATTACGGCGGCTTGTTCCGGGTTTGTTTTCGCCCTCAATGTGGCTGAGCAGTACCTCAAAAACGGCACCTGCCGGACGGCTCTGGTGGTGGCCGCCGAGGTGATGACCCGCACCCTCGACTGGAAAGACCGCTCCACCTGCATCCTGTGGGGTGATGGCGCCGGCGCAGCCATACTGACCCTGGGGAATAGCGGCCCGGAGATTCTGTCCACACACCTTCACACCGACGGTGCCAACGGCCGGGACCTGCTGCTGCCCGGCGGGGGCTCCCGTACCACCCCCATCACCCACGAGAGCGTGGACAGGGGGGCCCACACCCTGGATATGGTGGGGGCCAACCTCAGTTTCCGGGTGGCCGTCAGGCACTTCGAGGAGGCTGTCCGGGAGGCCCTCGGCTGTCACGGCCTGGCCGTGGACGCCGTGGACTGGTATATTCCCCATCAAGCCAATCTGCGCATGTTCCAGGCGCTTTCCAAAGCACTGAAAGTCCCCTTTGATCGCTTCTACCTGACCCTTGAAAAATACGGCAATATTTCCTCGGCCTCATGCGCCATTGCGCTGGATGAGGCCGTGCGCGACGGCAGCATCAAACAGGGGGACCTGATCTGTATGCCGGTGTTCGGCGGCGGCCTCACCTGGGGAAGCGCACTGATCCGCTGGTAGCACCTTGCAGCAGTGAAGCGGTCATAACAAACGGGAAAGATCATCAACCGATGGGCAACATCTGAGGATGGGTCGACGGTTCTCGGTTTCGGTTGACGGCGAGGGAAGGGAATTCATTTTACCTGTTTCCCGCCCACGAAACGACGAGACAGACGAAATGGCGAATCGGGGTCAGGGTTCGGTTGCCTGCCAGCGCTGCATGAGGCGCCGGCCGGCCCATTCCAGGCAGGCCAGGTACAGGGATGTGCAGATACCGATCAGGAAAAGGGCCACCAGAATCTTGGACAGATCGCTCTGGTAGAGCGCCCGCCGTATGCTGACCCCGATACCGGCGCTGGCGGCGATGAACTCGGCCACGATGGTTCCCACTACCGCCAGCGTGGCACTGCCCACGATGACGGTGATAAGCTTGTGAAGATTTTCAAAGGCCCTGATCTTGACTTCCAGGTGCCAGGTGGTGCGACCGGTCATTTTGAAAAAGTGTTCGATGTCTTGCACCGGTTCGGACAGAATCCCCAGAATCGAGAGCAGCAGCGGGAAATAGCAGATCATGGCGGCGATCAGCAGACGGGAGGAGAAACCGTCGCCCAGCAGGATGAAGATGATGGGGGCCACGGCCACGATGGGATAGGCCTGGATGTTGAAGGCCGCCGTTTTGATCATGGAGCCCATCCACGAGGTCAAACGCCCGACGATGCCCACGGCAAAGGCCATGGCGATGGACAGGATATGCCCCAAAATGGCCACCTGCAGGGTGTTGAGAACGTCCAGGGCGTATCGGCCGGACACCCGGCGAGCCATCTGCCAGATTTCCCCCAGGCCTGGGATGACGTAGTCGGACAGTCCGAAAAAGAATTTTATCCCCAGCAGAAACAACAGCGCCAGGCCGTAGACGATCGAGAACTGGTAGAGCCGCC
>CAYUAQ010000013.1:12106-25668 GCA_964442705.1 uncultured Desulfobacteraceae bacterium
ACATTCATGATCTCCAGCATGGTGCGGTTGAGGCGTTCGGTTTCCGGCTTCTGGGTGATCCGGTAGTCCAGGCCCGGAATTTTCACGAGCCGGGGGTCTTTGCCGGGACCCCGCAACACGAGTATCTGCCGGCAGAAACGGGCCACCTCCACCACATTATGGGAGATATAGAGGAAGCATTTTGTCGGGAACATCTGCTTGAGTTTCAGGATGATCTCCTGGCGGGTGCGTTCATCGACGTTGGCCAGGCTTTCATCCATGATGAGCATGTCGAACTCCTGCAGCAGGTAGCGCACCAGATTGGCGCGGTTGCGCTGGCCCAGGGACAGCTGGACAAAATGGGCTTTCAGGCAGTCCTGAATGCCGAAGGTGGCCACCAGGGGCGTCATGTCCATGGACCGGGAGGGCGGTGTGACCTCGTGGAGATGATCTCCAACGCTGCACCAGCCGGGAAGCCGTTCCATGTTGTAGGTATACAAGATGCGTGTCATGCCGACGGTGGATATTTTGCCCCCGCTGCCAGACAGGGTACCGGCCATCAGACGGGCCAGAGTGGTTTTGCCGACGCCCGAGGGACCAAAGAGGGCATGAAAACCGGCCCCCTCGAGATCCACCTGGAGGTGCCGGAAAAGATCATGATCCGCACGGGGGTAACGGTAGGTCAAATCGCGACAGAGGAGCCGCATCCGCAGAGGGTCCGGCCGGTGGTGGACGTCTGCGCCGGACATCAGCCCGCGATTCTCGGCTGGCGGCCGGCTGTCAAAGGACGACCCTGGGTTTTATGGAGGGGAGGCATACAGAGCACCTGCCGCAATGGGTTCTCCCGCATTTTGGACGACGTGCCGCCTTGACAACCGGTCCAGATGTCAATATTGTCGATCATGGCGTTGCGTGTAAAATCATTTTAAACCAGGGAATGCCCATGAATACCGTCTCGCAGATCGTCAGCATCCTGGTGTTGTGGCTGATTACCGGCCTGGCCTTTTCATCCGTTTTCATCAAGAAACGTCAAAAAGGCCATTCGGTTCTGGCGGCCTTTAAAACCATCGAAGGCATCGTTTTCCTGGTCAGTATCATCGTGCCGCTGCTCTATCTGATCTACAAACTGTGACACTGCCGCTCTGTCCTTCCCCCCATTGGCCATTGGTTCGTCATCCCGCTGCCCGCTTTTCTCCGCCCTCGCCATTCCCGTTTATTCCAGCAGAACCAGCACCAGCCCGATGATGGCCGCCAGTATCAGTAAGATGGCCAGGGTCAGAATGTACCAGAAGGGGTGGCCGCCCACGCGGACTTTTTCGATGCGTTGAATCACACGGAAATAGGTGCGCAGCCCCAGGCCGATGATCAGCCCGCCGATGATCACGAAAAGGACCGCCAAGGACCGCAGAATCCATTGGGGCTGAAAATCGGACATCAGCTTGGCGATGGCCACCCCGGCGCCCATGAGCGCCAGGCCGGTGCGCAGCCAGGCGTTGAAGGTGCGTTCCTTGGCCAGCCGGGTGCGCACCAGCGCCAGTTCGGTGCGTTCTCTGGCCAGCCGCAGGGCCTGCTGGTTGGCTTCGGCGACGGTTGTGCCTTGCGATTCTTTTTCGAGACCCAAGGGTGTCAAGGAGACCCTTTCGCTTTTTCGGACCTGTTCTTGGATTGCCGCATGCAGGCTCTATACACCCTTCGACCGGGGTTTGACAAGCCGCTTCCTGTCGGCGCCGGTGGTGACGGGAGCCTGCCGTTTGACACGCGCATGCTTTGCGCCTATATTCTGCCTGCCCCGGAAACCCCTGAAGATGAGGCCATGCCATGATCCGTGCCGAGAACTTGACCAAGAGCTTCGGTGCCCGCATCCTGCTGGACGGGGTCTCCTTCACCGTCGGCAGCCGGGAGCGGGTGGGGTTGGTGGGGCGCAACGGTCACGGCAAAACCACCCTGCTGCGACTGATCATCGGCGAGGAGCACGCCGACGCCGGTGGCATCGTGATCCCCAAGGGTTACCGGCTCGGCTACGTGGAGCAACAGATCGCCTTTTCCCAGCCCACCGTGCTGGAAGAGGGGGCCAGGGGGCTGCCGCCCGACGAGCGCGACCAGTTCTGGAAGATCGAAAGAATCCTGGCGGGCCTGGGTTTCTCCGAGGAGGACCTGCGCCGCGACCCGTACACCCTGTCCGGCGGCTACCAGGTGCGGCTCAACCTGGCCAAGGTGCTGGTGTCCGAACCGGATCTCCTGCTGCTGGACGAGCCCACCAACTACCTGGACATCACCTCCATTCGCTGGGTGGCCCGCTTCCTGAAGCGCTGGCCCCGGGAAGTGCTGCTCATCACCCACGACCGCAGCTTCATGGACAGCGTGGTGACCCATGTGATGGGCATCCACCGCCGCAAGATCCGCAAGGTGCCCGGCACCACCGAGAAATACTATGCCCTCATCGCCCAGGAAGAGGAGGTTTACGAAAAGACCCGCGTCAACGATGAACGCCGCCGGCGCGAGATCGAGCTTTTCATCTCCCGTTTCCGTGCCAAGGCCCGGCTGGCCAACCTGGTGCAGTCGCGTATCAAAACCCTCTCCAAGCTGGAAAAGCGCGAGAGGCTGGAAGCGGCCAGAACCCTCGATTTCGTTTTTCGCAGCGCCCCTTTCCGGGGGCGGCAGATGCTGCAGGTCGAAAACCTCTCCTTCGCCTATCCGGGCAAACCACCGTTGATTCGGGACTTTTCCCTCACACTGCGGGCCGGGGAACGCATCGCCGTGATCGGCAGAAACGGCCGGGGGAAAACCACCCTGCTGAAGCTCCTGGCTGGCAGTTTGACGCCGGAAGGGGGGGGCATCCGCTACAATCCGGCCGTCGTCAGCGGGGTTTACGAGCAGACCAACGTCAGCAGCCTGGTGGATGCGCGCACCGTCGAAGAGGAGATCCTCTACGCCCACCCGGACATCAGTCGCCAGCTGGCCAGAAACATCTGCGGTGCCATGCTGTTTTCCGGCGACGACGCCTTGAAGAAGATCGGCGTGCTGTCCGGCGGCGAAAAGAGCCGTGTCATGCTGGGCAGACTGCTGGCCACGCCGGTCAACCTGCTGCTGCTGGACGAACCCACCAACCACCTGGACATGGAATCCTGTGACGCCCTGCTGGCGGCCCTGGACAATTTCGACGGCGCCCTGATCATGGTAACCCACAACGAGATGTTTCTGCACGCCCTGGCCCGGCGGCTGGTGGTGTTCGCAGAAAACGGTCCCCGGGTATTTGACGGCAGCTACCAGCGCTTCCTGGAAAGCGGCGGCTGGCAGGAGGAGGGGTCGGGGGGCGATGACGCCCCTGGGCCGGCGGTGGCCGGGGAAAATGCAACGGCCGGCCTGGGCCGCAAAGAGATGCGCCGCAAACGTTCACGTCTCATCGAACAGCGTTCCCGCGAACTCGGGCCCATCAACCGCCGCATCCAGGGCACCGAAGGCGAGATTGAAAAACTGGAAGCCGCCCTGGCCCAGCTGGGCGAATCCATGCGGCAGGCCTCCCTGGACCGGGACGGCGACCGCATTGCGGCGCTGTCCAAGGCCATCCACGCGCACAACAGCGCGGTGGAAGAGCTGTACGAGCGTCTCGAGAGCCTCTACCGCCTGCAGGAGCGCACGGAATCCGATTTCAAGCGTCGCATCGAGGCCCTCGGTATCGACTGACCGCGGCCCTCGGCCGGGTGCTTCATCCCCCGGACGTCTGGCGGAAGGTGGTGTTGGTGTACAGGTACTCCATTTTTTCCTTGTGCTTGAGTTCTTCGTTGGCCATTTTCAAGAGCATGTTTTTTACCTCACCGTCGGGGTGCAGATCGGCCAGTTCGGAGTAGAACTTGTGGGCTTTCAGCTCGCGGTGGGCAGCCATGAGAAAAATTTCGGAACTGTCCATGTCCTTGGTCACTTCCGGTTCCTCCTGGTACTCGGCGATCTTGTAGTAGGTGACGTCGCTCATGCGCATGGCCTTGGCTTGCAGATTGCCGTCCCGGTAATCCACCAGAAACCGGCGGTGTTTCATCTCCTCATCGGCAATCCACTTCAGCACCTCCCTGGCAGCCTCTTCCTCTACTTTTTCATACAGGTCCATGTAAAAAGCATACGCGTCTTCTTCGCGTTTGATGGCGATGTCGATGAAATGGCTCAGTCTGTCATCCTGCATCACACGAATCCTCCTCGCTGTGGGGGTTGGAACCTGCCTTACGGTTCATCGATTGTCATACACGATTGGCTGCTTCTATAGCAGATCGGCCCCATGACATCAACAACCGCGGTACAGCCGCTGCTTTACAAGCCGGTTTTGCTCCTTATAGTTAGAAGTCAGATAGTGCCTTTCAAAAAATGATTTTTTCGCAGGTGCTGCAGTCTGTCTGAGCACCGGCTTCTTTCAGCCGGTTACCGAGAGGGACGGCACGAAACAGCCCCCTGCCGGTGACAAACCTGCCTCGACAAGCTATACAGGAGGTCCCCAATGGAAATAAAAAAGATACTCTGGCCAACGGATTTTTCTGCCAGCGCCCAGCACGCCCTGGACACGGTCAGCTCACTGTCACAGCAGTACGGTAGCGAAATCCATGTTCTGCACGTGGTTGAAGATCTCGCTCACCACGAATCATGGTATGGAAAATTTGAAGAATTTCGAATGGATAAACTTATGGAATGGTCAAACAAAGTGGGCAAGAAGCGGCTGACCCAGATCTGTGGAAAGTATCTGGAGGGATGCCCCCTTTATGTGAAGCACATTGCCATTGGAGATCCGGCCCAGGAGATCCTGGAACTGATCAAAAAAGAGCACATTGACATGGTGGTAATGGCCAGTCATGGCGAGAAGGGAAACTTCCGCTTTGGCGGTGTGGCCGAAAAAATAGTGAAACACGCCGATGTCCCCGTGGTGACCGTTCCGGTGGCGCCTGAACGCCACGAATAGTCAGGGAAGGGTTGTTTTTCCAGGCCTTGCGGGATATAAATCAATACTCAGGCCTTATCGCCATCCGGATTTTGGAGAATGGATTGATGCATAAAGAGCCCGGTTGGGAATTCACGGAGAACTGTAGCATGATGTTTTCAAGGAGAAATCAATGACTTTTGAAACCAGAGAAGAGGTGCTGGAGAAGGTGCTGGCCATGGAAAAACCTATCTGCCCCCACTGCGGTCAGCCCATGAACCTGTGGGAAGTGCCGCCCATCACCTACAGTGACGGATTGGGGTGGGGCGTGCCCTACCTTTTCATCTGTTTTAACGATGAATGCCCGCTGTACACGCAGGGCTGGGAAAACCTGAAGGAAAACTATGCCCAGCATGCCTCTTACCGTTGCCTGAACTATCCCGGCACCGAGCAGTTCGAGATCATGCCGGTTTTCAGCCCCATGGGCGCCACCGGGCAGATTATCGACGAAGAGGTTCTGGCGGCCCAGAAGACCCTGGAAGAAAACATCAAGAAGGGTTTTTCGATTCTGGCGGAATGTTACGTTTCAAAGGATATGCCCGCCGTGATGCGTATCCTGCTGGACGGCGCAGAGCCGGTCAGGGTCCGCATAAAGGCTGCTGAAATGATCGGCGATTTCGGAGAACTGGAGGCCATCGAACCCATCCGCAGCGCCCGGTTCGGCAACCAGAAACTGCAGAACATGGTAAACGATGCGGTGGACAAGATTCACGAACGCTTTTTCACCCGCGAGTGCCCTTTCTGCGCCGAAATCATCAAACGCCGGGCCAAGGTGTGCAAACACTGCGGCAAAGAGGTCGCCGGCCATTAGTTGGCAAAGGCGCAAGGGGGACTGACGGCATCTTTTCGTTGTCCGCCGGAATCGCCTGTCAGGGATGGCGCGTTTGCGGACCCTTTCGCCGCCGCACGTTGACGTTCATGCTGTCGTAGGAACGGAAGATGAGTTTTTCGCCGCGGATGCGCCTGCCATCCAGGGGCTGGAACCGATAGGTGGCTATTTGACTTTCGACCTCTGAGCGGGAGGGGATGGCCGTCATGCCCTCCCCGAGATGCTTCCCGGTCAGGGTATCGATCACCAGGGCGTCGCGGCCATCTGAAACCACGGCCAGGGGTATCTGGTAGTCGGCGGCCAGGCGGGCGGCCGCCAGGATTTCGCGTTCCCGGGAGAGCAGGGAACCGGCGCAGCACTTGACGGCCATCACGTTGCGTTCTCCGCAGGAGACCAGCAGGTCGAGCGTGGCCAAATAGATCTCACCGTCGATGGTCAGATCGAACGGCGCATCTACGTGGATCTGCTCCCGCCGCCATCCTTTTTCCTCCACCAGAAAGCGTTCCACGGCCTGGCGGTTGGCTTCTGAGCCGATGTCGGGCACCCGCTCACCGGTGACATAATCGATGACCTCATCCACTTGCCTGGGTGCTTCCGTCATTTTTATTTCCCCGGAACCTGAAAAAATTTGCTTGCAATTACCAAAGCAGAAGTTATCCGGTTTTACCTGATACCTGATACCTGATACCTGATACCTGATACCTGATACCTGATACCTGACACCTGATACCTGATACCTGACACCTGACACCTGACACCTGACACCTATTTTACCATCAACGATTTCCCCGTCATCTCCTCAGGCTGTGCGATGCCCATGACCTCCAGCAGGGTGGGGGCGATGTCGCCCAGAACGCCCTCGCGCAGGCCCTGGTCCCGGCGGGCATCGTCCACCATGATGAAGGGCACCGGGTTGAGCGTGTGGGCCGTGTGGGGGTTGCCGTTTTCATCGGCCATGGTCTCGGCGTTGCCGTGGTCGGCGGTGATGAACACGTGCCCGCCCCGGGGCCGCACCGTGCTGACGATTTCCTTGACGCAGCGGTCCACGGTTTCGCAGGCCTTGATGGCGGCCGGCAGAATGCCGGTGTGGCCCACCATGTCGCCGTTGGCGAAATTGAGCACCACCAGCCCGTAGGCCGTGGTCTCGAGGCGTTTGAGCAGTTCCTCGGTTACCTTGGGGGCGCTCATTTCGGGCTTCTGGTCGTAGGTGGCGATGTCCCGCGGCGAGGGGACCAGACAGCGGTCCTCGCCGGGAAAGGGCTGTTCCTCGCCACCGTTGAAGAAATAGGTGACGTGGGCGTATTTTTCGGTTTCCGCGATCCGCAGCTGCTGCAGGCCGGTCTCGCTGACCACTTGGCCCAGGATCTTTTCCAGGTGCACCGGAGCGAATGCCACCGGCAGGGTAAAGTCCTCGTCGTAGCGGGTCATGCACACCCAGTCGGCCAGCTGCGGGCGGGGGGCGGTCTCGAATTCGGCGAAATCCGGCTGGGTGAAAGCGCGGGTGATCTCGCGCACGCGGTCGGCCCGGAAGTTGAAACAGATCACGCCGTCGCCGTCGCTGACCGTACCGGGCCCTCTGTCTGGTGGGGCGATGATGCGGATCGGTTTGATGAACTCGTCGGTTTCACCGCGCGCATAGGCTTTTTTCACCGCCGCCACCGGATCCCTTTCGGCCAGGCCCTGGCCGCGGCTGTACAGCCGGTAGGCTTTCTCCACGCGCTGCCAGCGGGTGTCGCGGTCCATGGCGTAAAAGCGGCCGCAGATGGTGGCGATGCGCCCGTAGCCGCTGTCGGCCATGTGCGCCTGCAACGCGGCCACGTAGTCTGCCCCGCTGTCAGGCGGCGTGTCGCGGCCGTCGGTGATGACGTGCACCAGGGTGTCGGCGATGCCCCCTTTGCGGGCCGTTTCCAGCAGGGCGTAAACGTGATCGATGTGGCTGTGTACGCCGCCGTCCGAGACCAGTCCCAGCAGATGCAGGCGTGTTCCTGCCTGCCGGAGTTTCTCCAGCAGCTTGGTGAAAGCGGGGTTGGTTTCAAAAGTGCCGTCTTCGATAGCGGCGTTGATGCGCAGCAGGTCTTGGTACACCACCCGCCCGGCGCCGATGTTCAGGTGGCCCACCTCGGAGTTTCCCATGAAGCCGGCCGGCAGCCCCACGGCTTCTCCGGAACACCGCAGCTGCGTGTGGGGATAATTTTGCCACAATCCGTCCAGAAAGGGCGTGTCGGCTTGGTAGACGGCGTTGGTGGCATTGCGGGGGCCGATGCCCCAGCCGTCCATGATGATCAGCAGGTGCGTCTTTTTCGATATTTTCATTGAATGATCCCTCGTTCACCTGACACCTTATACCTGGTCGCTCTCATCTAAATCGTCCTCTTCCGGCGGCCCGTCGATGTCCGGCTGTTCTGCCTGCCGTTGCAGCGCCGGCGTGCGTACGCGCCGGGCATCCACCCACAGTCCCTCGAGATCGTAGAAGCGTCGCACCGGTTCGTAGAAGACGTGAATCACCGTGGCGCCATAATCCATCAGGACCCAGTGGCCTTCCCGTTTGCCCTCGATGCTCAGTGGGCGGATGCGGTCGCCCTTCAGGCGGGTGTGGATGTGCTCGGCAATGGCGGTCACCTGGCGGTTGGAACGTCCGCTGCAGATGATAAAAAAGTCGGCCACCGAAGTCAAATGGCGCACGTCGAGCACGACGAGCCCAATGGCCTTGCGGTCCAGGGCGGCGGCCACGAAACGGTCGAGTTCGGGGTCGTCGATCAGGATGGTGTCGCTGTTCATCGATAAAGTCCTTGTTGCCGGATGTAAGCCCTCACTGCATCCGGTACCAGGTAGCGGATGGAGCGTCCCGTCGCAATGATCTCCCGTATGCGGGTGGCCGAAATCTGGAGCCGGGTGACCTCGGTAACCGCCACCGGTTGCAGGTGTACGTGGGTGAAGCGCCTTTCGCCGGCCCGCCAGGTGTAGCCCCTGTCCACATGCTGCCGCAGACAACGCCCGATGTCGCCGAACACCGCCGCCGGATCCCGGTTTTGCGGTTCCGGCCGGACCATGACGATAAAGGGAATCAGCTCAAAGAGGCGGCGGTAGGATTTCCAAGTGTGGATTTCCCGGAAGGCATCACCGCCGATAATCAGAAAGAGATCACTGCCGACCGGCACGGATCGACGGTAAAAGGTGACGGTGTCCACCGAGTAGGAGGGGCCCCGGCGTTTGAGTTCGACATCCGATACCACGAAATTTTCCTGGTCTTCGGCGGCCGCGCGGACCATCTCCAGACGGTGCCGGGCCTCGGCGATGCCCCGACTGTCCTTGTGGGGAGGTATGGCCGATGGAATCAGGTGGACCTCGTCCAGTTCGAAAGATTCTTTGACCTCTAAGGCGGCCCGCAGATGTCCCGTGTGAATCGGATTGAACGTGCCGCCGAATAGGCCGATGCGCATATCAAGTCCTTATCTGGCCGCTGCCCAGCACCACGAACTTGGTGGTCGTCAGCTCTTCCAGACCCATGGGGCCGAAGGCGTGCAGTTTGGATGTGCTGATGCCGATTTCTGCACCCAGTCCCAACTGGCCTCCGTCGTTGAAACGGGTGGAGGCGTTGACCAGCACCACCGATGAATCCACCTCGCGGACGAAACGGCGGGCGCGATGGTAGTCGGCGGTGACGATGGCCTCGGTGTGGCTGGAGCTGTAGCGGGCGATGTGTGCCATGGCCTCATCCATGTCCGCCACCACCCTGACCGCCAGAATGAGATCCAGGTACTCGGTGGACCAGTCCGTCTCCCGGGCCGCGGTTCTGCCTGGCAGGGTTTCCAGGGTTGCGGCACATCCGCGCAACTCCACGCCGGCCTCCTCCAGACGCTGCGCCACCTGGGGCAGGAACGTCGCGGCTTCACGGCGATGCACCAGCAGGGTCTCCATGGCGTTGCAGACGCCCGGACGCTGAACCTTGGCGTTGAAGCAGATGTCCGCGGCCATGTCCAGGTCGGCCCCTTGGTCCACGTACACATGGCAGACGCCCTTGTAGTGCTTGAGCACCGGGATGGAGGAATGCTGGACTACGAACCGGATCAGCCCCTCGCCGCCGCGCGGGATGATCAGATCGATGAATTCCTCCTGCTGCAGCAGCTTTTCCACCGCACGGCGGTCGGCTACCGGCACCACCTGGGCGGCCTCGGGGGGAAGATCGCAGCGGCCCAGCGCCTCCCCGATAACCGTGGCCAGAATCCGGTTGGAGTGCAACGCCTCGGAGCCGCCCCGCAGGATAACGGCATTGCCGGCCTTGAGGCACAGGGCGGCGGCATCCACAGTCACGTTGGGGCGCGATTCGTAGATCATGGCGATGACGCCCAGGGGGATGCGCATCCGCGACACCTCCAGCCCGTTGGGCCGCAGGCGGCCGGCCGTGCGGGTGCCCACCGGGTCTTCCAGGGCCCGGATCTCGCGCAGTCCGGTGATCATCGCTTCCAGGGTGGCGTCATCAAGGGTCAGGCGGTCGATCATGGCGGCGCTGAGGCCGCCTTGGTGTGCCCTTTCCAGGTCGCGCCGATTTTCGGCCCTGATGTCGTCGGCCCGTTGGGCCAGCAGGTCACCGATGACCCGCAGCACCTCGTTCTTGCGCGCGGAGGGGCAGCGGGCCATTTCCCGGCCTGCGCTGCGGGCCGCCCGGGCCATTTCTTCGATGGTGGTGTCGATGCTCATGTTTTTAGTATGCTCCCATCAATGTTACCACAGCCAGTGCAAAGATACACAGGGAAAAGACGGTTTTTACGCCTCGACAGGCTTTTTTCGAGTCTGTCACGCCTTGTCTGTCATTGTTCACTGGCATCTGTTGCGTTATTGAATTATTTAAGGACGTCCCCCTTCGAAGGTGATGGTCAGGTTGTCGCGGTGGATGACTTCGTCGAAGGGCTTGTGGCCCAGCCGCGCTTCGATCTGCCCGGACCGGAGCCCTCTGATTCTGGCGATGTCGGCGTGGGCGTAATTGACCAGCCCGATGCCCAGCACCCGCCCATCCTGGTCGGTAAATTCCACCGGCGAACCCACCCCGAAACGCCCCTGCACGTCCACGATGCCGCTGGGCAGCAGGCTCTTGCCGTTCTCCAGCACGGCCCGGGCGGCCCCGTCGTCGATGACGATGACGCCTTCGGGCTTTACCGAGTAGCCGATCCAGCTCTTGCGGCTGGTCAGACGCTGCCGACGAGGGGGGAAAAAGGTCCCCGTGTCTTCTCCGCGGAAGAGGACCTCCAGGATGTCTTCCCGACGGCCGTTGGCGATGATCATGGGAATCCCGGCCGCGGTGACCTTGCGCGCCGCGCGGACCTTGCTGAGCATGCCGCCGGTGCCCAGCGGGCCGGCGATGTCGCAGGCGTAAGCCTCGATATCCTTTTGGAAGGCGTCCACTTCGGGGATCAGGCGGGCATCGCGGTGTCGGCGGGGGTCTTTGGTGTACAGCCCGTCGATGTCCGTGAGGTTGACGAGCACATCGGCATCCATCAGCAGGGCCACGATGGCGGACAGGTTGTCGTTGTCCCCGAATTCGATGGATTCCACGGCCACGGTGTCGTTTTCGTTGATGATCGGTACCACCTGCCACGAGAGCAGGGTGTTGAGGGTGTTGCGGGCATTCAGATAGCGTTTGCGGTTGCTGATACCGTCGGAAGTCAGCAGGATCTGGGCCACCTTCAGACCGTAACGGTCGAAGGCGTTTTCATATTCCATGATCAGACCGGCCTGTCCCACGGCGGACACGGCCTGACGCCGGGGAACGTCCTCGGGCCGCTTTTCCAGGCCGATTTTTCTCAGGCCGGCGGCCATGGCGCCCGAGGTGACCAAAAGAACCTGCCGCCCGCTGTCCTTCAGGCGGCAGATCTGTCTGGAAATGGACCTGACGGCGTGCAGGTTCAGTCCCTGGTCCTCGGTGAGGACGTTGCTGCCCACCTTGACGACCACCCGACGGGCGCGGTCTATGAGTGCCTGGCGGCTAGTCGTTTTCCGGGGCATGGTCCAGCACCTTTACGAGGTCCGAGAGCAGCGTGCGCACACCCGTTCCCTCCAGGGCCGAGATGCGGTGTACTGTTTTTCCCGGCAGGGCGGTCTCGAAAGCGTCCGCCCCCGCGGTGGTGTTTGGGCGGTCGATTTTGTTGAGCGCTACGATCTGCGGTTTTTCAGCCAAGGCGCGATTGTACATCGCCATCTCGCGGTTGATGGTGCGGTAGGGCTGCAGGGGGTCGTCGGGGTCCAGGGCCGAAACATCGATGAGGTGCACCAGCACACGCGTGCGCTCGATGTGCCGCAGGAAACGGGTCCCCAATCCGGCACCTTGGTGAGCCCCCTCGATGAGCCCTGGAATGTCGGCCACCACAAAGGGGTCGCTCCAGTCCGTGTGGACCACACCGAGGTTGGGGGTGAGGGTGGTGAACGGGTAGTCGGCGGTTTTGGGCCGTGCCGCGGAAATGGTCCGGATGAGAGTGGACTTGCCGGCATTGGGAAGGCCCACCAAGCCCACGTCGGCCAGCAGTTTGAGTTCGAGACGGATTTTCAGTCGCCGACCCGGCTCTCCGGGCTGGGCGAAACGGGGCGTTCGGTTGGTGGATGTTTTGAAGCGGGCATTGCCGCGGCCGCCGCGGCCGCCGCGGGCCAGCACCAGGGTTTCGCCAGGGGTGGTAAAATCCCGGATCAATGCTCCGGTTTCGGCATCGCTGACCAGGGTTCCCGGTGGAATCTCGATGACAATGTCCCGGCCGCTTTTGCCGGCTTTCTGTTTCCCCTGGCCCGGCATGCCGTTGTGTGCCTTGAAGTGCTGACGGTGCCTGAACTGGTAGAGGGTGCGTTGCTGGGATGAAGCCCTCAGCACGATGCTGCCGCCGTCGCCGCCGTCGCCGCCGTCAGGCCCCCCCCTGGGAATGAATCTTTCACGTCGGAAACTCACGCATCCGGCACCGCCCCGGCCGGATTCCACCGTGATCACCGCTTCGTCAATGAATTTCACTGCTCATAAACGCTGACTTTTTTCCGTGAACGTCCCAGGCGTTCATAAGCAACAATGCCGTCGATTTTGGCATACAGGGTGTAGTCTTTGCCCACGCCCACGTTTTCACCGGGATGAATGTGGGTTCCCAGCTGCCGCACCAGAATATTTCCGGCCTTGACGCGCGTGCCGCCGTAACGCTTGACGCCCCTGCGCTGGCCGTTGCTGTCGCGGCCGTTCTTGGAACTGCCGCCTGCTTTCTTGTGTGCCATTTTCGTCTGCTCCTTATGGTTCAACGCCTGCCGGCGAGGGCGGGCGAGAAGGTGAAGTCAAAACGCGCGGTCTCCCGCTGCTATGCCTGGATGCTGTCGATGCGCACGGCCGTGAACAGCTGGCGGTGTCCCTGCTTGCGGCGGTAGCGCTTGCGGCGCTTGTACTTGAAAACGATGACCTTCCTGGCCTTGCCCTGTTCGACGATGTGTCCGTTCACCAGGGCGTTGTCGACGATGGGGGTGCCCACCGTAACGTCGTCTCCATCAGAGAGCATCAGCACCCGGTCGAAAGATACCGTCTGCCCGACGTCCCCTGCAATTTTCTCGACCCTGAGAATGTCTCCCTCTCGGACCTTGTACTGTTTCCCGCCCGATGCAATCACCGCGTACATGTTCTGGACCTCCCGGTTGTCATTCATGAACCATCCAATATCTTCGGCTTAAAAATTAACAATTATCATTCTAATTGCTGCCTTTGTCAAGGAAAAATTAAATGGCGGGATGCCGGAAATCAACCGCGCTTTCATAGCGCAAAACCGTCCGCCTGGCAAGGGGCGG
>CAYUAQ010000013.1:25768-54192 GCA_964442705.1 uncultured Desulfobacteraceae bacterium
AGGGGCGGGCAGCCTGCGGAGGTGGCATATTCTTAAAAGAGAAAAAAGAAAGGCTACTTGCGATTGCCCTGCAGTTCACAAACCGCCGGTAACGGCGCCGCCGGTACTCACTGGGCATACGGGCTGCGCACTGGAAAGCCGCCGGAACCGTGAGGGCAGAGGGACGGGGCCTGCCCCTGGGAAAGGCGTCAGGTGTGTCGATTTTCAGGCGGAGGCCTGATCCGGCGTGTCTTCTTCTATCAGGGCTTCGCGGGCTTTTTCGATGGCACTGCGGACTTCATTGAGTTCGAAAGGTTTGGCGATGAAGTCGAAGGCGCCCTTGGCCAGGGATTCGCGCGCCAGTTCCAGGGTGGCGTAGCCGGTGATCATGATGAATTTGGTCCGCGGGCTGCGGGACATGACGTGCTCCAGCAGCGAGATGCCGTCCATGTCGTCCATGCGGATGTCGGTGACCACGATGTCGAAATCTCTGGCATCCAGCCGCGCCATGGCCTGGAGCGGATCGACAAACACTTCCACGTAATGGCCGTTTTTTGTCAGGGCCTTTTCCAGGCGCTGCCCCACCACGGTTTCATCGTCCAGAACCAGAATGCTGAGTTGCTCCTCCATGGTTTTGTCCCCCTTTCATGGACCTCCGGCACCACCAGAGATCCCGCATGTGTCTCATGCCGCCGGTGTCACTATCTTGTCCCTGGCACCGAAGCGGTCGCAAACTGCAGGGTTTTCTGTATCTTCCGGCGCTGGCGGTAGGCCCGTAGGACGAAGAACAGGATCACCAGACAGCCGGTGATGCCGCTGGCAAACAGGAAAAATTTGCTGACCAGGTTGAAATAAGTGTCCCAGCGGGCATCGATGTCCAGAACTCCCAGCTGGCGCAGGTACATGGGTATGGCGATCATGCGGCTGAAGACGCACAGCAGGATGATCAGGCTGGTGACCAGACGGATGATCTTTTCGTTGACCACCTTGACGCCGTAGACCCCCAGGTAGATGCCCAGCAGCGACCCCAGGTAGAGCAGCATGACCAGGCGGATGTCCACGAACCCCTGGAAGGCGTAACTGACGGCCCCATAGGCGCCCATGAACATGGCCAGAAACAGCTCGGTGCCGGTGGCCACGGCCGTGGGGATGCCGAAGACGTAGATCATGGCCGGCACACCGATGAACCCGCCCACGCCGATGGTGCCGGCCAGGTAACCGGTGGCGATGCCCACCAGCATCAGTATCCACAGGCTGACCTTGCGGTCCGCCACCTTGAAGTAGATCATGGGCGGCAGGTTGAAGCGGGCGAAGAAATCGGCGATGCGCGTCGAGGGGCCCGACGAATCGCCGTCGGCGCCCCTGGAGCCGATGAGGTCTTTGAGCATGGACAGGGCCACGAACAGAAGGATGGTGGAAAAGACGATGCTGATGTACAGGTTGGCCCCGGCGCCCTTGGCGGCGCCGTGGCCGGCCCCTCCCCGGAAGAGCATGCTGTTGATCCACACCGCCAGCTGGATGCCCATGATGGCTGTCGCCAGGATAAAAACGGCCAACTTCTTGTCCACGTTGCCGGCTTCGCCGTGCTTCCTGGAGCCGATCATGGCCTTGCCGAACTTGTGGGTGATGTTGCTGGCCACCGCCACGACCCCGGGCACGCCCAGGTTCATCATGCCGGGCGTCATGAAAAAAGCCCCCCCGCTGCCGATGAAACCGCTCAAAACGCCGCCGATGAATCCCAGCAGCACCACCTGCAGACCGGTGCCCAGGTCGATGGAGAGGAAGTGAACCACGACATGATGCATGTTGCCTCCTTTGTTTCTTCTGTATCGTTTGTATCGCCGGTCTCGTGGGTTTGGTCGGTTAGGTGGACTTGATGGATACCCAATCGTTCAACCGCCAACCGAAAGCCGTCATTTGTTGCCCGCGGTTATTCAACAGCGGTCAGTCGATGCCGATCAGCTTGAGCAGCAGGCCGGTGACGGTACTGTAGCAGTAGGCCACGAGGGGAACGAACAGAAACACGGCTATGGGCGCCACCCACTTCCAGGCGGCGTGCATCTCGCCGCCCAGGAAATTCAGGATGGGGTCCTGGAACGAAAAGACCACGGCGTAGATGCAGGCCACCACGGCGGCATACGAAACCAGTTTCAGGGCCTGTTTCTTGCGGAACAGGAAGCGTGACGCCATTTCCTCGCAGGTGATGACCGGCACTTTGAGCCGTTCACGGATGTTCAGCGCCAGTTCCCTGGTATTGCGCTGGCGCGCTTCTTTGCCCTTTTCCAGGAACAGGTCGCCAAGGGCCACCAGAGACAGGTTGCTGTTCACTTCGATGGCCTCCAGCAGGTCGCTCTGTTCCCCGCAGACGGTGAGGCCGCCGGCCGATCTGCCCGCGGAGATCAGTTCTTCCAGGGCCCGGGCCAACCCCCCGTCGTCGCCGGGTGATCGCGGGCGGTCATCTTCCACCCCCCCGGTGTAGACCGGTTTTGCAGGCGCTTCGGCGGCCTGAATAGTATTCTGGACAGGATTGCTCGTTGCGGGCGCCGGATTTTCCACGGCGGCCTTTTCCGCCGGGATGTAGCGCAGCAGTTCGACGGCGGCCCCCCATCGCCCGGCCAACTCCAGAATCTGCGCAAAGTAGCTTGAAGACGGATCGAAGTTTTCCTGGATGCACAGGATCACCGATTCGGCCAGGGTGCACATGCACTCCCGGGCGCCCTCGAGATTCTTCAGCACCGCCGTGATGGCCTTGTCGTCCACTTCCTGACGCGGCCGGTACGTAACCGTGATCACGCTGTTGGCCGCCCGGACACCGAGATCGGCTGCTTTGGTGCGCTCATCGAAGGCCAGCTGCAGGATCGCGCGGGCGGTCAGATCGACATCGGACATCGCCTGCAGACTGACCGGCGACGGCCTGAATTCCGGCAGGTGGGCCATGTCGCACAGCAGGGCCGTCGCGCTGGTCAGGCTCATGGTCTGCAGGTGCAGGTAGACATCGTACTGCAGGGGATCGCGCAGCGACTCCTCGCGGTGGGCGAAGCGGGCCCACTTCTCGATGTCTTCATCCAGCTGCTCGATGTAGCGGGTCGCCTTTTCAAGGGGCATCCCCAGGTCCTGCATGGCTTTTTTGATGCGCAGGTCCTTGGGCGCCATGAGGCCCACCCGCAGCCGATGGCTCACGCCGGGCAAGAGCAGATGACCGGCCCGCCCCTGATAGATCAGGTTGCCGTTTTCGGCGTATTCACAGATTTTGGATGTCACAAAGGCCAGGTAGAGCTTTTTTTCACGGGCCAGTTTTTCGTGCAGCTGGGGGGATTTGAGGACCGCCAGCTCCAGCCGCCCCAGCCGGATGCCCTTTTCATGGGCCATATCGGCAACCATGTCCCGGTTTAGCAGGGGCCAGCCCGTTTTCTGCTGCAGGCTCATGGCCAGTTCCTCACCCATACCGTGGGGGGGGCTTGAAATCAGCACGATGGGCATGCTCAATGCTCCTTTCCCTGTAGGAAGTTAAAACCGTATTTTCTTTTGACTTGGATAAACTGGCTGGACACACACGACTGTATGCGGCGTATGGCCTCTCCCTGGGGACCGTTGCCGTCATGGGCGTCGTAAACCACCAGATCGATGCCGGCCTCCTCGATCAGGCCGGCAACCTCCTGTTCGAACTCCCCCGCCACCACCCGATACGTCACCGGCAGGTCTTCCTGGCGGGCGTTTCTGGTGATGTTGCGCAGCGCCTCTTCCAGCCAGCTTTTCTGCGGCCGGTTGCCACCGAGCGCTTTGAAGTAGAGAATCAAGACCCTGGCATTTATCCGTTCGGCCAGCGAGAAGGCGTGGTAGGCGGCGTTCAGCCCTCTGGTGGCCGGCGTGAAAAGGACCAGGATTTTCTTCTGCTGGTTCACGTCGTCTCCCTGGGTTGGGCAGCGCCGGTTTTCAAGCCACGGTCCCGGCCGGCTGCATGTCCGCTGTGGATCACCGCCAACGGATAATACCAAGAAGCATGCCATATTTTACTTGTGCTTTTATTTCAATAGGTTAAGATTTTCGGCAGGTGCTGCAAGCGGACAGGGTTGTTTCAATATGAAACAACCCTGTTTTGAAGGGCTTATGGTACGATGGATTTTCTATTGAAATACAGATTGTTGAGCCGATGTTTCAATTTGGGATATCGCCGGGTGCAAAGCGTTCGGAGAGGGCCGGGTCGCCGGCAAGGGGTCATTCCAGCCCGTAACGTTTGATCTTGCGCCAGAGCGTAGTGCGGGGAATCTTCAGGATTTCGGCAGCGGCCGCCTTGTGGTGGTGCGTTTTCAGCAGGACCTGCCGGATGTATTCGCGTTCCTTCTCTTCCAGGGACGGCCAGCTCTGAATATCGGCGCTGCTGATGGAGAGTTTCTGCAGGTCCGGCGGCAGGTCGGTGCTGCGGATGGTCTCGTGATCGCCCAGGGCCACTGCCCTTTCGATGATGTTCTCCAACTCGCGCACGTTTCCGGGAAATGGGTAGTGCACCAGGATCTCCATGGCCTCGCGGTCGACCCCCTGGATTCGTTTGCCGAAAACGCGATTGTATTTTGCCAGGAAATGCCGGATCAGCAGGGGGATATCCGTTTTTCGCTCCCTCAAGGGGGGCAGGGCGATGAGGACCACGTTGAGGCGGAAGTAGAGGTCCTGGCGGAATTTTTTTCTCTCTACCGCTGCTTTGAGGTCCTGATTGCTGGCCGCGATCAGGCGGACGTCGACGGGGATAGGCTTGACGCCGCCCACCCGAATCAGGGTGCGTTCCTGGACGAAACGCAGCAGCTTCACCTGCATGGCCAGGGGCATGGCGCCGATTTCATCCAGGAATATGGTGCCTTTGTGGGCGGATTCGATCAATCCGATCTGGGTTTCGTTGGCCCCGGTGAAGGCGCCCCGTTCGTGGCCGAAGAGCTCGTTGGCGCACAGCTCCTCGGTGAAACTGCCGCAGTTGAAGGAAATGAAAGGGTTTTTCCGGCGCAGCCCCTGGAAGTGAAGCGCCCGGGCCACCAGTTCCTTGCCCGTGCCGCTCTGTCCCTGGATGAGGACGTTGCAGTTGAGGTGGGATACCTTTTTGATCAGGCTGCGGATCTCCTGCATTTGGCGGCTGTGGCCGATGAGTTCCATCTGGTGGTGCCGGGGGAAAAGCGCTTTTTCCAGCGCTTCTTTTTCCCGGGTCAGGCGGACCTTCTCCAGGGCCCGCAGGGAAAGGTTGCAGAGTTCTTTCATGTTGAGCGGTTTGGTTGCATAATGAAACGCTCCCGCCTGAATGGCGCGGATGGCTGTCTCGATGCTGCTGTACGCCGTCATGAGGATGACTTCGGTCTCGGGCGTCCGCAGCTTGACGGCTTCCAACACTTCCAGGCCGCTCATTCCCGGCAGCCTGAGGTCGCACAGCACCAGGTCGAAGCAGACGCGGGTCATTTTCTTCAGCGCCGATTCCCCCTCGCTGAACGTCTCCACGCGGCAGCCCGCCTTTTCCAGAGCCCGCTTTATTTCGCGGCAGGCCACGGCCTCATCGTCAATCACGGCAATGTGCGCCGTATCAAATTCCCTGTTCGGGTTCACGCTGTTCTCCTATGGGAAGCCGGATGATAAAGCGGGTTCCTTCGCCGGGGGTACTCTGTACTTCGATGCTGCCGTTGTGTTTGCGGATGGTGTTGTAGGTCACCGAGAGCCCCAGGCCGGTGCCCTCGCCCTCTTTCTTGGTGGTGTAAAAGGGATCGAAGATCTCGTTGAGCTTGTCGGGTGGGATGCCGATGCCGTCGTCGATGACTTCGATGGTGACCCACGGGTCGACTCCCCGACGGGTAACCACCACCTTGATTTCCCCTCCCTTTTCCGGTTTTTGCCCAATGGCGTGCACGGCATTGAGGAAGAGGTTGATGAAAACCTGCTGGAAGCTGTTTTTCTCCAGGTAGAGGGGCGGCAGTTCCCCGCGCACTTCCTTGGTGAAGCCGATGCGGTGAAAACGCAATTCGTTTTTGATCAGGGCGGCCGTCTTGTCCACCAGCACCTCCAGGTCGACGTGTTCGTGGCGGTGGGGGGCCGTACGCGAAAATTCCAGCAGATTTTTGACGATACCGCTGGCCCGCCGGCTCTGCTCGATGAGATCCCGGTAGAGGGCGTGGCGTTCGTCGTGGTCCAGATCCTCTTCGTCCTCAATGAGCGCCTGGGCCACCAGGGAGATGTTGTTGATGGGATTGTTCAGCTCGTGGGCGATGCCCGAGGTGAAGGTGCCGATGGAGGCCATCTTGCGGGACTGCACCAACTGGTCACAGCGGGTGTCGATTTCCCTGGCCATTTTGTTAAAGGCACGGAACAGGTCGGTGATTTCGTCTTCGCTGGTGGAGGGCAGTTCCATGGGTTTGAAGTTGTTTTCCATGACCATCTCGGTTGCCGATTTCATCAGCACCAGCGGTGCCAGGATTTTGGTCGCCAGCAGCCGGTAGCTCAAAACGGCGATGACAAAGAAAAATCCCATGAAAACCACCAGGATACCCATCAGACGGTAGAGGATCTCCTCGCTGCTCTGGCGTTCGATGCGCGTAAAGCTGGTGGCGTCATCGACCAGTTTCTTGGCCTGAAACCGGATAGCGTTTATATCCTCGCGCGTGATGTCGGCCGGTTCCGCAGCCATGGCTTGTTGCAGAAGCGACCTGTACTTTTGCAGGTCTGTCCCGAATACCTCGTAATCCCGGCGACCTTTCAACTGGATGATGGTGTCGGCCAGTTCGCGATAGGTTTCTTCGGTTTTTTGCAGGTAATGCGCAATTTTGTCGCGGCTCTGCATGTCTTTTAGAAAGAGAAGGTTTTTCTCATAGCGGCGGAGTTCCAGGATATTGTCGAGCAGGTCGTCGAACCGTTCGACCGTCTTCAGCCGGTGGTACAGGTCGAAGGAGTTGGCGATGTAGAACATCGTGACGGTTCCGAGAAAGACAAGGCATATCCCGAAAAAAAGCTTGATTTTTCCCCGATAGGTTTTCATGCTGGCAGCTCGGTGGGATGATCGCTCCCCGGCATCACCCCATATACTGTCTTTTCGCTCCAACCAGTTCAAAAAACAAGAATATTTTTTAGGAAAAGTGAAAACTTTTCCAAACCTCACCATGGATAAGAGTCTATCGATGCCAACCGGAGGCCGCAGGCAGGTGTCCCTGTCACAGACCACCCGCCGCCGGGTCACGTCCTGGTTGCCGGCGTCTGAGAAGCCGCTGGTTGTCGACTTGATCCGGGAGGAGCCGCTGTTTATAAGGGTGGGCGGAGAACCCTATGCGGTCATCATGCGTACCCCGGGAGAGGAAATCGCCCACGCAGCCGGCTTCTGCCTGTCGGAGGGGCTGGTGGACACTCCCGCCGATTTCGGTTCTCTGACGTTCTGCGACGCGTCGGACGTCAACGTGGTGGCGGTTACCCTCACCCCTGCCCGGAGTGAGCAGGTGGCCGATCTGCTGGAGCGGCGGGGCTATATCAGCCAGACGAGCTGCGGGATCTGCGGGAAAACTGTAGTGGACGAACTCTCGCGGCTGCTGACAGCGCCGCCGCGCCGGCCGGCACCGGATTCCGGGAAAACGGTTGACGCCCTGCTGGCCTTGGTGCGCCGGCAGCCCCTGCGTGATCGCACACGGGCCACCCATGCCGCCGCCCTCTGCAGCGGCGATCTGAAAATCCTGACGGTGGCCGAAGACGTGGGGCGTCACAACGCCCTGGACAAGGCCATCGGCCGACTGTTTCTCGACCACGCCCTGGAGAGCGCATCCGTGCTACTGCTATCCTCCCGTATAAGTTACGAATTGGTGCAGAAGGCGGTGCGTGCGGGCATGGGACACATTTTTTCGATCTCCAGGCCCACCTCGCTTGCCCTGGAACTGGCGGGTTCCCTGGGAGTTTCCATCGGCTGTCTCTCACCCGGTGACGGGCTGTACATTTTCGAGGGGCTGGGAAAGGACCGATAATCAGTACGTTGCTCCGGCAGGGCGATCATAAAAAGCAAGAAAATTTATCCAGAGATTACCCATAGTCACACAGATGACACGGACCTGATGGCGCGACAAACGAAGCAAGTGAATTGGGTTGCGGACACGGCCCGCGTTAGCCATGATTTGCGGAAAAACTTTACACGCGGGTTCGTTTAGGATAAATATAATTCTTTACGGAGCGGTCGGATTTCTCGGGCAGCCGATGATTTATTCTCAGCAATTCCCTAAAATACTGTTAATTGGAAACGTTGAACGTTGAACGGTGAACGCAAAACACCCCTGGTGATCGCCACCCGCAATGCGGGCAAAATAAGGGAAATCACAGCGCTGTTGTCGGGTTTTGCCGTAGAAATAAAAAGCCTGTCGGATTTCGGACCGCTTCCCGAGGTGGAGGAGGACGGTAAGACATTCGACGAAAATGCGTATAAAAAGGCCAGTTTTACGGCTCGGGTGCTGGGCCTGCCGGCCCTGGCCGACGATTCGGGACTGGTGGTGGAGGCCCTGGACGGGGGGCCTGGCGTCCTTTCCGCCCGGTGGGCCGGAGAAGATGCCGATGATGCCGGTAAGTGCCGCCTGCTGCTGGAAAAACTGGAGGGCATCACCAACCGCAGGGCCGCCTTTGAGTGTGTGATTTCGGTAGCCGTGCCTTCGGGGGCCGCCTTGACCTATGAGGGCCGCTGTGAAGGCGTGATCGCCGCAAAGCCGGCCGGCGAAAACGGTTTCGGCTACGATCCGATTTTTTATTATCCCCCCCTGAAGAAAACGTTCGCCCAGCTCAGCACCGCTGAAAAAAACCGGGTCAGTCACCGGGGGCGGGCCCTTGCGGAACTCAAGGCGGAGTTTGACAAGGTGCTCGCCTGGATTCGGCTCCATATGCCCCGTGAAGCATTCTTTTACTGTCAAGGAGGCTGATAAGATGATTGCGGACCTCATCAGGAAAAATCGCAGCTGCCGAAGATTCTACCAGAACCGGGAAGTGGATCTGGAGACCCTCAAGGGCCTGATCAACCTGGGCAGGTTGTCTGCCTCGGCGGCCAACCTGCAGCCCCTGGCCTATATCGCCTCCTGCGATGCGGACAAGAACGAAAAGATTTTCGCCTGCCTCACGTGGGCCGCCTACCTGAAGGACTGGCCGGGACCCAAAGAAGGAGAACGTCCGTCGGCGTATATCGTGGTGCTGGGCGACACCGAAATCGCCGAGGACTTCGGTTGCGATCACGGCATCGCCAGCCAGAGCATCCTGCTGGGGGCCAGGGAAAAGGGTCTGGCCGGCTGCATGCTGGGCGCCGTGGACCGCAAGCGTCTGCGCCAGTACCTGGATATTCCCGAAAAATACAAGATCCTGCTGGTCATCGCGCTGGGTACGCCCAAGGAGGACATCATGATCGAACCCCTGGGACCGGACGGCAGCATCCGTTACTGGCGGGACGAGAAAGGTATTCACCATGTGCCCAAACGCGCGCTGGCCGATATCATCATCGGCACATACGGGTAAAAATGATTTCCGGTTGACGGTTCTCGGTTGACGGTTAACAAAAATCGGGAAATACCGCTTTCACCGTCAACCGAGAACCGAGAATCTTTTTGTAGGGGGTTTTGATTAATGACGTTAGAGCTGAACAAGGGAACCGACATCGCGCAGGAAATCGGCGGCATAAGGGATCTGGCCGGCGCCCGCAAGGTCTTCGAAGACGCCCTCGATGAGGAGCAACTGTCCCGCCTTGCCCACATCCAGACCGAGGCCGTGCTGGTGCGCATCGCCAACGCCATCGCCATGTGCACCCCCCGAAAGGTGTTCGTGCACACCGGTTCGCCGGAAGACCGGCAGTACATCCGCGAGCTGTCCCTGAAAAACGGGGAAGAGAAGAAGCTGGCCATGGAGGGCCACACCATCCACTTCGACCTCAAGGAGGAGCAGGGCCGCATCATCGACCGCACCTATTACATCATCAACCCCGGCGAGCAGATCAACACCCTGGCCCAGAAGATGGCGCGGGCGGCGGCGCTGGAAGACATCCGCGACAAGATGGCCGGCATCATGAAGGACATGACCATGATCATCGGGTTCTACATCCGCGGGCCCGCCGGCGCACCGGTTTCCAACCCTGCCCTGGAGATCACCAGTTCGGCCTATGTGGCCCACAGCGCGGACATCCTCTACCGCCACGCCTACCGGGAGTTTGACCGCGAGGTGGCCGACCGGGGGCACTTCTACACCAACATCCACAGCCAGGGGCTCAACCGTCCCGAGGACCTGCCCAACGCGCGGGTGTTCATGGACCGCAGCTATCGCACCACCTTCAGTTTCAACTGCACCTATGCCGGCAACACCCTGCTGCTCAAGAAGGGCAACCACCGCTTTTCGGTGGACAAGGCCGTTTACCTGGGCGAGGGCCGCGAGCTGTCCGAGCACATGTTCATCACCGGTATCGAGGGCGCCGGCGGCCGGGTGACCTGGGTGGCGGGCGCCGCGCCCAGTGGCTGCGGCAAGACCACCACCGCCATGGCCGGCACCTGGTTCGTGGGCGACGACCTGGCCCAGATGTGGATCAGCGCCGACGGCAGCGTGCGCTCGGTCAACCCGGAGTGCGGCATCTTCGGCATCGTGGAGGACGTCAACCGGGAGGGCGACCCTTACCTCATGGAAGTGCTGCGCAAGCCGGGCCACGAGGTGATATGGTCGAACGTGCTCATCGACGAAAACGGGGTGCCCCACTGGGTGGGCAACGGCGAAACCCCGCCCAAGAAGGGCTTCAACTTCCAGGGTCCCTGGGAAGCGGGCATGGTGGACGAAAACGGCAAGCCCGTGCCCCTGTCGCACCCCAACTCGCGCTGCACCCTGTCTTCGGCAGCCCTCAAGAATTACTCCGACGAGGCCGAGAACCCGGCCGGCGTGGAGACCCGCGTGATCACTTACAGCGGCCGCGACAGCGACACCATGCCGCCGGTGTGGGTGGCCAAGACCCCCGAAGAGGGCGTGGTCATCGGGGCCTGCATCGTGTCGGCCGCTACGGCCACCGAGGTGGGGGCGGTGGGTGTGCGGCGGGCGCCCTGGGCCAACGCGCCCTTCATCCCGGGCTCCCTGGCCGACTACATGGATATCCAGTTTCGCTTTTTCGCCCATCCGGCCATCGATGACGGCAAGCGGCCGATCCTGGCCGGCCTCAACTACTTTCTGACCGACGAGGCCCGCGGCGGCACCTCCAAGAAGCTGCTGGGCGAAAAGCGCGACGTCAAGGTATGGCTGGCCTGGCTGGAGCGCCGGGCCCACGGCGAGGTGGCCACCATCGGCACGCCCATCGGCGAACTGCCCCGCTACGCGGACCTCGAGATGCTGTTTGCCGACATCATCGACAAACCGTACCCCCAGGAGCTGTACGTCAAGCAGTTTTCGCTGTACATCGACAACATCGTGGCGCGCATCGACCTGCAGGTCGAGGCCTATGGCAAGGATCCCGAAACCCCGCCGAAGCTGTTCGAGATCCTCAAGGCCCAGCGCGAGGGGCTCCTGGCCCTCAAGGCCGACTACGGCCCCGTGGTGACGCCCGGGCAGCTGGAAACCGCCGACAGTGGCCGCTAGCGGACGGTGCCGGCCGCGCCGGATCGGCTGGTGACCCGTGGCAGAGGATAGAGGGCGGCGATTCACTGACGTCTCGCAGCGGGGCCCGCTGCGCCAGGTGATCTTCAGCGGCCGCATGCTGGTGGCCCTTTTGATGGGGTTTTCCTGTGGCCTGCCCCTGCTGCTGACCATCACCGTCCTGCAGGCCTGGATGAAAGAGGCCGGGGTGGATCTGACCGTCATCGGCCTGATGGCCCTGGTGGGGCTGCCCTACACGTTGAAGTTTCTCTGGGCGCCGCTTTTCGACCGCTTCCAGCTGTCCTTTTTGGGCCGCCGCCGGGGGTGGCTGCTGGTCAGCCAGGTGGCCCTCATGGCGGCCATCGCCGGCCTGGGGCTGTCCGATCCCCGCAGCCCCTGGCTGATCGCGGCGGCCGCCGGCCTGGTAACCTTCTTCAGCGCCTCCCAGGACATCGTGGTGGATGCCTACCGCCGGGAAGACCTGGCCGACAGCGAGCTGGGGCTAGGTTCTTCGCTGTACGTCAACGGCTACCGCGTGGGCATGCTGCTGGCCTCGGGCGGCGGCCTGATCCTGGCCGACCACATCCCCTTTTCGGCGGTCTACCTGGTCATGGCGGGCTGCATGCTGCCGGGCATCGTGACCACGTTGCTGGCACCGGAGCCCGAAATGCCGGCCGGGGCGCCGCGCAGCATCCGTGAGGCGGTCATCGATCCCCTGGTGGAGTATTTTTCCCGGACCGACGCCGTCTGGATCCTGGCCTTCATCCTGTGCTACAAGCTGGGTGACACCATGGCCAGCGCCATGACCACGCCTTTTTACCTGGACATCGGTTTTTCCAAGACCGAGATCGGCGCCGTGGTCAAGCTCTTCGGCTTCTGGGCCACCATACTGGGTTCCCTGGTCGGGGGCGTACTCATGCTGCGCCTGGGCATCCGGCTCTCCCTGTGGCTCTTCGGCCTGCTGCAGGCCGTGTCCACGGCCGGGTTCGCCCTGCTGGCCGTCATCGGCCACAGTGTACCGGCGCTTTCGGGGGTCATCGCTTTCGAAAACTTTTCCGGTGGCATGGGTACGGCGGCATACGCGGCTTTCATGGCCAGCATCACCAACAAGAAGTTCACCGCCACCCAGTACGCCCTGCTCTCCAGCCTGATGGGGGTGCCCCGCGTGCTGGCCTCGGCGCCCACGGGCTGGTTCGCCAAGACCATGGGGTGGCAGGGCTTTTTCATCCTCTGCACCCTGATCGCCATCCCCGGTCTGCTGCTGCTGCAGCGGTTCGCCCCGCTGCGTTTGAAACGGGAGCCTGTGTCATGAACGACGACCTGACCGCCGACCGCGCCCGGCAGGCGCGGGCCGACAGCCTTTTCAAAGAACGCCGGCGCCTCATGGCCATGCCGCCCGCGGAGGCGCTCAGCCATATCCTCGATGCCCCCCAGCCGGCGGCCCTGGTGCACTCTTTTCCCGAACAGGACCTGCACCTGCTCATCCGCCAAGTGGGCCCCCGGGACGCGCTGCCGCTGCTGGCACTGGCCTCTTACCGGCAGCTGACCTACCTGCTGGACGTCGAGGTCTGGGAAAAGGGCCGTCCCCAGCCCCGGGCGGCCACCCGCTGGCTGGACCTGATCTTCCGGGCCGACGCCCGTCACATGATCTCCTGGGTGCTCAAGGAAGAGACTCAGTTCGTGGAGTGGGTTCTCTACAAGCACCTGGACATGACCCTGCGGGAGCACGACCAGGATCCTTCCGAAATCCCGGAAGGGTTCGTGTCCTTCGACGAGACCCTCTATTTCCGCATCCGCTCCCGGCCCCGGGGAGAATCCGACGGCGAAGACGACGCCGGCTACGCCAAACGCGTTCGGGAATTCGTTTTAAAATTTTTACGGCGTCTGGCCGAGCACGACTACATGGCCTACCACAAACTCCTGCTGGAAGCCGCTGCCGTGCTGCCGGCCGAGGCCGAAGAAGAAGCCTTGCGCCGGCGCAACGTACGCCTGGCCGAAAAGGGTTTTCTGCCCTTTGACGAAGCCGTGGGCATTTATCAACCCGTCGATGCCGAGAACCTCAAACCGCTACCGTCGCCTTACCGCCGCGGCGAAGTGCTCACCGAACTGCGGGTCACGGCGCCGCTGTACCCTGTCAAACTGATGGAACCTGGCTCGCTGCTGGAAAAAGCCCTGGCGATGGTGGACGACCCGGCCGTGATCGGGCGCATTCAGGCCGAACTGGCCGCCCTGTGCAACCGCATCGCCGTGGCCGACCGGGTAAAGGTCGACGGGCCGGATGACCTGACCGGCCTGGCCCGCAAGGTGCACGGCTACCTGACCATAGGGCTGGAACACCTGGCCGGCGAGGGGCAGCGGGCGCAGACCGGCCGGGCGGCCGAGGCCCTGGTCAAGTACGGTCTGGAGCAGATTTTCCGGCTGGGCTACGGCCGGGCCCTCAACCTCAAGTGGCGTGCCCGCCGCTGGCTGGAAAAAAGCTGGTTCGCCGCACGCAACCGCAGCCTGGCCTTTTGGGGAGAGCGATGGATGGGGGTGCTGGGGGGCCTGCTGCTCAAGAGGCCCCTTTACTACGACGACTACCAGGAGGGCACCCTCTACCGGGAATTCCGCGGAACCGCAGACACCCGCCGCACCGCCGCCATGCTGGACGAGATCACGGCCGTGGATGCCCTGCTCAAGAAAATGAACCCTCGCCTGCCGGACCTTTCCAACGACCGCCTGCTGACCTGGAAAAATTTGCTGCTGACCGGTTGGGCCCGGCACTGGCTGCAGTTGGGGGGGCAATACGAACCCGTCGAAGTCGGCCGGTTCGCACCCTTTTTCGAGGCGCTCTTCGGCCGTGGCGACCCCCCGTCGGACCGCGCAGCGGCCAAAACCGAAGCGGCCATGAAAACCGCTTTTCTGAACTGGCTCAGCGAGCGTTCCGGGCAGCCGGCCGAAAAGATCTCGGCCGAACTGGGCCCCACCCTGGAGACCCTCTTCGTTGAGCTGGAAGACGAGTACGGCCGCGTGTCCAGTCGGGACCTGGATGCGCGCTACGTACCGCATTTCCTGCTGAAATAGCGATGCGGCCGGCCCTTGATCCTATCGGCCCGCCCTGGCACACGGCCGCCCAGTGGCGGGAGGTCAACGCCGCTTTGGCCCACCTGCTGGCGCGTCACCGCGCGGCGCTGGGGCGCTGCCGCGGACTGGCCGCTCTCCTGCAGCGCAAACTGACGGCGTTTGGCCCCCTCATGGACGACCTGTGCCGCGTCACCTGCCCGCACTGCCACACGCCCTGCTGCGCCACGGCCTTGGTGTGGTTCGATTTCCGGGACCTGCTTTTCCTGCACCTGTCCGGCCTGCCGGTGCCCGTCTCCCAGCCGCGGTACCCCCAGCGGCGCCGCTGCCGTTTTCTGTCTCCGGGAGGCTGCCGCCTGCCGCGTCCCCAACGCCCCTGGCTGTGCACCTGGTATCTGTGCCCTCCACAGACCGCCGTTCTGCGAGACCGGCACATCCGCCTCGACGCCCAAATGACGGCCGTCAAGCGCCTCCGGCAGGAATTGGAAGACACCTTTATCGGCGTCGTCGCCTGACCCCGCCGCCTGCAGCATGGCCTCGCCGGGGCTCACGCAGCGCAGACGATGCCGGCCCGCCCCGGGGAACAGGCTACGGGCACGGTTCCCCCCCAAAGAGGTATGCTTCTGCGATTGCGCCGGGGGAATTAATCGGCGGTTGTGGACCCCGTGAGTGGATTGTGTTATAGAGGGGCGCGTTTTGCGGAAGACGCGGAAGCGACCCGGGAACCTTCAACTGCCGAAGACCATTTCATGGCTGTCTCCGACATCAAAGAACTGCTGGACGCCTACGATGGGCAGTACCTGATCCTGGACTACAACCATCTCTTCGTGTCCGGCAGCCTGCGCGAGGAGGTCTGGCTGCTGCGCCGGGCCGACGAGCCCGCGCTGGTGTCCGAGATCCTGGAGGAGGCCCGGTCCTTCGGCATCCACGAGGCCTCCGCCGAAAAAGGCTTCGATACCTATTCCGGCGGCCAGCAGGCCATCCTGGGTTGCCTGCTGGTCATGGCCCTCGTGCGGGCCGGCGACCTGGCCGGCGTCAAGATACTGCTCAGCAACGTCATGGACTCCATCAGCGGCGAAAACCGGCGGCGCCTGCGGGCGCGGTTCGCCGACATGGCCGCCAGTCACGGCCTGCGGCTTTTCAGCCCCTGCGACGGCGGACTGCGGGAACTGGAACCGCCATGATGATTCCGCCGGGCAGATACCCGGTGCCCGAACGCGGGCTGGATTTCGACCTGTCCGACGGACTGGCCGTGTCCCGTGACCCGGTTTGCTACTTGGCCACGGGCGACAACGGGTTCGGCAAGACCACCTTCCTGGAAAAGGTCGTGATTGCCGCGCTGCAGAAGGAGGGTCTCCCGTTCCTGTACCTGGGACAGGACATCCGCACCCAGCTCTACACCCTGCGGGCCTTGCTCTCGGTGCGGGGGGCGGCGGTGTCCGGGGTCGACGACACGCGGCTGATCGAGATGTGGATCGCGCAAAGCGGCCCGGTGGACGTTTTTCTGCTGGACGAGTACGACAAGTACCTCTCCGATTTCGGCACCCTTTTCCAACGCTGCAACGCCTTCATCCGCACCTATTTCATCGTCTCGCACCGGGGCCCGGCGCACATCCGGCCGGACCCGGCAAAGTACCGCCTCAAGCGCCTGCTCTTTGAGTTGAAGGGGCTCGACGGCACCGTCAAGAACATCCGCATTCGACAGGAAGACCCGTGGCAGCGTTGAAGCTCCTGCTGATAACCGTCCTGGCCGGCCTTTTTTTCTGGCTGCTGGTGTTCGGTCCTTTCTACGACCAGGTTTATGTGCAGGCGGCGGCCTTGACCGGTGTGGTGCTGTGGAACACGCTGCGGTTTTCCTGGCGCAGCACCCTGGCGCTGCTCAAGTTCTGCCTGCCCTTCGTGGCCAGCCTGCTGGTGTTCGGTCTGGCGTTCCAGTTCCTGCGCTTGCTGGGCCGCGACGACTGGCTGAGCGACACCCTCATCAAGTGCCTCGTGTTTCCCAGTTCCCTGATTTACATCAAGATCTTGTTGAGCTATATTACCTATCTAGACATTCTACAGCTGCCGATCTCCATGAAGCGGCGCGTGGACCTGATCACCATGAAATCGGCCTTTCAGCGGGGTGGGGTCATGCTGCGGCGCTTTTCCTGGTACCTGGGGACTTACCCCGGCGGCGAGGAAGAGGGCCGGTTGAAACGGCGGATGAAGCGTTTCGCCTGCCTGGTCATCGCGCTGTACCTCTATCTCTACGACGAAATCGAAAGCGCCGGGCGGCTGCTGGAAAACCGGTATCGCCACCTGGGGGGAGAAGAGAAATGAAGAACGTCAAAATCGCCTTTATCGCCCTGACGGTGGTCGTGGCCCTGACCACGCTTTTTGTCCGCATTCCCCTGCCTAGCCGGGGGTATTTCAACTTCGGAGACGTGGCCGTCATTTTCTCGGGACTGGTGCTGGGCACGCTCTCGCGCAAAAAAGGCCTGTGGTGGGGAATGGCCGCCGGCGGGGTGGGGTCGGCACTGGCCGACATCGTGGGCGGTTTCGGCATGTTCGCGCCCATCACCCTGGTGGCCAAAGGCGCCGAGGGCGGGCTGGCGGCCCTGGCCGCCGGCCGTGGCCGGGCGGCGCGCTGGGCTTACCTGGCGGCCGGCGGCTTGGCCATGGTGGCCTGTTACTTTACGGCCGAGACCCTGATGCCCAACATCGGTCTGCAGGGCGCCGTGGCCGAGATCATCCCCAACCTCATCCAGGCCGGCGGCGGCATCGGCATCGGCCTGCTGACCTACACGGCCTACGGCCGCATCACCGGTGACGCTTCCAGCTCCGGGGTCGTTTAGATCGAGGTCAACAATTCGATTTTAAGCCCCTCTATGCGTTCAAAATGCCTGGGATTGAAAGTGGCGACCGAGAAACCCAGAGACAGCGCGGTGGACCCGATGATGAGGTCGTGCGCACCGATCTGAATGCCATTGCAACTCAAGTCAGCCCACAGGGCGGCATAAATTCTGGTCGCCGAAACATCGAGATTGTAAATTGGAAACAGTTCGATGATTTTTTCCACGTAAGCGCTTCTTTTTAAGCGTCTCTTTTTCGAATCTGCGCGATGAACGCCGTGAAGAAGCTCTGCCACCGTGATGACGCTGATTCCGAAAATTTCTGCTTGCCGATTTTCCGTAAACCGGCTGATTTCAGATTCCCGCCGCTCGGCATCGATGAGAACACTGGTGTCTAGGATTACTCCCATGAATTCCCCGTTGGTAAGGGCGGTTGGTTCCTGGAGACTTTTTCCAGATCCGATGCAAAAGCGTCCAATTCTTCTCCGAGTTCCGGTAGTTTTTTGAGCAGCATTCTCAGTTCCCCCAATGTCATCGGTTCTGCCTTTTCATCTATCGGATTCATGGAGGCAATCGGCTTTCCGCCTCTTTCAATGATGAAACGAACGCCCTTGAACTTTATGGTGTTCAATACCTCGGAAAATTCCCTTACGGCCCGGGTGGCGGTGATATGCCTAATCATGTTCACATCTCCATATGTATAATCTGATTATCATATTATACCGATTTATGACCCCGTGTCAATGACCGCTTCTCTGATTTCAGCATGCCTGCTTGTTCGCAGCAAGGGACGTTTCGTGCCCCAAAAAGGAGAGACGCCGGTCGTACGGGCGTCTCCCTTGAGATCGTCGTGACGGCGCGCTATTTCAATCAGTCGACCAGTTCGAACAGGGCCGCGGCGCCCATGCCGCCGCCCACGCACATGGATTCCACACCGTACTTGACGCCGCGCTGACGCATGTTGGCCAGCAGGGTGGCGCACAGCTTGGCGCCGGTGCAGCCCAGGGGGTGTCCCAGGGCGATGGCCCCGCCGTGGATGTTGAGTTTTTCCCGGTCGATCCCCAGTTCCCTCACGCAGTACAGGGCCTGGGCTGCGAAGGCCTCGTTGATCTCGAACAGGCCGATGTCGTCGATGCCGAGACCGGCCATGTCCAGCAGTTTGGGGATGGCGTAGCGCGGCCCCACCCCCATCTCCTCGGGGCTGCAGCCCACCGTGGTATAGCAGCTGAATTTGGCCACCGGCGTGACCCCCAGTTCCTTGGCTTTCTCGCCGCTCATGATGAGGGTGGCGGCGGCCCCGTCGGTCATCTGGGAAGAATTTCCGGCCGTCACCGTTCCCTTGCGGGCAAAGACCGGGCGCAGCTTGGCCAGGGTCTCGATGGTGGTGTCCTCGCGGATGCCGTCGTCTACGTTCTGGACAACGGATTCCCGCACGAAGGTTCCGTCCGCCTGCCGGGAGAATCGCGTGGCCGGCGTGGGCACGATTTCGATGAAGGTCCCCTCGGCGCGCGCCTTGGCGGCCCTCATGTGGGACTGGTAGGCGAACTCGTCCTGCTCCTCCCGGCTGACGCCGTATTTGCGGGACACGATTTCGGCGGTGATGCCCATGGCGGTGTAGAGGCGCACCTCCTCATCGGTAAAGGACGGGTTGGGCCGGAACATGTAGCCGCCCAGGGGGACGTAGGTCATGGACTCGACACCGCCACCGATGACGATGTCGGACCAGCCGGCCATCACCCGCATGGCGGCCTGGGCGATGGCCTCCAGTCCCGAGGCGCAGAAACGGTTGACGGTGGCGCCGGACACGGTTTCCGGGAAACCGGCCATCTGGGAGGCGATGCGCCCGATGTTGAGGCCCTGTTCGGCCTCGGGAAAAGAACAGCCGATCATGATGTCGTCGACGTCTTTTTTCTCCAGGTTGGGAGTCTGTTCCACCACGGCGCCGAGCACGTGGGCCAGCAGGTCGTCGGGACGGGTGTCCCTGAAGGCGCCCTTCTTGCGGCGGCATCCGGGCGTGCGGATGGATGTAACGATATAGGCTTCTCTCATGGCAGGTTCCTCCATGTTTGGTCGTTTTGTGATGACGTCCGTAAAATCGGTGTTCGTCTGTGCAATCTGCGGATGTGTTTCGTCGTCGCGCGGGGGGAAAATAAAATGGAAATCCTTCCTTCCACTTTGTGCCTTGTGTTATAAAACGGATTCCTTTCCCCTCGCCGGAACCGTCGACCGCCAGCCGGCCGACCGCATCAGTTGCGCAGCGGCTTCCCGGTCTTGAGCATGTGCTCCACCCGCGCGATGGTTTTCTCTTCCCGCCACAGGTCGGCGAAAGCCCGGCGCTCCAGCTTGAGGATGACCTCCTCGTCGATTTCGCCGTGGGTGCGGAAATCCCCGCCGCCCAGCACGTAGGCGATTTTCTTGGCGATCAGCGCGTCGTGGGGGCTGGCGAACCCGCCCTGCAGCATGTTGAACAGCTCGGCGTTGGCCATGCCCCGGCCGGCCTCGCCGAACACGCGCACCGGTTTTTTAATGGGCGCGGCGTAGCCCTCGCGGGCCATTTTGAGAGCCTCTTTCTTGGCCTCGCCGATGAGGTAGTCGCGGTTGAAGACGATGCGGTCGGCGGCGCTCAGGTAGCCGGCGGCGCGGGCATCGGCCGCCGACGAGGAGACCCGGGCGGTGGCGATGGACTTGAAGACGTGCACGAAAAAGGGCCCCAGGTCGATTTCCCCGACGGCTTCGGGGATGCCGCCGGTGACCTTTTTCCACAGGTTCAGGCAGCCGCCGCCGGCCGGCAGCAGTCCTACGCCCACCTCCACCAGGCCCAGGTAGAGCTCGGCGTGGGCCACGATGCGGTCGGCGGCCAGGCAGATCTCGCAGCCGCCGCCCAGGGCCAGGCCGTAGGGCGCCGCCACCACCGGAAAGGGGGCGTAGTGGGCCCGCTGGAGCACCTCCTGCAGGGCCTTGGCCGCGGCTTCCAGCATGGCGTAGTTTTTCTGTTTGGCCAGCCCCAGCATCATCACCAGGTCGGCCCCGGCCGAAAAGGCCCCGGGCATGCCGCCGGCCTGGTTGCCGATCACCAGCGCGCTGCCCTCGGCCTCCACGAAGTCGATGCTCTCGTTGAGAAATTCGATGATGTCGCCGTTCAACGCGTTCATCTTGGTGTGAAACTCGCAGCAGAACACGCCGTCGCCCATGTCCACCAGGGAAACCGAGGGGTTGGACTTGACTTCCCTGCCGGCGGTCTTGAGCAGGGCCAGGGAGACCACGTTTTCGGACACCGGCACCGGTCGGTACTGTTGGCTCTGGAAGTCGTAGTACTGGCGCTGGCCGTTTTCCAGGCGGTAGAAGGTCTCGCAGCCGGCCGCCAGCATGGCCTTGACCTTGTCGGGCACGGCGATGCCGTCTTTTTCCATGCGCGCCGCCGAGTCGCGCACGCCGATGGCGTCCCAGGTCTCGAAGGGGCCCATTTCGAAGTTGAAGCCCCACTTGATGCCGTTGTCGATCTCCACCAGGCTGTCGGCGATCTCCGGGATGCGGCTGGCGGCGTACACCAGGTTATCGGCCAGGGCCCGCCAGGCGAACCGGGCCCCCTTGTCGTCGCCGTCGATGATCGCCTTGATGCGTGCGGCCAGGCCGCGGGCCTGCTTGGCCGCAGCCAGGCAGGGCAGCTGGGGCGGCTGCCAGGGCTCGTATTCCAGGGTCTCGGGGTTGATCACCAGACGCTGGCGCCGGCCGTCTTTGTCCTTGACGGTCTTGTAGAAACCGCTGCCGCTTTTCTTGCCCAGCAGGCCGGCGGAGACCATTTTTTCGACAAATTCGGGCAGCCGGAAGGCGTCGCGTTGCTCGTCGTGTTTCACCAGCTGGTAGGTGTTCTTGGCCACGTGCAGCATGGTGTCCAGGCCCACCAGGTCGGCGGTTTTGAAGATGGCGGTCTTGGGCCGGCCCATGAGGGGGCCGAAGAGGGCGTCCACCTCGGCGATGGTGAGACCATGCTCGGCCATGAGCCCGATGGCCTTGGCCATGCCGTGCACACCGATGCGGTTGGCCACGAAGTTGGGGGCGTCCTTGGCGTTGACGATGCCCTTTCCCAGCAAGCGTTCGCCCACGTCGGAGATGAAGGCGGCCACCTCGGGCAGGGTCTCTTCGCCGCGGATGATCTCCAGCAGTTTCATGTAGCGCACGGGGTTGAAGAAGTGCGTGCCCAGAAAGTGCTGCCGGAATTCCGGGCTCAGGTCCCGCGAGAGCAGCTTCAACGGGATGCCCGAGGTGTTGGTGGAGACGATGGTGTCGGGCCGGCGGACACCCTCGATGCGCTTGAAGAGCGCCTGCTTGATCTTGGGGTTTTCCACCACCACTTCGACGATCCAGTCGCAGTCGGCCAGCTTTTCGAAATCGTCTTCCAGGTTGCCGATGGCGATGCGGCGGGCGTCGCCGGGGTGCATCAGCAGGGGTGGTTTGGATTTGAGCAGGCCGTCGAAACCGGCCTTGACGATGCGGTTGCGGGCCCTGGGATCGTCCTTTTCGTCGTCTTGAAGATCCGGCGGCACGATGTCCAGGAGCAGGGTGTCGATGCCGGCGCCGGCCAGAAGGGCGGCGATGCCGCCTCCCATCACGCCGGAACCGATAACGGCGGCTTTCTTGATGCGTTTGATCATAACGACCTCCTTGCTGATCCGTAATGGCAGCTCATTGGGAACATACACCTGCAAATATAATGAATGAATACTCATTCATTTAGCAGCCCCAAAAACCGCTGTCAAGAAAAAAACAGGTGCTAGCGGCACGCAAGCTGGTTTAGTCCCTTATGCCTGAAACCCAGTCATAAAAAACAAGAAAATTTATCCACAGATTACACGGAACGAATGACGCAACAAGCGAAGTAAACGAATTGGGTTGCGGGCATGGCCCGCGATCGTATTTTGGGCTCAGTTTTCAGGCCGGCCCTTGTTGCGGTAAGGCGCGGCGTCGATGCCGTAGCGGCGCATGATCTGCTGCAGCGCCTGGCGTTCCAGGCCGCAGTTGCGGGCGGCCTGGGAAACGTTTCCCCCTGTGGCGGTCAGCAGATGGCCGATGTAGTGGGCGTTGAACTTCTGCAGGGTCTGCTCCTTGGCCTCGCGGTAGGGCAGGTTGTGGACGGTGCTCTCCACCAGGCACTCCGGCCGCGGTTCGTTTTTGAGCCCCACGTCCCGGGGCCGGATCTCGTCGCCGGTGGAGAAGAGAATGCCGCGCATGATGACGTTCTCCAGTTCGCGCACGTTGCCTTCCCAGGGGTGGTTGACCAGAATCTCCATGAGCTCGGGGGAGATGCGTTTGGGCTCCTTGTTGAGCTTGACGCAGTGGGTCTTTACCAGGTGGTTGGCGATCAGGGGGATGTCTTCGCGGCGTTCCCGCAGGGCCGGCAGGCGCACCGGCAGCACGTTGATGCGGTAGAAAAAATCTTCGCGGAATTCGGCTTTCTGTATTTTTTCCTGCAGCTTCTGGTTGGTCGAGGCGATGATGCGCACGTCCACTTCGATGGACTTGGGGTCACCCAGGGGTTTGATTTCCTTTTCCTGCAACACGCGCAGCAGCTTGGTCTGGATGGTGGGACTAATGTCGCCGATTTCATCCAGGAAGATGGTGCCCCCGTGGGCCTCCTGGAAGAGGCCGATCTTGTTCTGGGTGGCGTGGGTGAAGGCCCCCTTCTTGTAGCCGAACAGCTCGCTTTCCAGGATATGTTCCGGCACCGAGGGGCAGTTGACGGCCACGAAGGCCCTTTTATTGCGGGGGCTCAGGGCATGAATGGCGCGGGCGGTCAGGTCCTTGCCGGTACCCGACTCCCCGGTGATGAGCACCGTCAGATCGGTCTTGGCCACCATCTGGATGGTCTCGTAAACACGCTGCATGAGCGCGCTTTTTCCCACCAGGTTCTGGAAGACGTGGCGGCTGTCGAACTCTTTCTGCAGCTGCAGGTTTTCCCGGAGCAGCTGGCTGCGCTCCAGCGCCTTTTCCAGTCGCAGCACCAGCGCTTCGTGCTCGAAAGGCTTGGTGATGAAGTCATAGGCACCGCGTTTCATGGCCTCGACGGCCATCTCGATGCGCCCGTAGGCGGTCATCATGACCACGGTCAGGTCGGGCTGGTCTCGCTTGATCAGCTCCAGCATCTCCAGGCCGTCCATGCCCGGCATCTTGATGTCGGCCAGCACCAGGTCGTAGGATTTGACCGACAGCCGCTTCAGGGCTTCCTCAGCCGAGAGCGCCGTGTCCACGCGGCAGTCCAGGTCCGGCTCCAGGCTGCGCTTGAGCAGCTGGAGCATGTCCTGTTCGTCGTCGACAATGAGAATGGAACCCGCCATAATCCTCTGCGCCTGCCTCTTCCCTATCCGTACATATTCATTCTTTAATGATAAAGCTTTTTTGTCAACGTTCAATCGCCGGTGGCCTGCCGTTGCGTTGTTGAATTATTTAAGGGCGTCCCCCTCCCCTGTTGGCGGGCAGCGCCACCGTGAACACCGTTCCGCGCCCGGGTTTGCTCTGCACCGATATGTCGCCGCCCTGGTTTTTGACGATGGCGTAGCTCACCGACAGGCCCAGGCCGGTGGCCTCGCCGGTGGGCTTGGTGGTGAAAAAGGGATCGAAGATGCGGGACAGGTTCTTCTCTTCGATGCCGTAGCCGGTGTCCGCCACGCGGATGAGCACCCGGCGCCCCCCGGGATCATACGCGGTGCTCAGCGTGATGGTGCCCGCCTGACCCACGGCATCCTTGGCGTTCATGATCAGGTTGATGAGCACCTGCCGGATCTTCTTTTCGTCCAGCAGCACGGCCGGAATGCTTTCGTCGTATTGTTTGACCACCGCGATGCCTCCCAGGTCGGAGTGGTGCTGGATGAAATTCAGCACGTCGTCCATGGCCCGGTGAACGGAGATGGCCTCTTTCTTGGTTTCTGAGCTGCGGGCGAAGTTCAGCAGGTCTTCCACGATCAGCTTGCAGCCGCGGACGTGCTTTTCGATGGTCTTCAGGTCGCTGTAGCGTTCTTGGCCCTCCTGTTCACCGCGCAGCAACAGCTGGGTATAGCCCAGGATGATCCCCAGGGGGTTGTTGATTTCATGGGCGATGCCGGCCGCCAACTGGCCGATGGAGGCCAGTTTGTCCGCCAGAGCCATCTGCTGCTCCATGGATTTTCGCCGGTCGATGTCCTTGACCAGGAAATGCATGATTTCCTGGTGCTGAGCCGGGTCGCGGTCCAAGCTGCCGCTGAAGAGGCTCTTGAAGTGACTGTCGTCTCGGCGTTTGACTGCCACCTCGACACTGGCGCAGAAGCCCTCCCGGCTCAACATGCCCCGGATGCGCTCCCAATCCCGGGGGTCGGCGAAGTGGTCCTGCAGCAAGGCCCCCACCGGTGAGGCGCCCCCGTCGTTGTACCCCAGCATCTCGTATCCCACCGGGTTGATCTCCACGATTTTCCCATCGGCCTCGGTCACCAGGATCATGTCTTTGGAAACCTCGAAGATACGGCGGTATTTGTGCTCGGAAAAGGCCAGTGCCTCGGTGCGTTCGGAGACCAGTTTCTCCAGATTCTGGTTCAGGTAGAGGAGTTCTTCGTGGGCCTGTTGCAGGGCCTGCTTGTCCGCCAGGATCTGCTGGTAGACTTTCCAGATGCGTTCGAAAAAGATCGTAACCGAGGCCACCGCCATGAACATGAACGTGTTCACGGCGCCGCTGAAAGGGCGGATGCGGCTCCAGGCCACGCGGTGTCCGGAAAAGAGCAGCAGTTGTTTGAGCAGGTGGCCGGCCGAACGCGAGATGGCAAATACCGCCAGCGCATAGCAGACCCACTGCAGGTAGGTCCAGATGATGTTGTCTTCGTCCAGCTTTTTCAACCCCCGCACTTTCCCCAGGCACAGCAGCGACAGCACGATCATGGTGACCGAGCCGATCATATCCACGTACCAGACGGGCAGGGATGAAAAAATCATGGCTGTTTTTCCCCGGCGGTGGCCCGCCGTGCGTCTGCCAGCAGGTGCTTGAGCCCCAGGTAGAGAAACCACAGGGCCGGCACGCACAGCAGGTGGTCGAGCCTGGCCATGTAGTAGAACCGGACCAAGTGCGGGCCGGGCCCGGTCACCTCGAGCTGCCAGGCATTCAGGCGGGTCAGCTCCACGATGCGCAGCTGGTCGTCGAGCAGGTGCACGATGAAGGCATCGATATTCCAGAGGATGAGAAGGAAGGCGGCGTACTGGATGTAGCGCCAGCCCTTTTGCACCACCAGCCCCAGCTCCCGCAGCCGGAAGATGAGGATGGCCATGGAGAGCATGAAAAACAGGTGCGCCAGCTGGTGGATGTAAACGCCCTCGATGCCGCCGTGCCCCTGGGTGGCCAGTGCCGGCGAGGCCTGCAGAACCAAAAGGAGGGCGACCGGGAAAATCCTGAGGGGCCGCTTTCGCTTCCGGCGGTTCACAGAGCAGCGTCCTCGTCGTTTTTTGGCCTGCTCTCTTCGGATTGGCGGCGGACAAGGCGATACAACAGGCCGGCCACCCACAGTACTAGCAGCACGATGTTGTAGCTGTACAGGTATAGATAGGCCGCGCTGAAGTTGAGTCCCGAGGCCGTCTGCCAGGCCCAGGGCGATCCGGTCAGCATTTTCAGCTGCTGGGGCGTGAAGACACCGTACTCCAGCCAGATGAGAAAGAAGAACAGGGGGAAGAAATAGGTGATGCCCATTTCCACGAACTTGTCCAGGATGATGGTCTCGTACACCTTGTCGGCATCTTTATGGATACCGTGGCGTACCACCTTTTCCAGCTTGGGGTCGTCCACCGCGTCGGTGTACTTGAGGGCCGAGAGTTTTTCCTTGAATTTGGCCTGCAGGGCTTTTTCCCGTCTGGTCTTGAAGCGGCGGGCCAGCAGCCGGGACAGCAGGGCGCCCAGCAGGGAGATGTAGACGATCTGCACCGCCGGAGAGAACCTGCTCACCGGCAGCAACAGCAGGCCCAGTGCCAGAGAGAGCCAGTGAAGCACCGGTACGACCAGGTTGTCGTAGAGGCCGTAGAAGAAGGTGTCGAACAGGTCGTAGAAGGTGTCCATGGCATCCTGCCCGGATGGATCGGCCGACTGTGGAAAGGGACAGGCGGTTTTTCCGGCATTTCAAGGGTCGGGTTGGCCGGGGCGGGATGCGCCGGCCAACGCCGGCGAAGGGGTCGGGTGCGGGATGCCGCCTGTTGCCGGCATCCCGCGCCGTTCTGGTTATTGCCGTACCGCTGCTGCGGTTGAGACCGTGGCTACCGCAGGAAAGGCAGCAGCTTGGTGTATTTCATGAACACGATGAACAGAATCAGTGCCAGCGCACGTTTCAGGAAAATCTCGGGCAGCTTCTTCTGAATCATGGGACCCACCTTGCCGCCGGCGATGGCGCCGACCGCGATCAGGGCGGCCATGATCCAGTCGGGCTGGTAGCCGTTGAGCATGTACCGTGCGATGCCGCCGATGGAGGTGGCGAAGGTGCCGCACAGGGAGATGGGCACGGCCAGGTACATGGGGTAGCCCATGACGGTGGTCATGAAGGGCACTAGCATGAAACCGCCGCCCACGCCGAAGGCCGATGCGACACAGCCGATGATGATGCCGCCGAAAAACAGCGCCACCGGGTTCGCCTTGAAAGACTCTCCCCAGAAGGAAAATTCGATCTTGGTGGGTGACCAGCCGGCCTGCAGCTCCACTTTGCCCAGTTCCGCCTTGCGGCCTTCTTCCTTGGCCTTCTTGACTTCGGCGTTGAACTTCTGGACGATGGCCTTGATGGCTTTTTTCTTTTCGATGGATTTCTTGGTGGACTCCATCCACAGCTTGATGAACAGAATCAGGCAGAAGAAGCCCAGGTAGAACTTGTAGGCCTTCATGGGCAGGTACTTAGCCGAGTATGTGGGGCCGATCCAGAAGGCCCCCAGCAGGATGCCGGCCACGAAGAACAGGGCCACGGGCCAGGCCAGCCGGCCCTCCTTCAGGTAGGTGTACACTCCGGTGATGGGCGAACAAAGGGTCAGAAAGAGGTTGGTCGGTTTGACGGCGTTGGCGGCGTTGACACCCACCATGCCGTTGGTGCCGATGACCGTGATCTGGAAGGCCGCCGTAAACAGGCCGCCGGCCGCGCCCACGATGACGAACATGCAGCCGATGAGGAAGGCGCCGATGAGCACCACCAGGGGGTTCATGTAGGTGCCGCCGATTTTGAAGTAGAAGCCGCGGGCCTTGACGGTCAGGGTATCGGCCTTTTCGCCGTTGACGTACACGCTCAGCGGGGTGTCCGGCGGAATGCGCCGGCCCAGCTTGAAGGAAGCCGTGAATTCGCCGGTTTCCTTGTTCAGGGTGACGCTGACATCCTTGTTCCAGTCCTTGGTGGCATCTTTGTAGAGCACCATGCGGGCGTTGCCGCCGCCGATGGGGCGTTCCTTGGAGATGGTGTTGATGCCGAATTTCTTTTCATGGGTGTAGATCAGAAAATCCCACTGCTTGGCATCCTTGATGGGGCCGAGGTATTGTTTGACCTCGTCGGGGATCTCATCCCACTTCTTCAGCTTGTTGACCTCCATCTGCCACTTGAAGGGCGGGAAAGCGAAGGGACCGGAGGTCTGCCCCTTGGAGACCACCTTGGGGGTGGCGAACTTGTCCGGCGCCGTGGTCAGAATGTAGTAGTTGGGCGGAATGGCGGTGTCGCCGAACAGCTTTTTGAGTTTGGATTTTTCCTTGGCGCCCGGGCTGTCGTCGGCCTTGAACAGCTTCTCCGAACACACCACCAGGAACAACTCCTGGCCCGGGTCGATTTTGCCCTTGAATTCGACCTTGGCGCCGGCTTTGGGCGTCTTGTTGGCAATTTCGACGGTTGCAGCGCCTGCCGAAGCCACCAACAAAAACAACATGGCCGTCAGAAGCGCCAACCCCACAGTGAGCTTTCTGGACATTTTACCTCCTCCTTCTTAAACATGAAGTGTGAAAAATGAAACCGGTACACATTTGCA
>CAYUAQ010000014.1:0-25197 GCA_964442705.1 uncultured Desulfobacteraceae bacterium
CGTGGCCAGCAACGACACCGAAGCGGGCCGCGCCAAGAACCGGCGGGTGGAAGTCGCCGTCGCCCTCAACGAATAGGGCGATAACGCGGCGATAGCATACCGGCTATAACGTCGAAAAATGGCCACCGTTTCCCCCGAACAACCGGAGGCGGTGGCTTTTTTATGCATGCCCCGGCATCAACCATGCCCAGCGTTACCTGCGATTGCCCTGCATCGCCAGGTTGCCTCGGCTGCGACGATGTGGTAACGTAGTTACATCTTGCTCTTGGTCGACCGTTGCCTTTCAGGGGGAGAGGTCATGAGCCACCCACGTTGTCTCAAGATTCTGGCTGTGGGCATGGTGCTTGTGCTTGCCATGCTGTCGCTGCGACTGCCCGGTTTCTGCGCCTCGAAGAGGCAAGACCGCAAGGCAAGGGCCGCCCAGGAAGAGAAGTCCCAGCAGATCAGCCGGCTGGAACTCCAGAACGACCTGATGCGCTTTGCCCAGATTTTCATTCTCGGCCTTGAAGCCAAGTTCTCATTCCTGGTGGATCGGCAGCAAAACAATGCCATGCGTTTCGCCCTCAGCGACGGTGAGTTGCGTCTGGTAAACAAAATACTCACCATCGCCACGGGACCGGAACCTGTAGTCAACCTGCTGGACATGGTCATTTATGTGACCCTGGCCCACCTGTACGTGGAAAACAACTGGGATGCCGAACGCTTTGGAAAAGACCGCGGGGAGCTTCCCGCCTTTTTCAAACAGATGGAGAAAGAAATCTGGTCCATTGCCGCAAAAGTCATGATTCCCCGTTACCGCAGGGAACTTCGCAGGGTCATTCAACGCTGGCGGAAAAATCATCCGGCCCAGTTCTTCATCGAGGGGGTCGGGTTCGACGCCCTGGCCGACACGCTGGGTGACGCGGAGTTCAAGGACGCCGCCAAATCGGGTTTTTTCCTGCCCGAGGTCAACGAGGCCACGCGGTCGGTGGACGAGGCCCGCAACCTGGCCGAGCGCCTGGTCTTTTTTGTCAAGTTCCTGCCCTATATCCTGCGTACCACGACGGAAACCGGGATCTACGACATCCTGGATCAGACCGAAACCATTCGCCTGCTGACCGACATCGACCGGCTGACGACGGCCATCGAGAGCATCGGCGTGACGGCTAAAAACCTCCCGGACCGCCTCAGCCGGGAGCGCGAGAAACTGGTCAAGGATCTGGTGGAGTCAGAGGGCCGGTTGCGGGCGCTTTCGGCCGACCTGCGTCAGACCTTGGTGGCGGGCAACCAAACGGCCGGCGCGGCCAACGAGGCCATCCAGTCGGCCGACCGGCTGGTCGCCCGGATCCTGGAACGTGGCAAGCCGGGAACCTTCGACATCCAAGACTACATCACCATCGTCAAACAGGCCACCGAAACGGTCAAGCAGGCCCAGGTGCTGCTGTCCTTGGTGGACAAGCTGTCGGCGGGCCCCGGTGTCGAATACCGATTGTCACAGCTCAAGAAGGGGATCGATGCCCTTTTTCTGCGAGCCTTCTTGTGGGCCGCCCTGCTGATCGTGTTTTTCTTCGTGGCGCTGCTGCTCTACCGGTACGTTTCGTCTCGTTTTTTTCGGGAATCGAAAGCAGACCTCTAACCGCATCATCGTGGGTATCGAGGCCAACCGTGAACGGGCAGTAGGTCGAGAACAGCATCGGGCTGGTCAGCGCGCTGAAACCGGTGCCGGGTTATGAAAAGTCGACCGCTATCGCCAAAGAAGCGCTGAAAACCGGGGGTAGCGTCTACGAGCTGGTGCTGCCAATAGAGTGGCTGACCAAAGAACAGTTGGACGACCTGCTGAGCCCCGAGAAGATGACGGACCCGGGGGAAACCCCGAAATAGGGATGCAAGAGGGTTATGGCGCCATACCACCATCCGGACAGGAGATGGATACGATGACCACGAAGGTTTTTTGCAGTGGCCCCTGAAGTGGACAAATCCGGAGCCGATTACGTTTCCTCGGCGCTGTTTGTCTACACCCCGGAGACCAAGGCCCTCGTCCGCCCCCTGCTGGAGAATCCCCAGGGCGCCGTCGTGCGGCCGGTGACCATCGAGGAGCTGATGGAAAAGCCCGGTCGACGACTGACGGGAATGACCCACGTCGTGGTGGCCGGGGAGTTGGATGTCATCAAGCAGGTGTTGCACCTGGCCAGGCAGTACGGCTTCGGCGTGGGCATCATCCCGGGCGAAAACCAGAAAGACCTGGTCCGTTCCTTAGATCTTCCCGAGAATCTCGAGGCGGCTGTGGCGCAGGCCTTGCGCCGGGATGCCCAGGCCGTGGATCTGATCCTGTGCAACGAAGAGATCCTGCTGTTCAGAGCGGTCATCGGGCGGGTCCCCCTCATGGATGAGCCCAGCAGCGTCAGCCGCCTGGCCCTGCTGGTTTCAGCCATGAAGAAGTTTCTCGGCCTGAAGCTGCTGGGGTTCGATTTTACCACCGAGGGCGGGCGCAAGATCAAAACGGCGGCCTGCGGTTGCATGGTGCTGCAGCCCCATGTGGGCACGCTGGCCTCGCGCCTGATGGCCCGCAACAGCGCTTTCACCGACGGCATGGTTTCCCTGCTGATTACCGCCCCGCTGTCGGTGGTGAGCTATCTGAAATTCCTGGGGCGGGTGATTTTCTCCCCGTCCGGGGGCGGCCGGCGGCTGCCCGACACCGTCGGGTACATCCGGAGTCCACGCATCGAAATCAAGTCGGAGCGCGGGCTCGACGTGTTCATAGACGGCGTGCAGGCCACCCGCACACCGCTTATCTGCCGGGCCCTGCCGGCCGCGGTACGCATCAACCTAGGGCCCGCTTCCCGGGAGGAAGACAAGCAGGACCAGCCTGCCGCCGAAAAAATCGACGTCGTCAACCTTCCCAGGGACAGGGAACTGGACAGGGCCCGCAAGAAGTCGACGGTGCCTTTCTTCTCCTATGCGTCCGAGGAGCGTTTCCGCGATCTGTTCATCGCCCTGCGGGAGGACGCACGCTTCGACCAGACCTACCTGGTGCTGATGCTGCTCAGCACCCTGCTGGCGACGGTGGGTCTCTACCTCAACAGCGCCTCGGTGATCATCGGCGCCATGCTGCTGGCGCCGCTGATGGCCCCCATCCTGTCTCTGGCCATGGGGCTGCTGCGCAGCGATCTGGATCTGACCAAAAATTCGGTGGTGAAAATCATCGGAGGTGTTGTGATCGCGCTGGGTGCCGCCGCCTTCGTGGCCCTTCTGTTTCCCTACAGAAGCATCACACCGGAGATGCAGGCGCGGCTCAACCCGACGCTGCTGGACCTGGCCGTGGCCATCTGCGCCGGCATCGCCGGGGCCTACACCAAATCCTTCAAGGAGATCCTCCAGAGCCTGGCCGGGGTGGCCATCGCCGTGGCCCTGGTGCCACCGCTGGCCGTGGCCGGCATCGGCATCGGGCAATGGGATTTTGCTTTCTTCTCCCAGGCCTTTCTCCTTTTTTGCACCAACCTGGTGGGCATCATCCTGGCTGCGGCGCTGACATTCCGGATGCTGGGCTATTCGGCGGCGGTGCGCGGCAAGCTGGGGATCGGCGTGGTGGCGGTTTTCATGGTGCTGATCAGCGTCCCGCTCTACCTCTCCTTCCAGCGTATCGTGGAAAAGAGGACCATTGAGGGGAGCTGGCAAAAAGAGCGGTTCCTGGTCAATGGAAAATACCTCATCATACAAAGGGCCCGCCTGGGCCATCATGGAGACAAGGATGTGCTGGTGATGGATATCCTGGCGCGGGACATGCTGAGCCGCGCAGACCTGACGAAGCTCAAACGGAAGATTCAACACAACTTTACCCGCAAAATGGTCATCCGTGCAAATATCACCTACATCCCATAGCGTGCCTCTGAAAAGACATCTGGCGGTCATGCTTCTGGCGGTGATGGTTGCCTGGCTCAGTGGCTGCGACCGCCGGCCGGCGGTTCAGCCCAGCGGTAAGACCGTTAAAATCGGCGTTATTGCGCCATTTACCGGTACCGACCGCGCCAAGGGAAAGGAGGGGCTGAAAGGAATCAAGGCCGCCATGCGGCTGGAACCCTATCTTCAAAACGGCGATGCCGTCGAACTGGTGACCGAAGATGACCGGGATGATGCGCGGCGGTCGCTCCAGGCGCTGCGGAAACTGGTCCGACAGGAGCGTGTGGCCGCCGTGCTGACCCTCTCCAGCAGCGGACCGGCGCTGAAGATGGCCTCCGCGGCGGACGAATACCAGACGCCGATCCTGGCGCTGGTGGCCACCCATCCGGACATCACACGGCGCAGCCGTTTCGTCAGCCAGCTTCCCTTTGACGACGATTTTCAGGGTGCGGTGGCGGCACTGTATGTGCGTGACGAACTGCTGGTCGACCGGGTGGCGGTGTTTGTCAACCCGGACAGCGCCTATTCCCGGCATTTGACGAGTACGTTTGAGAAGAAGTTCCAGTCCATCGGCGGCCGGATCACGGACACGGTTTCCCTGACCGGGGACGCGGACGTCTACGAAAAAATTTTAAAAAGCGTGCGTGCCGGAAGGCCGGAACTGATCTATCTTCCCATCAAGGCCGAGGAGGTGATTCGCATCATCGAGGAAGCCGGTAAAATTGGATGGCGGCCGGAGATGATGGGCAGTGACGGGCTGCTGTCGACGGTGCTGACAAAGTATGGAAAGAAAGCCCATCAGCTGGACGGCCTGCGGGCCACCGACTTGTACTCCCATGAAGATCCTCTGACACCCTATGGGAAAAAGGTGGAGGCGCTGTACAGGGGCGAACCCACCTCCTATGCGGCCATGGGCATTGAGGGGTATGCGTTGCTCATCGATGCCATGAATCGCTGCAGCGATGCAGGCGACAGGGCCTGCATCAACAGGCAGATCCGGTCAACACGCAATTTTATGGGGGTTCTGGGTAAAATTTCCATCGGGCCGGACGGCAAAGCGGATCGCCCCCTGTATGTCAATGCCATCCACGGTGGGAACATGAAATATATTGTCAAGGTCTATTGACGACGCTGTAAAATATTCTGTTTACATCCTCGCGGAAATGATTACTGTAAATAAAATCAGGACAAATAAGAGGCGATATCTCTGAAAATGCCTGTCCGATAGACATTCTCGACTTCTGCTGTTCACTTACCCAGAAACCCCGGCAAGAGAGGAAATCAAAACATGGATGTTTCTGCCCTGACGGCTACCATCTACCATCTGCTCACCGTCTATGGTCTGAAAGTTATTGCCGCCATTGCCATTCTGGTCATCGGTCGCTGGGTGGCCAAGGCGGTGCGCAACCTCATCTCCCGGATGATGGCCAAAAGCGAGGTGGATGAGACCCTCAACAAATTCGTCACCAACCTGAGCTACGTGGCCCTGCTGGCCTTCGTGGTCATCGCGGCCCTGAATCAGCTGGGCATCCAGACGGCCTCCTTCGTGGCCATCCTGGGTGCCGCCGGCCTGGCCGTAGGCCTGGCCCTGCAGGGTTCGCTGGCCAATTTCGCCGCCGGCGTGCTCATGATCATCTTTCGGCCCATTGCGGTGGATGATTTCATCGAAGGCGCCGGTGTGGCCGGCACGGTGGAGGAGATCGAGATCTTCACCACCACCCTCATCACCCCGGACAACAAGACCATCTTCGTCCCCAACGCCAAGCTCATGGGCGACAACATCGTCAACTACACCGCCAAGGGCACCCGCCGGGTGGATTTCACCTTCGGCATCGGCTACGGCGACGACATCGACAAGGCCCGCCGGGTGATCGAGCAGATCATCTCGGCCGACGAGCGCATCATGAAGGACCCGGCACCGGCCATCATGGTCTCCGAGTTGGCCGACAGCAGCGTCAACTTCGCGGTGCGGGTGTGGACCAGCGCCGACGATTACTGGGGCGTGTATTTCGAGACCCTGGAGAAGGTCAAGAAACAGTTCGACGCCGAAGGCATCAACATTCCTTTTCCCCAGCAGGACGTTCATCTCTACCAGCACTGAAAGTCCCTTCGGGGCCCAGCAAGAACCTGTCGCCACTGCACGCCGGGGGGCGTATCCCGGCCGGCCATCCATTGAGCAAACCACTTGAAAGGAAGAAGAGCCATGACCACCGCCAACATCATGTCGACGCCGCTGCGATACCTGGACAAAGCCCTCAACGGCCTGCGGGACCTGGGCCTGATGCCCGAAAAGCCCGACGAGATGCCGGTCATCGCCCTGATCAACAAGATCAGCGACCTGGACGAGGAAAAGACCATCGCCATCGCCCGCACCCTGACCAACACCACGGTCTTCAACGAGGTGGTACGCGAACAGATCATGGCCATGAACGTGGGCGAGCGCTACGAAACCATCACCAAGGCCTTCGACAGCATCCGCGACGACGCCAAGTCCATGGTCGAACAGCTCGACGACGGCAAGATCGACACCCTGGAGCGCCTGTCCAACTTCTGGATGAAGGTCACCCGCGGCGACATTCCCAGCCGTTTCCGCAAGATCAAGAAGACCTACCTGGAAGTCTCGGCCGACACCAAGGACCAGATGGAGCGTGAGGCCCAGATCCTGGAATCCTACCGCGATTTTCGCGGGGCCCTCAAAGAGGCCCAGGTCATGGCCTTTCAGGTGCTGAAAAAGGCCGAGACGGCCGTGGAGGTGGCCAAGGCCCGCCTGGAGGAAACCGCCAAGGCCCTGGAAGCCTACACCGGGGAAGACCGCGAGCAGATCGCCAGGCTGGAGCTGGCCCGCGACGAACGGCTGCGCGCCCTGCAGGACGAGGACAAGCGTTACCAGATCGCCAAGGACCTGGCCGAGAACCTGTCGGTGAGCTACAACACCACCGAGGTGGTCATGGCGCGCCTGGCCCAGACGGCCGACATCAAGGAGCGCGTGTACGCCCAGGCGGTCTCTTTTTTCGGCACCAACGAAACCGTGTTCACGGCGCTGAACGCCTCCTTCACCAGTTTGCAGGGCCTGCACGAGAGCACCGAGACCCTGAACGCCATGAAGGACGGCATAAACCAGAGCCTGGAGACCCTGGCCGATGTGGGCGACGCCGTGCAGGAAAAGGCCCTGCGGGCCGGCTACGGCCCCACCATCAAGGCCGAAAGCGTCAAGAAACTGCTGGACTCGGTGATCAACTTCCAGGAAAAATCCTACTCGCTGATTTCTGAAATGCGCGAGCTGAGCACCCGCAACGAGCAGGAAATCCGCCAGGCGGTGGAGGACGGCAAACGGCGCATGGTGCAGCTCACCACTGCCGGAAAGCAGCTGACCAATGAGTGAAAGCGCAAAGCCTGGCAAGATCGAGCTCAACGAAGTCATGATGGCCATGGACGTGGTGGACACCTTGCGCCACCAGCGGTCCGTGCTGGAGCGCGAGATGGGGGCCGATGACCACGACCAGGCCCTCATCGAAAAGGTGCGCAAGATATACGCCGGTCAGGGCATCGAGGTGACCGACGATGTCATCGCCGCCGGCGTCAAGGCCCTGCGCGAGGAGCGCTTTACTTACACCCCCCCGCCCAGGAGCCTCCAGCTCAGCCTAGCCCGCCTGTACGTCAACCGCGGGAAATGGGCCAAGCGCGGGGCGCTGGCCGTCGTGGCCCTGCTGGTCATCTACCTGATTTACCAGTTCGCCGTGGTGGCGCCCAGGAAACGGGCCGTGCGGCAGCAGGCCCAGGCCCTGCAGGAACTCGAGGCCATGCCCGCCAGGCTGGCCAAGGAGCGCGACCGCATCCTGGCCGAGGCGCGTGAAAACCGGGCCAGGCAGCAGGCCGAAGCCCTGTACAAGGATGCCATGGCCGCCGTTTCGCGCAAGGATGCCGCCGCCGTGGCCAAGGGTTACGACGGCCTGCGCCAGCTCTACAGCCAGCTGACCCGGCAGTACACGCTGCGTATCGTGTCGCGCCAGGGCGAGCGCAGCGGTGTCTGGCGCGTTCCCCAGAGCAATCCCAACGCGCGCAACTACTACCTCATCGTCGAGGCGCTAACGCCGGAAGGCAAACAGTTGTCGTTGCCCATCACCAGCGAGGAAGACGGCAAGACGCGCGTGGTCGACAAGTGGGGGCTGCGGGTCAAGGCTTCCACCTTCGAGCAGGTCAAGCGCGACAAGATGGACGACGGCATCATCAACCGCAGCGTGGTGGGCGTCAAGAAACGCGGCTACCTCGCCCCCGAGTACACCATTGCCACCGCCGGCGGTGCCATCACCCAGTGGTGATTTTGCCCTGGAGCCAGGGACCCTCAGGTGTGAGCAGGAGTCAACCAGATGATTACCGGCAGAGAGACATTCCAGGAAATCAACGACCACCTACTGCAGGCCCAGTCGCGCATCGATGCGGCCGACCGGGAACTGTATCGGCTGAACACACGGCTGAATGAACTGCGCCTCGAAACCGCCGAGCAGTACCGCCAGCTGGCCAAGTTCAGACTGGACGAGCAGCGGGCCGGCAGCGTAACGACGCGGTTGGAACGGGCCCACCGGGCCGTGCCGGCTTTTCTTCAGCAGCACCAGCAGGCTCTGGCGGCGCTCGAAGAAGAAATCGGCCGGGTGCAGCAGCACCAGCAGGAGCTGGAAGTGCAGCGGGAGATGCTGCGCGACGACCGCGACAGGGCCGCCGAGGCCCTTCAGGAGCAGATCGCCAGCAGCAGGGCGGCCCTGGAGCAGACCGACGCGTACCAGAAAGCCCGTCAGGCGGCGGTCCACGCCGTAAAGGTGGCCCAGCGGGCCGATGTAAAGGCCTCCCGGTCCGAGGCCGACCTGGCCCAAAAGGGCCAGCCCTACAAGGACGATACGCTTTTCATGTACCTGTGGCAACGCCGCTATCTGACGCCCGACTACCGGCACGCCGGCATCATCCGCATGCTGGACGGCTGGGTGGCGGGACTCATCGGCTACAAGCAGGCCAACGCCGATTTTCACATGCTCAACGAGCTCCCCCTGCGCATGCGGGAACACGCCACCGCCGCGGCCGAGGAGGCCAAGCGACGGCAGCAGGCCCTGCTGGCCATGGAAAAACAGGCCGCCGAAAAAGACGGTGTCCCGGCCCGGCAGTCCGCGCTGGACGAGGCCGAAAAAAAGCTGCAGCAGGTCAACGACGACATCGAGGCCGCCGAGAAGCAATACCAAGGGCTGATGCGCCAGAAGAACGCCTTTACCGCCGGGGAAGACGAGTACACCCAGAAGGCCGTGGGGCTGCTGGCGGCCGAACTGGAGGCCGAAGACACCATCGCGCTCCTGCAGCAGGCCAAGGCCACCCCCAGGCCCGAAGACGACGCCATTGTCATGCGGCTTCACCAGCTGCAGAAAGAGCAGCAAAGCGTCAGTGACCGCATCACCGAACTAAAGAGCCAGCAGCAGCAGCGGCGCAAGGCGTTGGCGGAACTCGCCAAGCTGCGCGGACGGTTTCGCCGCAGCAATTACGACGCTCGGCGCTCCACCTTTCCCTCCGATCTCGGCCTCGGCATCCTGCTGGGGCAGGTGCTGGGCGGCGGACGCTCTTCGGGCAGCGCCTGGGACCGTATCGACCACTCGCAAAAGTGGGATTTTCCCGACTTCGGAGGAGGCGGCGGCGGCTTCGGCGGCTTCGGCAGCGGCGGCGGCTTCGGCGGCGGCGGGTTTCGCAGCGGCGGTGGATTTTAATCAATGACCTTAAAACAGTAAAAGGAGAAAAACATGACTGGTTTCAGCGATATACTGGGAACGCTCATGCAGTCCGGCATGTCTTCGTCGACCACCGGGCGGCTGAAAAACGTACTGGGTGCCGGCGGATCGAGCCCTGACGGGGCCCTGTCGAGCCTGGGCGGCATCGGCGATGCCCTTTGAGGAAAACCCGGGTGTCAGCAACCTGGAGGTGACCGTCAAGGATGGCGTGGCCACCCTCACCGGTGAAGCCGAAAGCGCCGAAGCCATGGAGAAGGCCGTGCTGATGGCCGGCAACGTCAAGGGCATCAGTGAAGTGCACGCCGGCGGACTGACAGCACCGGTGGCGGAAGTCCAGGTAGAGTACTACGAGATCAAATCCGGAGACACGCTTTCGGCCATCGCGGCCAAGTTCTACGGAAAGGCATCCGAATACCCGCGCATATTCGAGGCCAATCGGGAGGTCATCAAAGACCCCGACCTGATCTACCCCGGCCAGAAGATCCGCATTCCCGTCAAATAGGGTCTAGCACTTCCCGTCTTATAAACGCCGCAGGGTTCAGTGCCCTGCGGCTTCTCCACGCAGCTGCCCTGAGAGCCCCTCCTGCTATCGGCGGGGGCCTCTCATACCCTCAAGACAAATCATTCGAGAACATGCTTGACTTTACCCCAATAGGCTGATTATATTAATGTAAAATCCTGCTGCACCCTTGTTCCGGCAGATCGATATGCGACGGTCTTCCAGCAACGATTCCACCTGGTATCACGCTCATTCCTGCCATTTCGCGGCGCTCACTGTTATCGGCAAACTTTCGCTTGACGGACATCGGGCAAACGGTCTGGACATCGAAAATCCAGGTCGGGGTTTTTTCGGGAAGTTGTATGCCGGAACCCGCCTGGCGGATTTTTACCTCGCTGTTTTCAATGGCCTGGGGGGTGAAAAACCATGATTGACAAGTTCCTGTCGATGCTTGCGATGCTTCTTGCCTTTGTTTCCCCCGCACTCTGCGGTGTAACACCGATCCGCCTGGCCGCCGTTTTCGCCCAAACGGGTATCGCCGTCAGTGAAAACGCAGCTTACCTGCCCATGATCAAGCTGGCCCTAGCGGAGCTGAACAATCGGGGAGGATTGCGTGGCCGCCCCCTGGAGTTGGTGGTTCTGGACAACAAAAGCACCCCCATAGGGTCGACGTTGGCCGCCAGGAGGGCCGTTCAAGGCCGCGTTACGGCAGTTATCGGCGCCAGCTGGTCCTCGCATTCGCTTGCCATGGCCCCCATTCTCCAGGCGGAAAAAATTCCCATGATCAGCCCGAGTTCCACCAATCCAAGGGTGACCCGCATCGGAAATTACATTTTCCGGGTGTGTTATATCGACTCAAAAGCCGGAAGGGTCATGGCGCGCTTCGCTTTTGCCGATCTCGGCGCCCGGACCGCTGCCGTCCTGAAAATCATCAACGAAGAATACAGCCTGACACTGGCCGAATTTTTCTGCAAAGCCTTCCGCCGGCAGGGGGGTCAAATCGTTTTTGAGGGAAGCTACATGAGCAAGGCGGTGGATTTCAAAGACCTGTTGCAAGAGGTGAAGCGGGCCCGTCCGGATGTCGTGTTTGTTCCCGGTTATTCGCGAGACAGCGGACTGCTGATTCGCCAGGCCGTGACCATGGGCGTGCGAACGACATTCCTCGGGGGGGACGGCTTTAACAATATCGGCCGATTCGGCGGTGATGCCGTGGCAGGCAGCTATTATGCTACGCACTGGCATCCTGATATCCGATCGGAGCCCAGTATCCATTTACAGCAGGTGTACCGGCAGAAATTCGGTCAAAAGCCGACGACCACAACAGCGCCGCTGGCCTACGACGCGGTAATGGTCCTGGCCGATGCGATTCGTCGCGCCGCATCGTTGTCCCGTTCCGATATCCGTGCGGCTCTGGCGCAAACCCGGGGTTTCAAAGGCGTCACCGGAACCATCAGCTTCGACGAAAATGGCGATCCGCTGGGCAAGCCGGTGATCATTCTCAAACTGACCGCAAAGGGTCAACTGTACTTCAAGACCATCGAACCTCAGACGCTTTCGACTCGTCATGAGAAACAAAAGCCTGCGCTTTAAAATCAATGGCGCTATTTTTGCGACCTGTTTTGTCGTGGCGGTTATTTTCGGCGCCGTTCTCTACCCCTTTGAACTTCGGCGGCATGAGTCGCACGTCGCTAAGATCGCATTGTTGTTGGACACCATTTACAACCAGAAATACGAAGACATCGCCAATGAGATATTTGCCAATCAGAAAGGGGCCCTGTCGCTGACGTTACGGGATATCACGAGGGTTGACGGCATTGCGGGCGTCAGTGTCTACCTGCCCGATGGAGAGGCGTTTTTTTCAACCGACAGCGCCCTGGCCCGGCGCATTCACTCCGGAGACAAGGAGATATTCCCGGTAGGCGCCGGCCTGGAGACCAGGACGGTGGGAGGTCGATCGCTGGGGATTTACGCCCGGGAAATCGAAGTCATCGGCCAAAAGATCGGCACTATCGAGATTTATTATGACTTGGGGGCGTTAATTAAAGAGAGACGTCTGTCGGTATCGATCTTTCTCACCCTGCTTCTCACCACGTTGCTTTTAATGTCCATCCTGCTGAATTTCATGCTTTCCCGGTTTGTGGTGCGGCCGGTTTCCCTTCTCAGGGAAGCCATCATCAAGATTCAAAAAGGACATTTGGGGGAAACCGTCGATCTTCCTTTCAGGGATGAGATCGGTATCATGGGCGAGGCGTTCAATGCGATGTCCCTCGAACTCTACGCCGGACAGGAAGCCCTGAAACAGGCCGAGGAAAAGTTTCGCGGTATTTTCGAAAACGCCAGTGTCGGAATTTACCGGTCGACCGCTGACGAGGCCGGAACTTTGCTGACGGTCAACCCGGCCTTTGCCCAGATTATGGGGTACGCATCGGTTGAAGATGTGATGCAGAGTGTCGTCGATATTCGCTCTCAACTGTACGTGGATGCCGACGATAGGGATCGATTGAGACGGCAGCTTCGCCAGTCCGGCATGGTGACCGGGTTTGAAACCAGGCTTCGACGCAAAGATGGCACCCTGATCGATGTGTCCATGAACGTCCGCCTGGTGAAAAACGAAAACGGCGAGACCGCTTTTTTCGAAGGTATTGTAGAGGACATCACCGAAAAAAAACAGGCCAGTCAATTCAGAATCGCCAAAGAGGCGGCCGAAGCAGCTGCGCGTGCCAAAAGTCAGTTCCTCGCCAACATGAGTCATGAAATCCGCACCCCTATGAATGCCATCATCGGGCTGACCTACCTTGCGCTGAAAACCGACTTGACAGCCAAGCAACGGGATTACCTGCGAAAAATCGAGGCTTCCTCGAAATCGCTGCTGCATATCATCAACGATATTCTCGATTTTTCAAAAATCGAGGCCGGCAGGCTGGAAATGGAAAAGGTCAACTTCGATCTAACCGAAACACTGAAGGAGTTGGCCACCGTGGTGGATGTCAAGACGCGGGACAAGAAGAGCCTCAACGCCTTGTTTGTCGTCGACCCCCGCTTGCCTGTTCACCTGATCGGGGACCCCACACGGCTGCGTCAGGTTCTGATAAACCTTTGTGATAACGCCATTAAATTCACCGAAAAGGGCGAAGTCACGTTGACGGTTAGCGAGGTACGCAGATCAGAAAGCAGCGTCACGTTGCGCTTTTCGGTGGAAGATACCGGCATTGGAATGCATCAAACCCAAATCGACAGGCTTTTCCAGTCCTTTACCCAGGCCGACTCATCGACGACGCGCAAATTCGGGGGCACGGGCCTGGGGCTGGTCATCTGTAAAGTTTTGGTCGAAAAGATGAACGGCGACATCTGGGTCGAAAGCCAGGTGGGCCAAGGCAGCAGGTTCACCTTCACAGCGGCTTTCGACCTGTTTTCAGCGCATCAAGCCACGGGAGCAATGCCGCAAGACAGACTGGCGGCGCTGAATGTAATGGTCATCAGCGGCGATAGCACCTACAGGGAGCAGCTTGGGAAACACCTGCGGCCGCTCCACTTCAGGTGGTGGGATTTACTGACGCCGGCACAAAGCCTCGAAAAGCTGACAGACCCTGTCACGGCCGCTTCTTACGATCTAATGCTTTTGGACTGGAGATCTCCGGGAACCGATGAACACCGTGCCCTGAGCCAGGCCAAACGGCATGCGGATCTCAATCAGATACCGGTCGTGCTGATGGTGGACATGCCGCCCGCTGGCGGGGTCGTGCGGTTTGCCGGTGAGGTGGGGCTGGAGAGCTTGCTGGTCAAGCCTTTCGATCGAAAGGCCCTCCTTGTTGCAATCACAGAAACCCTGCACCGGTCCGGGCCCAGTGCTGCTTCTGCTGATGCCCGCAAGGATCCGGCCGGCAAGCGCTTTAGTGCCCTGGAGGGAGCTCGCGTGCTCCTGGTTGAAGACAACGAAATCAATCGCCAGCTGACCCGGGAGCTGCTTGCGGGAGCCGGGATGATTGTCACCACCGCCGGCAACGGGCTGGAGGCCCTTGAAGCGCTTGAGCACCGGGAGGTGGATGCCGTTCTCATGGACGTTCAGATGCCCGTGATGGACGGTTATGAGGCCACGGCCGAAATCCGCAGGCAGAAGCGCTTCAAAGATTTGCCGATCATTGCCTTGACCTCCCATGCGATGTCCGGTGACAGGGAAAAAAGCGTTGAAGTCGGCATGAATGACCATATTGCCAAACCAATCGATCCGGACCAGCTGTTTGCAACCCTCTTGTCGCAAATAACTCCCACCGGCCGGCCCATCACGGCGGGTTATCCCGGCCCGAAAGATGCAGTAGAAATGGCGGTTGCCGTCGATGATCTGGTGGAAATGCCCGGCATTGACGTTAAAAGCGGCTTGGTGCGCGCCGGAGGTCGAGAGGCCTTTTATGGGGATCTGCTGGCGAAATTTCACCGAGATTTCTCTGATTCAGGTGGTCGTATGGAGGCGTTCATCGCTGCCGGGGAGTCCGAATCCGCCCTTAGATTGCTCCATACCGTAAAGGGCGTTTCCGCCAATCTCGGCGCCACAGAACTGTCCCGGGCCGCCGCTGATTTGGAAACGGTGCTCAGACGGAAAGAGGTTGAGGCCATCGATGGGCGCTTGACGGTCTTCCAATCGGCGCTGGCAGTGGTTCTGGATACGATATCCGTCAGGTTGAAGGCAAAACTTCAAGACACGCGGACAGCAACCCCCAGACCGTTGGCGGATGCCGAAAAGCTCAGGCGATTTCTGTTGCAGCTGGAACCCTGCCTGTTGGACAGAGAAGCCAGGGCGTGCAAGGAAATCATGAAGCAGATCAACGCATTCAGTTGGCCTTCTGAGCATGCCCAGGACGTGGAAGCCCTGTCCCTGCTGATAGATCGATATAAATTTAAAGAAGGGCAAATCGTGTTTTCCAGAATTGTCTCGCGGCTGGAAAGGAAATAGAGAAAATGCCCGATCTGTCCGACATGCGTGTCATGGTAGTCGACGACACCGAGGCCAATATCGACGTCCTGATCGAAACGCTGGGCGGTGAATACAGGGTCGTGGTCGCCATGGACGGCCAATCCGCCCTGGAAGATATTCGACGCCATCCACCGGACCTGATTCTGCTGGATATTATGATGCCCGACATGGATGGCTACGAAGTGTGCAAAAGGATCAAGGGAATGGAAATCGCCAGGGACATTCCCATTATCTTTTTGACGGCGTTGAAAGAGGCGGGAGACGAGGCGCGCGGGCTGCGCCTGGGCGCCATCGATTACATCACCAAGCCGTTCAACCCGGATCTGGTAAAGGCACGGGTGAGAAACCACCTCGAACTCAAACGCCATAAAGACCACTTGAAGGACCTGGTGGCGGCAAAATCACTGGAAATAATCGCGCACCAGAAAAGGGAATACAGGCTTCGTTTGGAAAAAGAGAGAATCGAAGCGGAATTGGCCATCGCTTCGCAGATTCAACACAGTTTTTTGCCGTCGCGTTTTCCCGCTTACCCCCACTGCGGCGAGTTTGATCTACACGCTGTTATGACTCCAGCCAAGCAGGTCGGCGGTGATTTTTATGATTATTTTCTGCTGGATGACGATAGTCTCGCGCTGATTATCGCCGATGTGTCGGATAAAAGCATCCCGGCCGCACTGTACATGATGGTAACGCGCACCATCTTTCGGTCTTTAAGCCGGCAGATCCGGTCACCGGCAAAAGTTCTGGAGGAGGCCAACCAGCTGATTTGTCAGGAAAACGAGACGGGCATGTTCATAACGGCACTGCTGGGCTTTTACCATATCAAGAGCGGTCACCTGACCCTTGCAAACGCCGGACACCCACCGGCCATCACCATAGAGACCGGCGGGGTGCCCCGTTTGGTTTCCCGCAAACACGGGATGGCCCTGGGAGTCCTGTCGCGTGCTGCTTATACGGAGGAAAGTGTCCCAATGAAACCCGGAGAGTCGATACTGCTCTATACAGACGGCGTCACCGAAGCCATGTCGCCTTCCGGTGAACTGTACGGCCAAGCGCGCCTGCTGGACCTGGTGGGTCGAAACTACGGGATGGACCCTGAGGGACTGTTAAAAGGGATCGAGCTGGAACTAAAGACGTTCCAGCAGGGGAAGCGATTCGACGACGTAACCATGCTGGCGTTGAAAAGGCTGCCGTAAACGACAGGGGCTTGCTTTCCAGAGGACCAAGTATCTCCAGGCTTTTGGATGTTAAGAAGTGCGTACCGGTTGAAGGGCCCCGGCACAAATTAACGCCACCATCTAACGGTCTCTCTGTTTGGGTTCTGCGTTGCATCAGCCGGCGCAACCAAACAGGTTGCGCCGGCGGATGCGCCTTGAACGCGAACGAAAATCCGGCGTTATATATGTGGACTTCATTCATTCCGAGACGCTAAGGGTTCGCGAAAAATCAGTTCGCAATTTTCGGGCGTCTCAACGCCTGAAATGTGAAGTTATTTTTGAGCGAGCCCTAAGGCCGCAACCAGTAGAAGCGCCAGCAGGGACAAGGCTAGAAAAACAATAAACCCCCGCGCATAGCCTGCAGATCCACCCATTTTGACAAAGAGGCCCATGAGCGGCGGAATGACAAAACCGCCAAAGGCGCCCAGCCCGCCGACGATACCGGCCGCCCCGCCCACCGCCCCGGGACTGTACTTGGGGACCAGCTTGAACACGGCGGCATTGGCAAACCCCATACCCAGCGCCATCAGCATCTCGCCGACAAAGGCCATCGAAAAAGCCTGTCCCGCCAGGATAAGCAGCGCCGCACCGGCACACACCGTTATAAAAGACAGCAAAACCACCTTTTCGCCGGCCATACGGTCGGACAGGTAGCCGCCAGCCACCCGCAGCAGACTCGAGGACAGGGAAAAGGCCGCCGTCAGCAGACCGGCTTTGACCAGGCTGAACGAAAACAGTTCGGCCCAGTAGGTGGGGAGCCAGACGGTTAGCGCGATGAAGCCGCCGAATGATATGAAATAGAAATAGGTCAGCACCCAGGTGCGCCAGTCCGAACCGGCCTTTCTAATGGACGTCAGGGCGGTACCGGAAGGGATAAGTTCCTCGCCGCAGGCAAAAAAGAGGGCGTTCGGGTCGATCTCAATGCCCATCTCGCGGTACTGAAAATAGGGGGCGTCTTTCATGAAAATAGAAACCAGCACGATCAGCACCAGCAGAAATATCAGCCACAGCACGTAAGAGGCCGTAAAGCCCAGCGAGACCACCAGGAAGGGCAGCAGCAGGGCAAACAGCCCGGGAGCAAGATTGCCCAGCCCACCGTAAAGGGCCAGGGCGGCGCCCTGCTTCTTCTGCGGGTACCAGTAGGAAACCGAAGGGATGCCCACCGAGAAAACGGCAATACCGCACCCGCACAGGATGCCGAAGAATAGGAAAAAGGGGTACTGTGCAGCCGTGGGCGTTTTCGATATGCCGAACATGAACGTAATGCCAGCGACACCGGTCGCGGCCAGGGCCAGCAGGATGACAATGGGCTTTTTGCCGCCCGAACGATCGACCATGGCCCCGAACGGAATGCGCAGCAATGACCCGCTAAGTGCCGGGCTGGCCGCCAGAAGCCCCATTAGAAAGGGGCTCATGGCCATGGACTGTTTGAGCTTGGTGACAATCGGTCCAAAGGCCGAAACCCCGGCGAAACCGGCGAAAAAGGCAATCGTGATCCAGGTCAGGGCCTGTACCGGACTGGACTTGGCATAGCAGACGTTGTTGTCATCCATGGGCCGCTCCTTTGGCGGTTGTTTGGGCCATGGGCTTGAAACCCACGGCCCTCTATGGCCGCAAGAGGCTATCCCTTATTGCGTGGGAGTGTGCACCCTGCGTCGAAAAACAAGGGGAGGTCTGAAAAGGTACATCACGGGCGCACTCCAGATGTGCACCAGTCGGCTAAAGGGTGAAAACCCCAGCAGCGCCAGGGCACTCAAAACATGTAGCTTGTAACTGAAGGGAGCCGGCTCCATCAGGCCCGGTTGCGGTGAGAATGTCACGATACCGCGGATCCAGGGGGCGATGCTGTCCAGGACGTCGAAGTGCCCGAAGGCGACGTTGTAGAGGCCGGCGCCGGTCACAAAGGCCAGCCCCGCCAAGGTGATATAGTCGTTCAGCGTAGTGGTCACCCGGACGCGCTGTACGTGTTGCCGGCGCCAGAGGAGCAGCAGGCAGCCGGCAAAGGCGGCCAGTCCGAAAACAAAGCCCGTGTAATAGGCCAGCCGCGTGTGGGCGCGGGCGTTGATGCCGACGGCGTCAAACAGGGACTGGGGGACCAGCAGGCCGGCGGTGTGCCCCAGCAAGGTCAGCAAGACACCGTAGTGGAATAGCGTGATCCCCCAAAAGTGCCTCTTTTTTTCGAGAAACTCGCTGGAGCGGGCATTCCAGGAAAAGGGATCGCTCACATAGCGCCAGGCGTGGCCAACGACAAAGACCGTCAGCGCGATGTAGGGGAAAACCACAAAGGCCACCGTATTTGCCGTGTTCATGACGCGCTCCTTGCGTAGGAAGTAAGGGCCTGGTCTTCGGAACCCGTTCCGGGATGCCCGCTATCGGCCGGAAGCGGTATTAATGCCGCCAGGCGATGGAACAGGGGCCCATAGGGGCTCCCCCTCGCCGTGAGGCGTTGCGTGATGGTACCCACGGCGCCCAGGCAGGACCACAGGCGATCAACATCTGCGGCCCCCGGCTGTACAGCCAAGAATTCGAGCACCATGGGCAGATAGTCGGGCAGTTCCGGCGCGGCGGCGCTATACCCTGCCCGGTCATATACCTGCTGCAGAGCGCTCAAAACCCGGCCGCGCTCCGCGTCGTCGCCAAACAGATGATAGGTCAGATTCAGACAGGTGCCGGGATCCATATCAAAGGCAGCCGTATAATGCTCCTGGAGTTCCATCAGTGGTGTGTTTTCCAGGTGAGCCCTGAAGCGCTGCACTGTTTTGCGTATCTGCGGGTCATCGATATCTGCGACAGCCTCGGAGACGTCCAGCAGCGAATGCATCAGCGCTTCGTCCGGATACTGCAGCAGAAAGGCGATCAGTTTGAACTGCTTTTGCCACTGCGAAGTCATGTCAGGTCCCTTTTCCGTTAATCCTGTGATTACCCGGCATACCCGCAGCGTCCCTGTTCCGTGTGCAGCGGCGCATCTTGCGCCCCGCTTACCGTGGGAATGACGAAGCGGTCTTCCTGCCGGGCGATGGCCAGCAGCGCGTACATCTCCTGCGCTATTTCGGCTGTAAGCCCGCTGTCGGGAAGCGGTGACGCATCGGCCGCATCGCCCAGGCGCAGCGCGCGCATGTACCCCCGCATGGCCGCCAGTTTTTTCAATGCGTGCCGCACCGGTGCCTCGTCACCGGCGGTCAGCAGGTTGGCCAGGTAGGTGATGGGGATCCGCATGCGGTCGACGGCCTGCGGAGCCGCACCGTCGCCCACCGACCCGCTGATGGGGCTCAGGGGCGGGACGTACCACACCATGGGCAGGGTGCGAAACTCGGGATGCAGGGGCAGGGCCAGTCGCCATTTCTTGATCAGCTTGTAGACCGGCGAGCGGCGGGCGGCCGTGATCACGTTGGGGGCGATGCCCTGGAGGCGGGCGGCGGCGGTCACCTGCGGGTCGCCGGGATCGAGCATCACGTCCAGGTGAGCCGCGGTGACATCCTGGGGATGCGGCCGCGAGGCGGCCCACTGGATGCGGTCGGCATCGTACAAGATGACGCCCACATAGCGGATGCGGCCCACGCAGGTCCGGGCGCACAGCGTCGGCAGGCCGGCTTCGGTGCGCGGATAACAGAAGAGGCACTTTTCCGAACGGCCGCTCTTCCAGTTGAAGTAGACTTTCTTGTACGGGCATCCCGAGACGCAGTAGCGCCAGCCCCGGCAGCGTTCCTGGTCCACCAGCACGATGCCGTCTTCTTCGCGCTTGTAAAGAGCCCCGGACGGACACGATGCCACACAGGCCGGGTTGAGGCAGTGCTCGCACAGCCTGGGCAGGTAGAAGAAGAAGACCTTCTTGAAGGCCAGGTAAACGGCCTTTTCCAGATCGCCGAAATTGACGTCCAGCTTGCCGGTTTCGTTGACGCCGGCCAGGTCGTCTTCCCAGTTGGGCCCCCACCGGATGTGCATGACATCCCCGGTGATCTGCGACCGGGGGCGGACGGCGGGCTGATGTTTTTTGGCCGGACTGGAAATCAGGCGACCGTAGTCATAGGTCCAGGGTTCGTAATAATCGTCTATAACCGGCAGGTCGCGGTTGTGGAAAATGCGTGCCACTTTGGCGACCTGCCCGCCGGCCCGGAGTACCGGTTTCCCGTTCCTCAGAGTCCAGCCGCCGCGGTGAATCTTCTGGTTTTCCCACTGGCGCGGATATCCAATGCCGGGCTTGGTCTCCACGTTGTTAAACCACATGTACTCGGCGCCGGCGCGGTTGGTCCACACGTTTTTACACGGGATGCTGCAGGTGTGGCAGCCGATGCACTTGTCCAGGTTCAGCACCATCGCCATCTGGGCTTTAATCTTCATACCAGTCCACCTCCCCGGCTTTGCGCACGACAATCACTTCGTCACGCTGGGACCCCACCGGGCCGTAGTAGTTGAAACCATAGCTGAGCTGGGCGTAGCCGCCGATCATGTGCGTGGGTTTGACCATGATGCGTGTGACGCTGTTGTGGGTGCCGCCGCGTTGGCCGGACATCCTGGAACCAGGCGTGTTGATGAGCCGTTCCTGGGCATGGTACATGAAGGCCTTGCCCGGCGGTATGCGGTGGCTGACCACGGCCTTGGCCATGACCACGCCGTTGACGTTGAAACATTCCAGCCATTCGTTGTCGCCAACGCCCAGTGTTCTGGCATCGTCGTCGTTAATCCAGATGGCCTCGCCACCGCGAAAGAGCGTCAGCATGGTCAGGGTATCAGAATAGGTGCTGTGGATGGACCACTTGGAGTGCGGTGTCAGGTAGTTTAAAATCAGCTCTGTCTGGACGTCGCGTTTGACCCCCGTAGAACCCAGTGCCTGCATGTCAAGAGGCGGTCGATACAGCGGCAGGCTCTCGCCGAATTCGCGCATCCACTGGTGGTCCAAGTAAAAATGCGCACGTCCGGTAAGCGTTCGAAAGGGGATTTTTTCTTCGATGTTGATTACAAAGGGCGAATAGCGCCGCCGGTGGGACTCGATGCCGCTCCAGACGGGCGAGGTGATGATCTTGCGCGGCTGGGCCGTGATATCGTCAAAATCGATCTTTTCGGCCTGCCTTGCCCTGCTCAGGTGCGCCAGCGAAAGGCCGGTCCTCTCCTCGACTCCGCGCCAGGCTTTAACCGCCGTTGGTCCGTTGGTTTCGGGCGCCAGGCGGAGGATGGCTTCGGCCACCTGCCGGCCGTTTTCAAGGGACGGCAGGCCGCAGCCGACCCCGGGCCGGCCCACAACACCGACTTTTTCCTTCAGGTCGGCGTATTCCTCGGCGGCTTTCCAGGTAACGCCCTTGGACCCCATGCCGGCCTGGTGCACCAGGGGCCCCAGGGCCGTCATCATTCTGTAAGTGTCGGCAAAGCGGCGTGTGACCACCGTCAGGCCCGGCAGGTTGCGGCCGGGAACGGGTTCAGCCTGTCCGTTGTGCCACAGCGCAACCTCGGGCTGCATGATCTCACCGGGGCTGTCGTGCTGCAGGGCGGTGGCCACCAGGTCCTTTTTTTCACCTAGGTGCACGGCCGCGAGTTCTGAGAATTTTGCAGCAATGGTTTTAAACTGCTCCCAGTTGGTGCGCGCCTCCCAGGGCGGGTCGATGGCCGGATTGAAGGGGTGGATAAAAGGGTGCATGTCGGTGGTGCTCAGGTCGTGCATCTCGTACCAGCTGGCCGCCGGCAGGGCCACATCGGCGTACAGTGCGCTTGTGGACATGCGCAGCTCGCAGGTCACCAGCAGGTCCAGCTTGCCCTCGGGTGCCGGATCGCGCCAGCGGATCTCGTCGGGCCGCACGGCTGCCTCGCTGTTCAAGACCGCGCTGTCGACACCCAGCAGGTGCTTCATAAAGTACTCGTGACCCTTGCCGCTGGCCCCCAGCAGATTGGCGCGCCACAAAAAGAGCACGCGCGGGAAATTGGCGGGGTTGTCGGGATCTTCGATGGCAAACTTCAACTTCTTCTCCCTGAGCTGTCTCACCACATATGCCACAATCTCGTCATCGCTGGCGGCACCGGCAGCGGCGGCCGCATCGCACAGCGCGATGGGGCTGCGGTCGAACTGGGGGTAGGACGGCAGCCAGCCCTGGCGGGCAGCGATGACGTTGTAGTCGGCCGCATGACGGTGTTTCAAGGAGCTGGCAAAGGGTGACAGGAGGGTTTTTACGTCCAGGCTGTCGTAGCGCCACTGGTCACTGGCAAAATAGAAAAAGGAGGTGCCGTTCTGCTGACGCGGCGGGCGCTGCCAGTCCAGTCCGAAGGCCAGTTGGGCCCAGGCCGCCTGAGGGCGGACCTTTTCCTGACCCACGTAATGTGCCCAGCCGCCGCCGTTTACTCCCTGGCAGCCGCACAAGGTGGTCAGGTTCAAAATGGCGCGGTAGGCCATATCGCTGTGAAACCAGTGGTTGGTGCCGGCGCCCAGAAAAATCATGGACTTGCCGCGCGTTTTTTCGGCGTTGGCGGCAAATTCCCGGGCAACGCGGATGACGTCGGCGCGCGGCACCCCGGTGATGCTTTCCTGCCAGGCCGGTGTGTAAGCCGCCGGGTCATCGTAACCGGACAACCCCTGCTTTTCGGACGTCTCGTGTTCGGGTGCCAGGCCCAGGTGGGCCACCAGCAGGTCGAACACGGTGGTCACCAGCAGTTCTCCGGCAGGGGTGGCAAGGGCTTTGACCGGTACGCGGCCGGCTGTCGAATGGGCGCCCTTGAGATCAAAACGCGAAAAGCCCACCTGAACCCACTGGTCAGGACTGCAGGCAAAGCTGAGCTGCGGAGAGAGCGGCCGGTCGTCGGCCGCATCTCGCAGGTTCAGGTTCCAGCGGCCGCTCTCGTCCCAGCGAAAACCGATGCTGCCGTTGGGTACGGCAAACCGCTGACCGTCGGTGTCGTACAGCAAGGTTTTCCACGCTGCGTTTTTGACTTCCAGCCCGAGATCGGAAGCCCGCAAGAAACGGCCGGGGAGATAAGGTGCTGCGCGGTCCTGGCATCTATCGATCACGACCACGAAGGGCAGGTCGGTGTAGCGCCGGGCATAATCGCTGAAATATTGGGACTCCCGCTCAAGGTAGAATTCCTTGACGATCACATGGGTCATGGCCATGGCCAGCGCCCCGTCCGTACCGGCCCTGGCCGGCAGCCAGGTGTCGGCGAACTTGACATACTCGGCGTAATCGGGCGCCACGGCCGTCACCCTGGCGCCGCGGTAGCGGGCTTCGGTGAAGAAATGGGCGTCGGGCGTACGCGTCATGGGCAGGTTGGTGCCCCAGACGATCATGTAGCTGGCTTCAAACCAGTCCGCGCTTTCGGGCACGTCGGTCTGTTCCCCCCAGACCTGGGGGGATGCCGGTGGGAGATCGCAGTACCAGTCGTAAAAGCTGATCATGGATGCCCCGATCAACGAAAGGAAACGGGCGCCCGAGGCATAGCAGACCATGGACATGGCGGGAATGGGCGTAAAACCGAAGATACGATCCGGGCCGTGGGTCCGGATGGTGTGCACCAGCGAGGCGGCCACCAGAGCGGCGGCTTCCTCCCAGGAGACACGCACGAATCCACCCCTGCCCCGCACCCGCTGGTACCGCCGGCGTTGGTGGGGATCGTCTGCGATGGACTGCCAGGCCCTGACCGGGTCTTGGTGCCTGGCCAGGGCCTGGCGCCACATGTCCACCAACGCGGAACGGACCAGCGGGTGCTTGAGCCGCACCGGGCTGTAGGTGTACCAGGAAAATGTCGCCCCGCGGGGACAGCCGCGCGGCTCGTGGTTGGGATAGCCTTCACCGCAGGCCGGATAATCGGTGCGCTGGGTTTCCCATACGATAATGCCGTCTTTTACGTAAACGTCCCACGAGCAGGAACCGGTGCAGTTGACCCCGTGCGTCGAACGCACCTTTTTGTCATACTGCCAGCGCTGGCGGTAGAACTTTTCCCACTGCCGCTGTCCGTTGCGGATTTCGCCCCAATCCTGGGATAGGCGTTCCTCCTGGTGTCCAAGCTCGGCACCCCGCTGGCGCAGGAAGCGAAGCGACTGAAAAATCTTTCTGGCGGCCATGGCGCTACCTCCGTGGCTGAAATGGGCGGCTGACGGCGGTACAACCGACGTGCGCGGACATAGTGCTGATCTCGGGCAGATGCTTTGGTGTTTGTGGATGAGAGGGTGAAGTGTTTCGCTCAAATCAGAAAGAATGACGTTAGTATAATACAATGTGGTATTTCATGTCAAACTAATTTGACAGACTCGTGAAAAGTCTTTTTCGAGCCATGTCCCGGCTTTTTCGGGAAAAGAGCGGCGAAGGCTGCGTGTTGGGAATCCCAAGCTGTCTGAGGAGCCTCTGACGAGTTTTTGGGGATTGGGCGCAATCCTGAGCCGTTCCCGAAAAGGCCTGCCAAGCGTACCTGGGGCCGATGTGTTTTTTGGCAAGCAGGCCGCGAGGTGAGGCGGCGTCGGCTTCAGGGGAAGTACCTGTCGTCACGCCAGTAGGCCGGCTTCCTGCCCATGCCGGAGGGGCCGTAGTACTGTGGGGGTGCCGGCCGCCAGTCGTTATGGCTCCCGCCGGAATAAGCGGGACTGCCGAGGTAGCCGTAGCCGGGGTTCATGTGGCCATAGGGACCGTGGCCAACCCCGCACCCGAGGAGGGTGACGGCCAGCAAGCCGCCACAGGCCGCCAGCAGGATGATGTGCGCCAATCGGTTTCTCTTTTGGTTTTGCATTGTCCTTCCCTCCCGCTGTCTCGCGCTGTCAGTTGCTGGGCTGCATCATGCCCTGCCCGCCGCCGGGCTGCATCATGCCCCGGCCACTGCCTGGCTGCATCATCATGCCGTGTCCGCTTCCGGGCGGCATCATGCCGCGACCCATGTTGGGGTTGATTTTCTGCATTTTGCCCATGT
>CAYUAQ010000014.1:25297-53101 GCA_964442705.1 uncultured Desulfobacteraceae bacterium
TTGCCCATGTTTTGCTGCCAGTTGGATCCCCACCCCTGTCCACCGGACCCCATTTGTCCGTGCTGCATGCCCTGTTGTGCCAGGGCAGCGGCGCTGAAGCCTGTCACGGTGATCACCACCAGCGTCGCGATCCATTTCCCGATTCTTTTCCTGCTGTTCATTTCAGTTCTCCTCGATTTGTGATCAATCATTTCTTGTGATCAATCATTTCATTGGGGCGGCTTCGGAGCCGCCAGACGGCAGAGGCTAATGCAGGCCTCGTGCCACCTGTCGCAAAGTATGTTCCATCTGCCGTGCAACCCGGTGCTAGCCTAGTGGTTTCCTCCGGATACAGGGATCGGCTCGGGGAAGGGGAGGGGGCGTCGTGATAGCGCATCCCGGGTATTTTTTTCGCATATCGGCGCCTCCGGGGGAGACGGCTGCGCAAAAATTGCCCGTCAGTGCTGCGCGGCATGGGCAGACGGTTGTTTTCGGGGCATGCTTTGCCCCACGAACCGTGTATTCAGCTTCGATGGGGCTCGTTTATCCCAGCCTGGTATGGATATTGCTTATCCCTATTTTGGACGAACATTCTTCTACACACCCAAAACCGCTAATCAAAATCGGGGAGGCATCATGAGCTTGATCAAATCCATTCGACAGTTCCTGAAAGAGAAAAAAGTCCCGGAGGATTCCATTGAAAAAATCGTCCCGCCGCAAGAACCGGCCGAAAGTTCGGCGCAACCAACGGCAGAGGCGGCCGCACCGGAAGTCGGCATCGACTTCCTGGACGGCATGAGTACCGGCACGGCGCGCTTCATCATCGACCGCAAGGTCTCCGGGGATATTCTGAAAAAATATGAAATACAGGATATGCAGAATCAGGGGCGCTATTACTTGGCCAAGATCGTGGACAAGGACGGAAACGTCACGGACACCGTTCTGATCGACAAGATGAACCGTACCGTCCACTTCCAGAAAGGCCGGTTTTAATTTATTTTTCCGCACAAAAGGAGGGGATATGATCCGGGGAGGAAAACGGAGGAAACATACGGGCAAAGCCGTCCTGTCCGTACTGATGACCCTGCCGGCAATACTTTTCGCGGTTTCCTCGACGGCTGCCGAAGGGAAGGATTCCAATTTCAACCAGAAAGTCCAAAGGGCCCTCCGGGGTGACTGGGGCCGGATCAGCCTCAATGTCCGTTGGCGTTTCGAGTACGTGGACCAGGAAGGCAAGGGGTCGGGAAAAGGGGACCCCCTGCGGCTACGGCTGGGGTACCTGTCACCACGCTATGCCGGACTTCAGGCCTTTTTGGAATTCGAGGGCAATACGCCGGTATTTTTCAACGACTACAACAGCACGCGCAACGATAAGATCGCGTACCCGGTTATTGCCGACCCGACCGAAGCCGAATTGAACCAAGGCTGGCTGGCCTATTCCGGCATACCGGACACCACCATCAAAACCGGGCGGCAGAAGATCACCTACAACAACCACCGCTTCATCGGCAACGTGGGCTGGCGCCAGATGGAGCAAACCTTCGATGCCGCGTCCGTTGCCAACCAGAGCCTGGGAAACGCGGATTTGAAATTCGCCTTTGTGTGGAATGTCAGAACCATCAGCAGCAAAAGCGTCAACACCACCTCCCCCCTGTTGAACTTGGGGTATGCCTTTCCCGGCATCGGGAAACTCACGGCCTACGGCTACTGGCTCGACTACAGGGACGCCGACGACAGCGGCCCTTTTCCCTATGCTTACTCCACCCAGACATACGGACTGCGTTTCCAGGGGCAACGCAAACTTGCAAATAATTTTCAGATATTGTATACCACAGAGTATGCCTACCAGGCCGATTTCAGGGACAATCCGAAAAGCTACGGCGCCGATTACTTCCACTTCATGGGCGGTTTCAGAATCCCGGCAGGGGGCATGCTTTTTTCGGATGTTATCGCCAAAGTCGGCTGGGAGTATCTCGGCTCCGACAACGGCGTCGGCCTGCAGACGCCCCTGGGAACCAACCACGCTTTCCAGGGATGGGCAGACCAGTTCCTGGTTACCCCGCCGGGCGGCGTCAAGGACCTGTATGGAGACCTGAGCGCCAAGGTCGCCGGTGTAAAACTGCAGGCCGTCTACCACCAGTTCGACGCCGCCCAAGGCGGAGACGACTACGGGCACGAGATCGATGCCCTGATATCCAGAAAGCTTGCCGAGCATTACACCCTGGCGCTGATCTACGCCAACTATTTTGCCCGGGACTACAAGACCGACACTCAGAAGTTCTGGGCGCAGCTGACGGTCGCCTTTTGAAAAACGGAGCGTACTCGTGGCTGCATGCCCAATGGCAATCGACGCCGGTTGTCGTGGGAACCGCAAAGCGATGAAAACCAACTGGTGGAGGTGGAAAACATGATCGCCGCACCCATAGTCCCCGATCTCGGTCAGGCCTTTGTGATTGAAGACAGCGCCCGGGCCGACAGCAGCCTGTGCTGGACCTGCAGCAGCTGCGACAATGAGTGCCCGGTCAACATCGCCACCGGCCGGCTGCGCCCGCAAAGAATCGTACGCATGGCCAATCTGGGCATGCTCGAGGAGCTGCTGACCTTACCGGAAGTCTGGTATTGTCTGAACTGCATGCGCTGCCGCCAAGTGTGCCCCAACCGGGTGGAGCCCTTTGCGGTGATCTCCTACCTTCAAGACGAGGCGGTGCGGCGTGCAATGGTTGCCTATGACACCCTCCAGCGTCGCCAGGCCCTGCTGGCAGGATTCCAGCGGGTTCGCTGGCACGGTATAAAGCGCTGCCTGGGGGGAAAAGAAACCCTGATTTCAGACGACACCTGGCACCGCTGGATGCACACACCGGTCAGCGAAACGGCGGCTGCCATTGCCCAGAAAGCTATCGGACACGGCAGCGGTCCGTTCCGGCAATCCCTTCTGGAAGCCAACACCAGATTCTGCTTGACCTGCAGCGAATGCAGCAGCTGCTGTCCGGCGTGTTTCGAACGGTCCGTGTTCGACCCGCAGTGGATCATCCGCATGGCCGTCCTGGGACTGGAGGAGGAAGTCCTGGGTTCCCCTTCGCTCTGGCTCTGCCTGGACTGCGGCCGGTGCAGCAGCGCGTGCAGTCAGCAGGTCAGGGGCCGTGACATCATCCGTCGCTTGCAGCACCTGGCCCTGGAAAGAGGTGTCGTCGACGACCATTTTGCCCGTCGCCTGGAAGAACTGGACAGGCGCATCTATCCCCACCTGCTGTCGGAAATGGACGCCCTGATGGGAGCACGCCACTGAATCAGTAGTGGGGGCCAATCCGGAACGGCGTTGCCGTCACTTGATCCGCCATTTCCCAGGGAGGTCTTCGCCGTGTCGCGGGTCTCTCACACGCACGCCTTGCATGGGGAGATTTCCGTTCCGACTGCGCGTTCTCAGCGAATTTTGGCGCGGTAGAGCCGCAGGCTGTTGCTGACCACCGAAATGCTGCTGCAGGCCATGGCCAGGGCCGCCAGGATGGGGTGCAGCTGGCGCAGGAAGATGGGCAGCGATTCCAGGGGCGCCAGCACACCGGCGGCCACCGGTATCAGGATTACGTTGTAGATAAACGCCAGGAAGAGGTTTTGGCGGATGGTGCGCATGGTCTTGCGGCTGATGGCGATGGCCCGTGGAATGCCCACCAGGCTGCCGCTTGACAGGATCACGTCTGCGGTTTCGATGGCCACATCCGTACCGGTGCCGATGGCCATGCCGATGTCGGCCTGGGCCAGTGCCGGGGCGTCGTTGATGCCGTCGCCCACCATGCCCACGCGATGGCCGGCCTGTTGGATGTCGCGGACTACCGCCGACTTGTCCTCGGGCCTCACTTCGGCGCGCACCGCGTCGATACCCACCTCTTCGGCGATGGCTTCGGCCGCCATCTGGTTGTCGCCGGTCAGCATGACCACGTCCAGTTTCTGGGCGTGCAGCTCGGCGATGGCCTCTTTGGATTCGGGCTTCAGCCGGTCGGAGACGGCAATCAGGGCCAGGGGCTGTTCTCCTTCGGCCAGGACCATGACCGTGTGGCCGCGGGCCTGCAGCGCTTCGATTTTCGGGCTGGCATCGCCCAGGGGGATGGCCAGGGCCTCGAACCACTTGGGCTTGCCGACCCGGTAGTCGTGGTCGTCCACCACGGCTTCGACACCCAAGCCGCTGGCGGCTTTGAATACCTGGGGTGTTTGCACTTCCAGACCGCGTTCCCGGGCCGCTTGCACGATGGCCCTGCCAAGAGGGTGCTCGGATCCCGATTCGACGCTGGCCGCCAGCTGTAGCAGCCTGTCCGGATCGGCCCGGTCGGGATTCAGGGCGACGATGTCCGTCACCGATGGTTTGCCCTCGGTGATGGTGCCGGTCTTGTCCAGCACGATGGTGTCCAGGTGGGTGGCGTTTTCCAGGGCCTCGCCCTTTTTGTACAAAATCCCCTTTTCGGCGCCTTTGCCGGTGCCGGCCATGATGGCCGTGGGCGTGGCCAGCCCCAGGGCGCAGGGGCAGGCGATGACCAGAACCGCCACCATGCGGATCATGGCGGGCACGAACTCACCGCCGGCGGCCCACCAGGCGCCGAAGGTGATCAGGGCGATGACGATCACCGCTGGCACGAAAACGGCCGAGACCTTGTCGGCGATGGCCTGGATAGGGGCCTTGCTGCCCTGGGCCTCCTGGACCAGTTTGATGATCTGGGCCAGGGCGGTCTCTTTGCCCACGCGTTCGGCCTCGAATTCCAGCAGCCCTTCGCCGTTGATGCTGCCGCCCACCACCTCGTCGCCGGGGCCCTTGTCAACGGGCAGGGGTTCACCGCTGAGCATGGACTCGTCCACGGCCGATGCGCCCCTGAGCACTTTGCCGTCCACGGGGATCTTCTCGCCCGGCCGCACCCGCACGATGTTGCCCACCTTGACTTTCTCCAGCGGGATCTCCTTCTCTTCCCCGTCCACCACGATGGTGGCCGTGCGGGGCTGCAGCCCGATGAGCTTGCGGATGGCGCCGCCGGTTTTGCCCTTGGTACGGGCTTCCAGCAGTTTGCCGATCTTGATCAGGGTGATGATCAGGGCCGAGGTTTCGAAATAGACATGCTCTCCGGCGGCTGGCACCAGCAGCACGACGATGGAGTAGACGTAGGCCACCGATGAGCCCAGCGCCACCAGCACATCCATGTTGGCGCTCTTGTTGCGCAGGCTCTTGAAGCCGCCCACGTAGTAGTCCCAGCCCGTGTAGAACTGCACCGGGGTAGCCAGGGCGAAGAACAGCCAGTTGACCCAGGGGGCGTGGCTCCAAGCGCCGATGAGCGCAAAATCGCGGGCCATGCTGAGGACGAAAAGCGGCAGGGCAAAGACCACCCCCACCAGCAGCTTGCGCGTCTGGTCGCGGATTTCGGCATCCCGGGCCGCCTGTTCGGCGTCGACCCCGCTTTCTGTGTCCTGGGGCATGATGACGTCGTAGCCGGCCTCGCGGATGACGGCCGCGATATCTTCCACATCCGTGATCTCGGGCAGGTAGTTCACCGTGGCCCGTTCGGTGGCGAAGTTCACCGTGGCGTCGAGGATGCCGTCGCGGCTGCGGTTCAGGGCGCGCTCAATGTTGGCGGCGCAGTTGGCGCAGGTCATGCCGGTGATGGGTAGCTCCACGGTGGCCTCGGCTACCCCGTAGCCGGCCTTTTCGATCTGCCGGACGAGCTCCTGGGGCGTCAGGGCCGCGGGGTCGAAGGCCACGGTGGCCTTTTCGGTGGCGAAATTGACGCTGGCGCTGGCCACGCCGGGCAGTTTGCCGACGTTGCGCTCGATGTTGGCGGCGCAGTTGGCGCAGGTCATACCGATAATCGGCAGTGATATTTGGTTTTCACTCATGGTCGGCTCCTTGGTAATGCAGATGGCGCACGGCTGCCAAAAACATGAAAATAGTTATCTGCCCAGCAAAAAAGCACAGAAGTAATTTGAAAATGATCACGATGTTCAAGCTGTCAACCGGAGACCCGTTGACATTGGGCGGCTTTCCGCTACCCTTATGGCAAACGGTCACCATAGGTTGGGTTGCAGGCAACGCTTTCGCCCGAACAGAAAACAGAGCAAGGCCTGTGCCAACGAGGCCCAGGGCGCTAAAACGGTTACCGTCGCCTGTCGGCGGGTGTTTCCGCAAATCGGGCGTAACGTTTTTACACACCTGCACCGGTGGGCTGCCGACGCCGTGCGAAATGTTTGCGCACCTGTGCCCGCAGGCCGCTGGTGCCATGGCCCGCAACGCATACGCTTGGGCCCCGGGTGCCGCCTTTGCGGAAGCCTGGCACGACACTTGCTGTTATGCTGTTTCGTGGGCGCCGTGATGCGCCTGGACGTTTGTGGCGCGACCGTGCCCGGGCCCTCAACCCCAGGGGAGGAAAACGGTAATGAAAAAAAATCTTGTCTTCTTATTGTTATGGTCGGCGTTGCTCTGCAGCGCGGGTGCTGCCCAGGCCCTGGATATCGTCTGGATGCAGGTGCAGCACCGGGAATACGGCGAGGGAAAAAGCTTCAACCGTCTGGGCTTCGGCCTGACCGATGAGCGCGGCCAGTATCTGCCGGACGGCAGCGCCGTCCGGGACGTCCAGCTTTTCGATCCGGCCGGAAAGCAATTACCGCTGTCAAAGGTGGTCTTCGCATCGGACGTCGAGATTTTCGGCACCTACGACGCCAAGAACAGCCAGTGGCGCTACACCCGTACCTGGCAACCGGAGAGCTGGTTTTCGGCCACCATTTCCGCACCGCTCACCGCGGGAGTGTATGTGCTCAAGGTGACTGCCGGCGACGGCCGGGCCGCCGAGAGCACCTTTACCTTCAACCGGCGGGTGAAGCTGCCGGTCATAGATGCGGGCACTTTCCGCATAGCGCCGGATGGGGAGGGCAACCTGCTGTGGCGGTGGAAAGTCCCTGATGAACTCGGCGCCCTCAGCCTGGGCCAGAAAATGCGGGCGCGGGCCGCCGTGGACATTTTTCAAAACAGCCGGGCGGTGGCCTATTTCTCGGTAATCCTGCCGGTCCACATGGGGTTCGTGTTCGTTCCCCGCCGCGTGGTGGAAACCATCAACCGCAAGGGGGATCGCTTCGCGTTCAAGATCGCCCTGGAAACCCGGGACAAGAACAACCGCACCTATTCCCGGCCCGTGGTGATGGCGGGAAAACTGCCGCCTTCACCAGGCAGTTGATTCACAGACAGCAGGAAGGAGAGAATATGAGTCGTTTTGCCAAGAAAAACAGGAGGTGGATGGCCGCCCTGGTGGGGCTGCTGCTGGGCATGCCGGCGGTCGTGCTGGCCGCGCCCCCCATCTGGGCGCCGCCGTCTCTACAGGTTCTCATCGAAGAGGGGCTGGCCAACAACAACGAGATCAAGAGCCTGGAAGATCAGGTGGCCAGCTTGAAGCACGAGATCTCCGTGGCCGGATCGCTGGAAGATCCGCGCCTGGGATTCGCCCTGCTGAATATGCCCACAGACACCTTTTCCTTCAGCCAGGAGGCCATGACCCAGAAGCAGATTTTCATCGCCCAGAAGTTTCCCTGGTTCGGAAAACTGGATCTGCGCACCCAGCGGGCCACTTTGAAGGCGATGCGCCAGCATGCCGTGCTGGAGGCCAGACGTCTGGCGCTGGCCCGCCAGATCGCCGCCGCCTGGTACGACATCGGATTCGTGACCGCCAGCTTGTCCATAAACGCCCAGCTCACGGACACCGTGGCCCAGCTGCTGGGAGTGGCCGAGACACGCTATGCCACCGGCCGCGGACTGCAGCAGGACGTGCTCCAGGCCCAGGTGGAGCTCTCCAAGCTCATCGATGAGAAGATCCGCCTGCAGAAAAGGCGACGCACCTTGGAGGATCGCATCAACGCCCTGCTCAACCGGCCGAGCTTCCAGGCGGTGCTGCCACCGGCCGAACTGGCCTTTCCGGGACTTTCCCTGGATATCGAGGGCTTGCAGACCCGCGTGCTGAAGACCAACCCGCAACTCAAGATCCGGCAGGCCGAGATCGACATGGCCGCCGTGGAAATCCAGCTGGCCCGCAAGGATTACTGGCCGGACATGGATGTCAAGCTGGCCTACGGTCAGCGGGAGGAAGATGCCGGCGGCAGGGACCTGTCGGATCTGTTTACCGCATCGCTGACCATGAATCTGCCGGTCTGGCAGAAACGCCGCCAGACCCCCAGGCTGAATGCCACCCGGCGCAGCCACCAGGCCACGCTCAAGTCTTATCGCAACCTGGTGGAGAGCCTGCCCTACCAGGTGGAGTCCCTGGCCACCGAAATAATGGATGTCCAGAAGAACTACCGGCTCTTCAGCGACGCCCTGCTGGTCCAGGCCGAACAATGGGCCAGTTCGTCGCTTTCGGCCTACGAAGTGGGTAAGATCGAGTTCAACACCATGATCGCGGCCCAGATCCGCCTGCTGCGCTTCGAACTGCAGGCCTCCAATTACCTGTTCACCATTTATCAGAAACGTGCGGAGCTGGAAGAAATTCTCGGCGGATCGCTTTAACGGGGGAGGAAACCATGATGAAAAGAATTTTACTGATTTGCAGCACCGTTGCCGGGCTGTACGTCATCAGCGCGGGCTTGCCCGGTGCTGTGATCACATCCGGCCGCATAACGTCGTCGGAAGCCCTGGCGGCCGCCGACGAACTCAAGGCCGGCATGGTGGATCCCAAGACGGGCAAGAAGATCAAGTACTGGACCTCGCCTATGAACCCCGCCTATATCAGCCAGAAACCGGGCAAGTCTCCCATGGGCATGGACCTGGTGCCGGTGTACGAAGAGGAGGGCGGTGCCAAGGAGCCCACCTCCACCATCCGCATCGACCCGGTAACCATGCAGAACATGGGCGTGCGCCTGGGGCGGGTGAAGCGCAAGACCCTGGTGAAGAAGATCCGCACGGTCGGCAACATCACCTACGACGAGACCCGCATTTTCGCGGTCAACACCAAGTTCGACGGCTGGATAGAACGGCTCTACGTCGATTTCGTGGGCGAAACCGTAAAAAAAGGCCAACCTCTTTTCGACATTTACAGCCCGGAGCTGGTGACCGCCCAGGAGGAGTACCTGCTGTCCCTGGACCAGTACCGGCGCCTGAAGACCAGTTCCTACGCCCGCATCCGCGAAGGCGCCCGCCGGCTGCTGGAGGCCTCGCGCACCCGGCTGCGTTACTGGGATCTGACCGACCGCCAGATCGACCGCATCGCCACCAGCGGCAAGGTGCGCAAGACCCTCACGGTCTATTCGCCGGCCACCGGGGTGGTCACCAAGAAGACGGCTTTCAAGGGACATTTCGTCAAGGCCGGCGAGCACCAGTACGAGATCGTGGACCTGTCCCGGGTGTGGGTGGACGTAGACGTCTACGAGTACGAACTGCCCTGGGTGCGTAAGGGCATGGGCGCCGAGATGGACCTGGCCTACATTCCGGGCAGACGCTTCAAAGGCAAAGTGCTCTACATCTACCCCTACCTGGACCCCAAGACGCGCACCGCCAAGCTGCGCCTGGCTTTTGCCAACCCGGACTATCTGCTCAAACCCGGCATGTACGCCAACGTCTACCTGAAGTCCGTGGTCGCCAAGGCCGGCCTGGTGATCCCCCAGGAGGCCGTCATCGACAGCGGCGAACGCCAAGTGGTCTTCGTGGCCCTGGGCCAGGGGAAGTTCCAGCCCCGGGACATCAAGCTGGGACTGGAGGTCAGCGACCAGGAGTACCAGGTGTTGAGCGGCCTGAAAGAAGGTGATGAAATCGTGCTCTCGGCCCAGTTCATGCTGGACTCCGAAAGCCGCCTGCGGGAGGCCATCCAGAAGATGCTGGAGCTGCGCAAGCGGGAGCCGGGAGGACATTGAAGAGTGAAAAGGAAGATCATATGATCGAGAAAATCATCACGCTTTCTCTGAAGAACAAGTTCCTGGTGATCCTGGGAACCGTCTTCATCATCCTGGGCGGTCTCTACGCCATGGTGAAAATCCCGCTGGACGCTATTCCGGACCTGTCGGACGTGCAGGTCATCATCTTCACCGAGTACCCGGGCCAGGCCCCCCAGGTGGTGGAGGATCAGGTGACCTATCCCCTGACCACCTCCATGCTGTCGGTGCCCTTTGCCAAGGTGGTGCGCGGCTACTCCTTCTTCGGGTTTTCCTTCATCTACATCATCTTCGAGGACGGCACCGACATGTACTGGGCCCGCAGCCGGGTGCTGGAGTACCTCAACTTCGTTTCCGGCCGGCTGCCCGCCGGCGTCAACCCCCAGCTGGGACCCGACGCCACCGGCGTGGGCTGGGTGTACGAGTACGTGCTGCAGAGCGACAACCACGACCTGTCGCAGCTGCGCTCCATCCAGGACTGGTATCTGCGCTACGAACTCACCGGCGTGTCCGGCGTGGCCGAGGTGGCCTCCATCGGCGGCTATGTCAAGCAGTACCAGGTGATCGTGGACCCCAACAAGCTGGCGGCCTTCAACATCCCGCTGCAGAAGATCCGGCGGGCCATCCAGCGCAGCAACAACGACGTGGGCGGGAAGCTCATCGAGATGGGCGAGACCGAGTTCATGGTGCGCGGCCTGGGCTACATCAAGAGTATCCAGGACCTGTATGACATTCCTCTGGGGGTCAACCAGCGGGGCACGCCCATCCTGCTGAAAAACATCGCCACCGTAAAGATCGGACCGGAGCTGCGCCGCGGCCTCGCCGATTTCAACGGCACCGGCGAGGCCGTGGGCGGCGTGGTCATCATGCGTTACGGCGGCAATGCCCTGGAGACCATCAAGAAGGTCAAGCAGAAGCTCAAGGATCTCGAGGCTGGGCTGCCTGAGGGCGTGCGCATCGTGCCGGTGTACGACCGGTCGGGGCTTATCCTGCGGGCGGTGGACAACCTCAAGCGCACCCTCATCGAAGAGAGCATCATCGTCACCATCGTTTGTATCGTCTTCCTGTTTCACCTGCGCAGCGCCCTGGTGGCCATCTTCACCCTGCCGGCGGGGATCTTCATCAGCCTCATGATCATGCAAAAGCAGGGCATCAACGCCAACATCATGAGCCTGTCGGGCATCGCCATCGCCATCGGTGCCATGGTGGACGGTGCCATCGTGATGATCGAAAACGCCCACAAGCACATCGAGAGGGACGCCGGCAAAAAACCCCACTGGGAGCTGATTGCGGATGCCGCCCGGGAGGTGGGGCCGGCGCTTTTCTTCTCGCTGCTGATCATCGCCATCAGCTTCCTGCCGGTGTTCACCCTGGAGGCCCAGGAGGGCCGGCTGTTCAAGCCCCTGGCCTTCACCAAGACCTATGCCATGATGGGGGCCGCGCTGCTGTCCATCACCATCGTGCCCATCCTGATGGGTTACTTCATCCGCGGCAAGATCCGGCCCGAGGAGAAGAACCCGGTCAACCGTTTTCTCATCTGGGTGTACCACCCCATCATTCGCCTGGTGATGAAGGCCAAGATCCTGGTGATCGTGATGGCGCTGGTGGTGCTGGCCGTGAGCTACATTCCCTGGAGCCGCATCGGCTCCGAGTTCATGCCGCCGTTAAACGAGGGCGACCTGCTGTACATGCCCACCACGTTGCCGGGTATCTCCATCACCAAGGCCAAGGAGCTGCTGCAGCAGACCGACCGCATCATCGCCAGTTTCCCGGAGGTGCACCACGTCTTTGGTAAGATCGGGCGGGCCGAGACGGCCACCGACCCGGCGCCGCTGTCCATGATGGAAACCGTGATCATGCTCAAGCCCGAGGACCAGTGGCGCGAGGGCATGACCATCAAGAAGCTGGTGGCCGAGATGGACCGGGCCATCCGGTTCCCGGGCCTGACCAACGCCTGGACCATGCCCATCAAGACGCGCGTGGACATGCTCTCCACGGGCATCAAGACGCCGGTGGGCATCAAGCTCATGGGCGAAGACCTGCAGGTGCTCAGCGACCTGGGCGAGAAGGTGGAGGCCGCCCTGCGAAAGATCCCCGGCACCCTGAGTGTCTACTCCGAGCGCGTCACCGGGGGCAACTACTTTGACTACCGCATCCGGCGCCGCGAGGCGGCGCGCTACGGCCTGACCGTGGGGGCGGTGCAGGACATCATCATGTCGGCCGTGGGCGGCATGAACGTCACCCAGACCGTGGAGGGCCTGGAGCGCTATCCGGTCAACCTGCGCTACGGCTCCGAGCTGCGCGACACGCCCGAGAAGCTGCGGCGCATCCTGGTGCCCACGCCCACCGGCGCCCAGGTGCCCATCACCCAGCTGGCCGACATCCGCATCGTCAAGGGGCCGCCGGCCATCAAGAGCGAGAACGCCCGCAACAACGCCTGGATCTATGTGGACCTGACGGGCATCGACGTGGGCACCTATGTGCAGAAGGCCCAGCGCATCATCCGTGACGAGATCAAGCTGCCGGCCGGCTACAGTCTCATCTGGAGCGGTCAGTACGAGTACATGCAGCGCGCCCAGCAGCGCCTGATGATCGTGATCCCGCTGACCCTGATCATCATCTTCCTGTTGCTGTACTTCAACTTCAAGAACCTCACCGACAGCCTGATCGTCATGGCGGCGGTGCCCTTTTCGCTGACCGGCGGGCTGTGGTTCATGTACCTGCTGGGCTACAACATGAGCGTGGCCGTGGGGGTGGGCTTCATCGCGCTCTCGGGCGTGGCCACCGAGATCGGGGTGGTGCTGCTCATCTACCTGGACGCTTCCTACAACAAGTTCAAGAAAGAATACGGCCACCGCTTCGACCGCCGCCTGCTGCAGCAGGCCATTGAGGAGGGCTCCGCCCTGCGGGTGCGGCCCATCATGATGACGGCGGTGGCCATCATGGCCGGCCTGATGCCCATCATGTGGAGCCACGGCACCGGCTCCGAGATCATGAAGCGCATCGCGGCCCCCATGGTGGGCGGCATGGTCAGCGCCACCTTCCTGACCCTGGTGGTAGTGCCGGCCCTCTACGGCCTGGTCAAGGGCTGGAAACTGCCCGCCGTGGCGGATCCCGGCGGAAAGGAATAAGGCTTTGCCGCCCGGCACTTTTTTTTCCGCACCGGTGTTGCAGCGGCGCCGGCAAATGCGAAAATAATGCGCGCCTGGCGACCGGACCGGTCACGCCGCGAGGCGCTGCAGCGGATGGCGGCATTTTTTTTCATTAACCTATCCAGCTGTTTTAACATCTAATCTTCCTTCCCCGAGGGGGTTTTGCGGCCCGAATCGAAAGAAATGCAACGGGTATTGTAATTATGGCACAGGTGTTGTAGTTAAAAAAAATAACAGGCAAAACGGAAAAACCGCGAAAAACCAGGGGAGAGGAGAAAACCATGAAAAAGAACCAACGCTCGTGTACCATGCCTGCTACCATGGCGAAAGTGCTGTTGCTGTTGGCACTGACGGCCTTTGTGGCGGCCTGCGCGGGGACGGGTGCCGGAATTCGGGTGGTGGATCCCGTCAAGTCCGCCAGCAACCTGAAGTTACAAGACGGTTACGCCTACTACTACGACGGGCAGGAGCACATGCCCTTTACCATCGTCGGGCTGAAGAAGCCCTATACCGTGAAAACGAAGTTTTTCAGAATGTTCGACCCCCGCAACGGCAAGCTGCAGTCCATGGTGGACGCGCTGCACACCCTCAAGAACACCATCCGGCCCGTGATGCTGGAGATCGTGGACCCCGAGGGCAAGGTGGTCGGCTTCGTGTACACATCCGAACATCAACTGACCGTCAGGCTCGGCACCGACAAGACGGTCTATCTCGACGCCCCGTATTCTCACGGGAGCCACACGGGGACCGTGACGGGCAACTGAAGCCGCGCGTGCCGCGCGGCGCCCGGCTCTCCGCCGGGCCGCCTGAGGCGGTGATGTGGCCGGCACTCGGGGGACACAGGCTCATGCCGGGGCGTTCGACTTGCCAGAGGAGGACATCATGGCCATCGAACACGGCATCATAGAACGCATCGAAGACGACTGGGCCTGGGTCAGAACCACGCGCACCAGCGCCTGTTCCCACTGCGACCACAAGGATCACTGCCAGATGGTGGAGGGCAGCGACCACATGATCGTCAAAGCCAGAAATGCGGTCAAAGCCCACGTCGGGGACGAGGTGGAGCTCTACCTGGATCCGCGCGTGCGGTTCAAGAGCATTTTCATGGTTTACGTCCTGCCCATCATCGGCCTGATGGTGGGCGCTTTTTCGGCCGAGGCGCTGGCCGGTTCCTTGGGCGTCAGCGTCAAGCTGGCCATGCCGCTGCTGAGCATCGGCGGTTTTTTCCTGGCCTACCTGCTGACCCGGCGCTTCGCCGGCCGGCTGGCGGCCCGCAACCAGTTGAACCCCGTCATCCGCAGGGTGCGGCGGCGTGCCCTGGTGGGCGCCAGCTGCCCCCACTGCGGCTGAAAAGCCGCTTTCATCGAGGCGGCCGCCAGTGCTACTACACAGACCCATGGGGTTGCTGCGGAACCGAAAACTCTACCTGCCGGCGGTGACCATCATCGCCGTGGTGGCCATGCTGCTGGTGCTCATCGGGTTGTCCACTTACCGCAACGTGGACCGGCAGCAGAAACGGGCCCTGTCCCTGCTGCACTCCCAGGGGGTGACCGTGCTGCGCTCCCTGGAGGCCAGCGTGCGCATGGGCATCCGCAGCGGACACTGGCAGGCGGATTCCGTGGGGCGTCTCATGCGGGAGATGGCCCGCAACGCGGACGTGGCCTACATTTACCTGTTCAATCCCCGGGGCATCATCGTGCACGCTTCCGACCCCGCCCGGGTGGGACGGCATGCCCAGTGGACCCCCGCCCTGGACGACGAGCGCCAGGTGAAGTGGCGCATCCGCGCGCTTCACGGCGGCAATCGCATCTACGAACTGGCCAAGCTGTACGCCCCCTTTCGCGCCCTGCCGCCCGATCTGCGTGACAAGCGTTTCGATGCCCGGCATCTGCACGTCGGCGACACCATCGTGCTGGGGCTGAAGATGGGGCTTTACGAAGCGGCCCGCCGCCAGGACCTGCGGCACGCCGTCATCATGGCCGCCATCCTGCTGGTGGTGGGATCGGGCGCGCTGTTCTTCATTTTCGTCACCCAGAACTTTTACCTGGTGGACCGGGCCCTGAAGGAGTCCCGGGATTACACCCGTCAGGTGGTCGACAGCATGGCCAACGGCCTGCTGAGCGTGGACCCCGAGGGCAGGGTCACCTCCTGGAACCAGCTGGCCCTGGACCTGCTGGGACTTTCCGAATCCCAGGTGCGCGGCCGGCGCCTGGAGAAAATCATGGACTTCGAGAGCACGGGCATCGGCCGGGCGCTGTACCAGTGCCGCCCCAGCCTGGACCGAGAGATTCGCTACCGGCGGGCCGTGGGCGATGAAATACCCCTGGGGGTTTCGGCGTCGCCCATTCTGACCGGCGACAGCCTGTGCAACGGCGCCGTGGTGGTCCTGCGGGACCTGCGGGAAATCAAGCGCCTGGAGGAGGACGTGCGGCGCAACGAGCGCCTGGCCGCCATCGGGCGCCTGGCCGCGGGGGTGGCCCACGAGATTCGCAATCCATTAAGTTCCATCCGCGGTTTCGCCCAGTACCTGCGCCACGTGCTGGAAGACAGACCCGATGCCCGGCAGTACGCCGACGTCATCATCCGGGAGATGGACCGCATCAACCGGGTGGTCGGCGATCTGCTGACCTTTGCGCGTCCCCGCCAAATCGAATCCAGGCCCGCCGATGTGCGCGAGTTGGTGGACCACGTGGTGCGACTGGTGGAGGCCGATGCCGTCGCGCGGCAGATAGGGATCGAAAAGCGGGTGGCACCAGATGCCCGTACCGTGGTGCTGGACACCGCCCAGATGACCCAGGCGCTGCTCAACCTGGCGCTCAACGCCTTGCAGGCCGTGGACGAAAAGGGCACCATCATCATCGGCGTCCACCGGGAGGCCGACGGCATTCACCTGTGGGTGCAGGACGACGGCCCCGGCATTCCGGCCGAAAGCAGGGAAAAGGTCTTCGACCCCTTCTTCACTTCCCGGGAAACGGGCAGCGGCCTGGGCCTGGCCATTGTCCACAAAATCGCACAGAATCACGGCGGCGGCGTGCGCATCGAGAGTCCGCCGGCGGGGCGTGACCGCGGCTGCCGGGTGGAGATTCTGCTGCCGGACGATGCCGGAAAGGCCTGAGACAGCCCATGCCGGCAGCCCAGTAACTTGCAATTTTTTACTTTGTGCCTTGCCTGTCGAGCCAGCAGGTGTCGACTTTTTGGACAGCGCTTCAAGGGCGCCTTGCCAAAAGAAAGTACCGGCATCAGGAGCGACCATGAAAACCAGAATACTCATAGTAGATGACGATGCGGCCCACCGGCAGATGCTCAAAGCCGTTCTGGGCGGCGAGGGATACGAGATCGCCGAAGCGCCGGACGGCGAGTCGGCCGTGGCGGCGGTGGGTGAACAGTTCTACGACCTGGTGCTGATGGATATCCGCATGAAAGCCCTGTCCGGCATCGAGGCCCAGAAGCGGATCGCCGCCATCAGTCCTGGCATTCCCGTGATCATCATGACGGCCTATGCTTCGGTGGACACGGCCCGCGAGGCCCTCAAATCCGGGGCCTTCGACTACCTGACCAAGCCGCTGGACATCGACGAACTCAAGATCCTGGTGCGGCGCGCTCTGGAACATCAGCGACTCAAACAGGACAACGCCCAGCTCAGGCAGCGCCTGGCCGACCGTTTCGATACCGGTCGTATGGTGGCCGCCAGCCGCCCCATGATGGCACTGCTGGAGAAGGTGGCCATGGTGGCGCCTTCCGAGGCCACCGTCCTGATCACCGGTGAGAGCGGCACCGGCAAGGAGCTGATCGCCGAGGCCATTCACCAGAACAGCCCCCGCAGCGAACGGCCCATGGTGAAGGTCAACTGTGCGGCCCTGCCCGACACCTTGCTGGAGAGCGAGCTTTTCGGCCACGAGAGGGGGGCCTTCACCGGTGCCGTGCAGGCCCGGCGGGGCCGTTTCCAGATGGCCGACCGGTCTTCCATTTTCCTGGACGAAATCGGCGAAATGGCGCCGGCCACCCAGGCCAAGATCCTGCGCGCCCTGCAGGAAGGCGAAATCGAACCCCTGGGCAGCAGCCGCACCATCCGCATCGACGCGCGCGTGATCGCGGCCACCAACAAGAACCTGGAGGAGGAGATCGCCGACGGCCGCTTCCGCCAGGACCTCTACTACCGGCTCAACGTGGTGCATCTGGCCGTGCCGCCCCTGCGCGACAGGAGGGAGGACGTTCCCCTGCTGGCCGACTTTTTCCTGAAGAAGTATGCCGAGAAAAACCGGGTGGTGGTCAAGGGCTTCACGCCGCGGGCCATGGACATCCTCATGCGCCACGAGTGGCCCGGCAACGTGCGGGAGCTCGAGAACCTGGTGGAGCGGGCCGTGATTCTGGCCCGCGGCGACGTCATCACCCCCGACGTGTTTCCGGCCGCGCTGGCCGGGGTGGAGAGCCGCCTGCCCGAAAAGAGCGCCGTCATGCCGGCCGCCAGGACCATCAAGGACATGGAACGCGAAATGATCCTGCGCACCCTGGAGGAGACCGGCGGCAACCGCACGCGCACGGCCGAGATCCTGGGAATCAGCCGCCGCACCCTGCAGCTGAAGCTCAAGGCTTACGGCATCAATCCATAGCGAAAACTCCCGTGGAGGTGACAAAATGGATTTCCAGCAATATTACCTGGACCTGTTCGATACGCTCAACGAAACCTGCAAGAAGATCGCATCGGGCAAGTACGACGACGCCGACGCCGACAGGCTCTTCGAGCTGGCCAAGCACCCCCGTTATCCCGCTTTCCTGTCGGAACTGGCCGAGTCTTTCGGTATGATGCTGGTCAAGGTGGAGGCCCGGGAGTTTCGCATGCAGCAGATCATCGAAGACCTGGAAAAGGCCAAGGCCGAGCTGGAGAAATGTCTCGTCGATAGCCGGCCCGACTGAGCACCCGCTTCGCACGCCGGCCCACCCCTGCCCGGTTTCCCGGTTCCCCTGGATTTCACCCCACGGCCGGAGGGCAACCGCAAGTAGCACTGCCCGCCGTGGCGGACAGGCATCGTCTTCGCTCCGTGAGCCCCGGCGGAGATGCTCCGGCCGTAATCAGGCTTGATCATTTCCCGCGAAAGCTCTATGCTGGCGCCTGCAACCGACCGGCGGTAAGAGTCCAAACCCATTTTTGCCGCTGTGTAAAGGCACTCTATCCAAATGATAACCAACAGAAATGCAAGAGGGTTTTTAATATGACGGCACTCGATGTAAAAGCCATTGCCCAGATCGCGGACTCCCGGGCCATCTTCCATCGCGGAGAGAGGCTTTACAACATTGGCGCATTTCATTTTCTGGAGTATCGGCCCGATGAGCAATTATTCGTCTACGAGGTGGACGGCAGCTACGGCGATTACACCACGCGCGTGAAACTGAATGGATACGTGGCCGCCGCCTGCGACTGTCCCTATCCCGGGGATGGCTGCAAACATGTAGTGGCGGTCCTGTTCGATGTGTTGGATCGGCTGCAGGACCGCAGCGGGAAAGAGACATTTCCCGTTCAGGCGCAGCCGGAGCAGCCCTTCCTGTCTCCCGAGGAGATTCGGCGCCAGGCCCTGGAGGACCGCAGGGCCCGCGCCAGGAGAGAGCCTTTCACCGTCATCGCCGGCGACATGATCAAGGGCGACCACCTCCTCGAAACCCCTAGGGGCCGGCAGTACCAAGTCACGCTGCACGACCCCGCCGCCGGCACCGGCCACTGCTCCTGCCCGGACTTCCAGTCCAACCGCCTAGGCACCTGCAAGCACCTGATTTTCCTGTCGGACCATTTCCGGAAGCAGCCCGACTTCGGCCACCGGCTGGAACGTGAGCGCTTTCCCTACGTGGATATCTTCTGGGATGCGGTGTCCGGCCGGCCGCGCGTGTTTCACCAGCAGCGCTTCCGGGAGGGTGACCCGCTGCCAGCGCTACTCGATCGTATTTTCGACGCCGAGGGCCTGTTCCGGGATGCGGATTATACGGCTTTCATGGTCCATCTGGACGATCTGGCCGTTTACAAGCGGGTGCGCATCCAGGAACCGGTCATGCAGAAGCTTTCGGCTGCAGCGGCAGAAGCGGAACTGGCGCAGGCCGCGCAAGAGCCCTTGCCCGACCTTGGCGGCTACCTGAAGATAAAGCCCTATTCTTACCAAGAGGAGGGGGTGCGCTTTGCCCTTTACAAGAGGGCCGCCTTGATCGGTGATGAAATGGGCCTGGGCAAGACCGTGCAGGCCATCGCCCTGGCCGTCCTGAAAAAAGAGGTTTTCGGGTTCAGCAAAGTGCTGGTGGTCACCCTGGCTTCACTGAAAGACCAGTGGCAGCGGGAAATTGAACGCTTCTGCCATGAGCGGGCGGCCGTCATCGCCGGAACGGCCAAACAGCGGCAGCAGCAGTATGAAAACGACGACAGCCTGTTCAAGATCACCAATTATGAGGCCGTGCTGCGGGACGTTACCATCCTCTCGCGCTTCAAACCGGACTTCATCATACTCGACGAGGCCCAGCGCATCAAGAATTTCGAAACCAAGACCGCCACCGCCGTCAAGCGGCTGCCCCGGCAGCACGCCCTGGTGCTCACCGGCACGCCCTTGGAAAACAAACTGGAGGATGTCTACTCCATCGTTCAGTTTCTCGATCCCGACCTGCTCAGCCCCCTGTGGCAGTTCGCCGCCGACCACTACCTGCTCAACCGCCACAAGAAGGGGCAGATCCTGGGCTACCGCAACCTGGATATGCTACACGCAAAGCTCAAGCGCATCGTCATTCGCCGACGCAAGGAAGCGGTGCTCAAGGAACTGCCCGACCAGGTCACCAACAACTATTTTCTCGACCTGCACGACAAGCAGGCGGAGATCCACGCGGGTTACGCCCAGTCCCTGCTGCCCCTGCTCAACAAAAAGTTTCTCACCCCCATGGACGTGAAGCGCATCCAGATGCTGCTGCTCAAGATGCGTCAGGTGTGCGACTCCACCCACCTCATCGACCGGGAGACCAACATATCCCCCAAACTGCAGGAATTGGCCACGATTCTCGATGAACTGGTGGTGGAAAACGGGCGTAAAACGGTCATCTTCAGCGAGTGGACCACCATGACCTTCCTGATCGGCAAGCACCTCTCCAGGGTGGGCATCGATTTCGTGGAACTGTCCGGCCGAATCCCGGTCAAGAAGCGCCAGGCGCTGATCGACGAGTTTACGAACAATCCGAACTGCAAGGTCTTTCTGTCCACCGACGCCGGCGGCACCGGGCTCAACCTGCAGGCGGCCGACTGTGTGATCAACTTCGAGCTGCCCTGGAACCCGGCCAGGCTCAACCAGCGCATTGGCCGGGTGCACCGTATTGGACAGCAGAGCGGTTGCGTCAATGTCATCAACCTGATCAGCAAACGCAGCATCGAGGAGCGCATCCTGACCGGCATCAAGCTAAAGAGCGAGGTCTTTGACGGGGTGTTCGACGGCACCACCAGCACCGTCATGTTCGACCGTGAAAAACGCCAGGAGATGGTCAACCGTCTGCGTGAAATGATGGGCGAAGCGCCGGAGCTGTCCGGAGCCGAGGCCCTCCCGCCGGAGGAGATCCCCGAGGACACACCCCATTTCCTGAACCCGGACGTGCTCGGCGATGGGGACGACGGAAGCGGTGAAGGGAAAACCCCTGCCATGACAGCCGCCGAGGAAGCGGCGTCTCGCTCCGCGCCCCGGCCGGTGGAACAGTCCCCGGAAAAGATGGAGGAGGTCCTCAACCAGGGCCTGTCTTTCATCAGCGGACTCATGGAAATGGCCACCGGGCAGAAAATCGAGGCCGTAGGCGGCGAGAGCGCCAAGTTGGTCACCCTGGACAAAGAGACCGGCGAGGTAACCCTGAAATTCAAGCTGCCCGGTTTCGGCGTGTAGTCGTTACTAAAGTGTTGCACCGGCTGCCATTTTTAAAGAGGTCCCCGCTGTCGTGCAATTCTCCGGGAACAGTCGCCGGTGAAGCGCCTCATCTACCGTTTCATCCTGGACAGTGCCGCGCCCTCTCCGGAGGGAGAAAGAGGCTGGTTTTTGCTTCAAAAGCGCAGGACGGGTACGGCGAACAGGGGGTAGACGCGGTCGACGTGGCCGATGCCCAGGCCGAAGACGCCGTTGCGGCGGTCTCCGTTGCTGAGCTTCGGCGGCGGCCCGATGGCGTCGAAGGCTTCCCCGACGATCTTCCAGCGCATGCGCCGGTTGGCCCGCCGCCAGGCTTTGATTTGTCCGGCCACGGGGGCGGTCATTTCGTTTCCGACCCGGTTCTGCAGTGAGTCACCTCTCTGCCGGCAATCAAGCCAGCAGCTTTTCGAAGAAGTCGTTTCCCTTGTCATCCACGATGATGAAAGCCGGGAAATCCTTCACCGTGATCTTGAAAATGGCCTCCATGCCCAGTTCGGGATAGGCCACCGTTTCGACGTGGCTGATGCAGTCTCTTCCCAGGCGGGCCGCCGGGCCGCCGATGGAGCCCAGGTAGAAGCCGCCGTTTTTTTTACACGATTCGGTGACCACTTTCGAGCGGTTGCCCTTGGCCAGCATCACCAGCGAGGCGCCGCGTGCCTGGAAAATCGGCACATAGGGGTCCATGCGGCCGGCCGTGGTGGGGCCGAAGGAACCCGACGCCCGTCCCGGCGGGGTTTTGGCGGGACCGGCATAGTAGATGATGTGATCCCGGAAGTACTGCGGCAGGTCCTGTCCGGCGTCCAGATCCCTTTTGAGGCGGGCGTGGGCGATGTCGCGGGCCACGATGATGTCCCCCGAAAGGCGCAGCCGCGTGGCCACCGGGTAACGCGACAGCTCGGCGCGGATCTCGTCCATGGGCCGGTTCAGGTCGATGTCCACGGCGCCCCGGTCGTTCTCCGCCGGTTCGGGCAGGAAGCGCGCCGGGTCGGCCTCCAGTTTTTCCAGGAAGATCCCCTGGCGGGTGATCTTGCCCTTGATGTTGCGGTCGGCGCTGCAGGAGACGCCCAGGCCGATGGGGCACGAGGCCCCGTGGCGCGGCAGGCGCACCACGCGCACGTCGTGGCAGAAGTACTTGCCGCCGAACTGTGCGCCGATGCCCAGCTCGCGGGAGATTTCCAGGATGCGGGCTTCGAGTTCCCGGTCGCGGAAGGCCCGGCCGTGCGTGTTGCCCGCGGCGGGCAGATGGTCCAGGTAGCCGGCCGAGGCCAGTTTGACCGTTTTGAGGGTGAATTCCGCCGAGGTACCGCCCACCACGAAGGCCAGGTGGTAGGGCGGGCAGGCGGCCGTGCCCAGGGTCTTCATCTTTTCGCGCATGAAGGCCACCAGGGTCTCGGGCGTCAGCACGGCCTTGGTTTCCTGGTAGAGGTAGGTCTTGTTGGCCGACCCGCCCCCCTTGGCGATGAACAGGAAGTCATAGTGGTCTCCTTCGGTGGCGTAAAGCTCGATCTGGGCCGGCAGGTTGCAGCCCGTGTTCTGCTCCTCGAACATGCTCAGGGGTGCGTTCTGCGAGTAGCGCAGGTTGTGGCGCGTGTAGGCGTTGAACACCCCGCGGGACAGGGCCGCTTCGTCTCCGCCGCCGGTCCACACCTGCTGGCCCTTCTTGCCCATGATGATGGCTGTGCCCGTGTCCTGGCACATGGGGTATTCGCCCTCGGCGGCGATGACGGCGTTCTTGAGCATCTCCAGGGCCACATAGCGGTCGTTGTCCGAGCTCTGTGGGTCGTCCAGAATACGGGCCAGCTGTTTCAAGTGGGAGGTCCGCAGCCGGTGGGCCACATCGGTGAAGGCCTGTTCGGCCAGCAGGGTCAGGCCCGCGGGGTCGATCTTCAGTATTTCACGGCCCTCGAATGGCGCCGTGGACACGTGCCCATCGGACAGCCGCCGGTAGTCGGTGCCGTCGGCCCCCAGTTCGAACATTTCCTGATAGACGAAGTCGGTCATGAATGATTCCCCCTTACAGATTCCTGACCACTTCGGTCAGGAGCCGCACGCCGAAGCCGGTGCCCCCGGGCACACAGTAGGGCTGCTCCTTCTTGACCGAAGCCGGGCCGGCGATGTCGATGTGGGCCCAGCGGGTCTTGCCCACGAACTCCTTCAGAAAGAGCGCCGCCGTGATGGCGCCGCCCCAGCGGCCGCGGCTGATGTTGTTCAGGTCGGCGAAGTCGCTTTTCAGCAGTTCCTGGTAGTCCGCGGGCAGCGGCATGCGCCAGCAGCGCTCAAAGGTACGCTCGGCCGCGGCCGTTATGGCGGCCGCCAGTTCGTCGTCCGGCGAGAACAGGCCGGCGATTTTCTCGCCCAGGGCCACTACGCAGGCCCCGGTCAGGGTGGCCATGTCGATCATGAAGTGCGGTTTGTAGTTCTTGACGGTGTAGGCCATGGCGTCGATGAGGATCAGGCGGCCCTCGGCGTCGGTGTTGCCGATTTCCACGGTTTTGCCGTCGTAGGTGCGGAAAATGTCACCGGGGCGGTAGGCGCTGCCCGACGGCATGTTTTCCACCAGCGGCATGACGCCCACCACGTTGATTTTGGGCTTCAGCTGCGCCACCGTCAGCAGGGTGGCGGCCACGGCGGCGGCACCGGACATGTCGATCTTCATGTCCTCCATGGAGCCGGTGGGTTTGAGGTTGAGGCCGCCGGCATCGAAGGTGACGCCCTTTCCCACCAGGGCCACGGTGCGCCGGGCGCCGGGGGATTTGTACCTGACGATCACCAGCTGCGGCTTTCCCTGGCTGCCGCCGGCCACGGCCAGCATGGCGCCGAACTTCTCGGCCTGCAGCTCCGCCTCCCCCATGACGGTCACTTCCAGTCCCTGGGCTTCGGCGCGTTGGGCGATGTCGCGGGCGAACTGTTCGGGCCGCTTCTCGTTGGAAGGCGTGCTGACCCACTGGCGCGCCAGCAGGGTGCCCTCGCAGACGGTTTCCACGCGGCCGGGCAGGCGCTTGTATCTTTTGGCCGTGCCGGCGGCCGCCAGCAGGCTGATCTCCTTGAGCGGCTGGAGCTCTTTTTTCCGGCGGTAGCGGTCGAAGCGGTAATTGCCCAGCCGGGCCCCCTCGAACAGGGCCTCCATGAGCTCCACCGTGGACAGGCCCACTTTCTGCGGTGCCGGCGTGGCGAAGCAGATGGTCTCGGCTTTGGCCTTGATGGCGGCTTTGACGGCCTGTCCGGCCATGCGGCGAAAGCTCTCGGCATCGAGGTCGGCGCGTTTTCCCAGCCCCACGAAGAGAATCTGCCGGGCGCGGATTTCACGGGGGTCGTAAAAGGCGATCTGCTGGTCTTTCTTGCCCTCGAACCCGCTTTTCTGAAGGGCTTTCTTGGCAAGGGCACCCAGGACACGGTTCTGGTGAATGACGGCGTTTTCGCACACCGGTACGGCCAGGACTTCAAAGGTGGCTTTTTTCACATCGGATGTTTCAAAAGTCAGCATAAACGGAAATCTCCTTTTCTGTCATCAAGCTACGTTGTCAAATGACGCGATTATCAATCCCGGCGCGGGCCAAGTCAATGAAATTTTGTGTTTCACCAGGGCGCTGAATTTTTAGGCAGCCTGGGGGGTTCTGATAATTTTGCTTGACCCAAAATGCACTTTTATAATATAGTGCGCTCTTTGGTTCATGGAGGCTTTATTATTTGTATTTGCTGCGTTATCGGCTGCGTTATCGGTTCACTTGATTTTCACAAATTCTTAAACGCACAGGGGTGTTTCTATGCAACATTCGGACGAAACTCAGGGGAAAACGGCCCAGCAGAATCAGTCCCTGGCGGACAAGCCGGTGGGCGCCGTCATGGTGGTCGGTGCCGGAATCGCCGGCATGCAGTCCGCCTTGGACCTGGCCAATTCGGGCTATTACGTGTATCTTCTGGAAAAGTCGTCGGCCATCGGCGGCATGATGTCCCAGCTGGACAAGACCTTTCCCACCAACGACTGTGCCATGTGAGTGATCTCACCCAAACTGGTCGAGGTCGGCCGGCATCTGAACATCGAGCTTCTCACCAATACCGAAATCATCGATCTGGAGGGTGGACCCGGAAAGTTCACCGCCACCATCACGGAACAGCCCCGTTACGTCGATCTGTCCAAGTGCACCAGCTGCGGGGAGTGCGTCAAGGTCTGTCCCATCGACCTGCCCAACGAATACGACGAGGGGCTCAGCCAGCGCAAGGCTATCTACAAGAAATACGCCCAGGCCATCCCCGGCGCCTTCGCCATCAGCAAGCGCGGCACGGCACCGTGCAAGGCCACCTGCCCGGCCCACGTCAGCATCCAGGGCTACATCGCCCTGATCAACGACGGCCGCTACCGCGAGGCCCTGGAGCTGTTCAAGGAAGCCCACCCGTTCCCCGGCATCTGCGGACGGGTCTGTCATCACCCCTGCGAGGAGGTCTGCACCCGCGGCGATGCCGATGAGCCCATGGCCATCCAGTACCTGCACCGCTTCATCGCCGACGAGGACCTCAAGTCGGACAGCCCCTACGTACCGGAGGTCACCGAAAAGCGTGACGAAAAGGTGGCCATCGTGGGCTCCGGTCCCTCCGGCCTGACGGCGGCCTACTACCTGGCCCTAAAGGGCTACCAGGTGACCATCTTCGAGAAACTGCCCGTGGTCGGCGGCATGATGGCGGTGGGTATTCCCGAATACCGCCTGCCCCGCGACATCATCAGGGCCGAGGTGGAAACCATCGAGAAGATGGGCGTCACCATCAAGACCGGGGTGACTTTCGGCGAGGACATCACCCTGGACAGCCTCAAGGCGGACGGCTATGCGGCCCTCTACTTGGCCATCGGCCTGCACGGCGGGCGCCGCCTGGGCGTGGAGAACGAGGATGTCGACGGCGTGCTCCAGGGGGTTGAGTTCCTGCGCGACACGGCCCTGGGCAAAGACGTGCCCATCGGCGACGACGTGCTGGTCATCGGTGGCGGCAACGTGGCCGTGGACGTGGCCCTGACGGCCAAGCGCAAGGGCGCCAAGAACGTCACCATGGTATGCCTGGAGAGCCGCGACGAGATGCCCGCCTGGGAATACGAGATCCGGGAGGCCCTGGAGAGCGACATCAAGATCGTCAACAGCTTCGGTCCCAAGGCTTTCTTCATCGACAAGACCCAGCGCGTCTCGGGCATCGAGTTCAAGACCTGTACGGCGGTGTTCGACGAGAGCGGCCGCTTCAACCCCAGCTACGACGAAAACGAGTGCCAGCCCTTCTTCGGCGACACGGTCATCATCGCCATCGGCCAGAGCGCCATCGTCGAGCCGCTGAAAAAAGCCGGCATCGAGACCACACCGCCCGGCGGCCTGGCCGCCGACCCGGTCACGCTGCAGACCCCCATCGACTGGGTGTTTGCCGGCGGCGACGCCTTCTACGGCCCCAAGTCGGTGGTCGAGGCCGTGGCCTGCGGCAAGGAGGCCGCCGAGAGTATGCACCGTTTCATCAACGGGCTGGATCTCAAAGCGGACCGCGAAAAAGAGTGGGATTTCGAAAAGCCCGACACCGCCGATGTCTCTCACGAAGCGCGCGTGCCGGTGGGTTGCCTGGATCCGGCCGCCCGCGAGTGCAATTTCATGGAGGTGTCCTTCGGCTACACCGAAGAGCAGGCCCGCCAGGAGGCCAAGCGCTGCCTGGAGTGCGGCATCTGCAGCGAGTGCTACCAGTGCGTCAAGGCCTGTCTGGCCGGGGCTGTGGACCACACCCACCAGGAAGTGACGCGGGATGTGGAGGTCGGTTCGGTGGTCCTGTGCCCGGGCAGCCAGACCTTCGATCCCGAAGCCCTGGAGGAGTTCTACCACTACCGCAGCAACCCCAACGTCATGACCAGCCTGGAGTTCGAGCGCATCCTGAGCGCTTCGGGCCCCACAATGGGCCACTTGGTCAAGCTCTCCGACGAGAGCGAGCCCAAGAAGATCGCTTGGCTGCAGTGCGTGGGCTCCCGGGACACCAACAAGTGCGGCAACAGCTACTGCTCCTCGGTGTGCTGCATGTACGCCATCAAGGATGCCATGATCGCCAAGGAGCATGCCGCCGGCGATCTGGACTGCGTGATATTCAACATGGATATCCGTACCTTCGGCAAGGAATACGAGCAGTACTACAACCGCGCCAGAGAAAAAGAGGGGGTGCGTTTCGAAAGGGCGCGCATCCACACCATCGACGAGATCAAGGAAACCGATCAGCTGCGCGTGCGCTATGCCGACGAAGACGGAAAGATGCAGCACGAGGACTTCGACATCGTGGTGCTGTCCGTGGGGCTGCAGATTTCCGAGTCCACGGCCCAGCTGGCGGAGAAGCTGGGCGTCGAACTGGACAAGGACCGCTTCGTGGTTTCCGATCCCTTCAGGCCGGTGGAGACCTCGCGCGAAGGCGTTTACGCCTGCGGTGTTTTCCAGGCCCCCAAGGACATCCCCAGCTCGGTTACCGAGGCCAGCGCCGCGGCCCTGGCCGCCGGTAAGATGCTGGCGCCCTCGCGCAACACACTTACCAAGAGCGTCGAAATCCCAGAGGAAAAGGACGTCACCGACCAGGATGCGCGCATCGGGGTGTTCGTCTGCAACTGCGGCATCAACATCGCCGGCGTGGTGGACGTGCCGGCCGTGGAGGAGTATGCCGCCACCCTGCCGGGCGTGGTTTACACCGGCAACAACCTCTACACCTGTTCCCAGGACACCCAGGACAAGATGAAGGAGGTCATCGAGGAGCACAACCTCAATCGCATCGTGGTGGCGGCCTGTACGCCCAAGACCCACGAGCCCATTTTCCAGGACACTATGGAAAAGACGGGGCTCAACAAGTACCTCTTCGAGATGGCCAACATCCGCAACCAGGATTCCTGGGTACACCCGGAT